>JAICXX010000119.1 GCA_025934485.1 Chitinophagaceae bacterium
GGGATAGAGGAGCTTCAGCCGGTGCAGCACATTCTTCAGCCCGATACCGCTCCGCGTCTTTTCCGGGTCATCGCCTTTGCGGGCATGAACGCTGTTGCGGATCTCGAAAAGGATGCGATTGCCCTCGTTGTAAAGATGCAGCTTGACCCAGGAAGGCTCGCGGAGACTGATGCCGTGTTTGAAGCTATTCTCGACAAAAGGGATTAGCAACATCGGCGCGATCCGGTACGCGGGAAACGTTTCGTCGATGCTTGCCTCGATCCGGATAGACTCGGCGGACTCTGTCCGCAACTCCTGCAGCGCGATATAGTTCCGAAGATATTCGATCTCCTTGCTCATGGGAATCTCCGCCAGATGGTTCTCGTGGAGCATAAAACGCATCATATCCCCCAGCTTCTGCACGCCCTCGGCCGTGCGACCGGCGCCTTCCTGCAGCGCCGTTCCGTAAAGGGTATTGAGGACATTGAAAAGAAAATGCGGGTTGATCTGAGCCCGCAGGAATTGCAGGTCGGCCTCCGACTGCCCCAGGGCCGTTTGCAGCCCCTGTACCTGCAGGAGCTTGTCCTTCCGTTGCCGCCAGATCAGCCAGGAGATGGGCGTAGTGATCACCAACAGCAGCAAGGAGAAGGTAAACCACGCCGGCAATATCACCTTATTGTCTTCCACCCCATAGACCAAAAAGGGCAGGGGCCAGCCCGCCGTGGAGGCGAGTAGCCGCCCTCGGGCCCGCGCGCTCCAGCCGCGAATCAGCTTGCCCTCTCCCTTTACGGGAAAGACCCAGTACAGATGAGTGTACATCGTAAGGATCACCGGCGGGAGGATGAGAAAGTAAAAGTCCTCCAGACCGCGGAAATCACTGGTGAAGTAGAAATTCGACAGCACCGCGCCAAGGGCATAATACAGCAGCAAAAAGCCGGCGAGCTGATTGATGATCGCGATCGTGCTGGCATATTTCAGCTGGTCGGTCTCCATCCTGCAGATCGTGATCTCGCGGATCGCAGCATAGGCGATATAGCCGATCACCCAGCTGACGGTATGGCCGATGCCTAAGCCGATGACCATGGCGCCGGAAAGATGAGCGCCGGCGATGTCCGGAAAATGCGAATACGAAAAAGCATCCCCCCAGCCGATTGCCAGCAATGCCGACAGGAGAAAGACATTGACCAGACACCAGATGATCCTGCGCGGCGGCATGGCCAGGTGAAAGCTGGGACCCGGCGTGCCAGGCGGAAGTGAGCGCAGGAAATAGGGGATGATATAAAGATTCATCCAACAATAGCATCCATAGAGCAGGGCAAGAAAACCCGCGTTGGGGAAAATGACATTAAGATAGTAATCGAACGAGAGATGGGATTTCGAGAAGGCCCCGCCGTATAGCTGCATGAGCTGTTCGGCGCTCATTTCGAAGAACGGCCTGACATACCCGCCGATGGCGACGAGGATTACGATCGTGACTAGCAGGAACTCGTGGGAACGCCACCTGATACGATAAAGACCCGGCTGCATATTGCGCTTGTTTTTCTTTTAAACCGCCGGAGGCGGTTTGCCCGCCAGGGCGATCGTTAATGATTAAACAAGATTACTGCAAATAGCGCCGGGCCCTTTCGAAAAGTGATGAAACGTTCGAAGTATGTGATGAATCCTATTTGCCTCCTTCGGATTTGGCATCGGTGCCGGCAGTGGACGCAGCCTTGTGGCTTTCCGCAGCCGCTGCCTTACGCGCCAGGTTCTTTTTCAGGATAGCGACATAACGTGCCGCATCCTGGTTACCCGGATCGAGGGCCAGCAGCCGCTCGAAATAATCTATCGATCCCGTGTAATCCTTTTGGGTATTGGCTTTGTACGCCGCGATATAGCCGTAAGCCTCGATGAGGTGTTTGCGATTGAGCTTATTGGTGGAATCCTTGCCGTCGATATCGATGATCTTCATATAGCTGGGAATGGCTATCCCCGCGGTCATGGCGGTGTCGATGGCAGCGGAGCTCCGGGCCTTCCAGTAATAGCCAAAACACTGGTCGGGGTATTTCGTGCAATACATCCCAAAGACGCTGTCGGCCATCGGATATTCCTTGGCCTCGTAGTGGGCCAGTCCCCAGTTGAAGAGATCGAGATTCGTGGCCTTATCGTTTCCCGTGTAGTAACGGCCAAGCCAGATGGCCTGGTTGGCGTAATCTTTTTGTTTTTTATATAGCCCGGCGATCTTTTTGGCATACTCACGCCGTTGCAGCGTGTCTTTTTCCATGTTGCTGGCTTTGACGAGATAGCAGGCCGCGCTATCGGTCTGGCCCAGCTCGTCGTAGATCTCACCCATGGTCGAATAGTCTTTGACGACAAAACCGGTGTCACACTGTTCCTTGAAGTATTGTTTCATAAAATCCAGTGCCTGGGTGGAGTCGTGCAATTCGTTGTAACTATAGGCAATGAGTTTGTAGAGCCGGGGTTCGGTGACCTTTCCCTGTGCCGCGATGAGCTGTTGCGCATGATCGATGGCGGCCTGGTACTTGCGGGAGGCATAGAGCAGGTCGGTGATCAGGTAGTCGTTCTCGATACCGGGGTCCGAGGCCGCGACATAATGATCGAGACATGCCATGGCCTTGTTGACATCGCGGAAGTAATAATAGTAATACAGCTCGAACCAGGCGGGTGCATAAAGCGAATCCGTTGTCACGGCCTGATTGAAATATTTGAGATACATCTCGGGGTTCTCCTGCGTGGCGAAGATCTTGCCTATCCGGTACATGGCATCTACGGCCCTGGGGTCCTGCGCCAGCGCATCCTCATAGGCCTTGTAGGCGTTGGTGCCATCCATGAGCCGGCGATAGACATTGCCAAGGGCTACGTATACCTCGGGGTCGTGTTTGTCGCGTTTGATGGCTTTGTTCAGCACGGCGATGGCGGATTTGGCGGTGACGGAGTCGCCACTCTGCTCTGCGGTCGCCACGGCGAGCAGGATGCTGGGGTCTTTTTCTTTCGTCATCGTCAATGCCTGATTGAAATACCCAAGGGCGCTGTCGTTCTTATGTTCCTCCAGCGCCAGCGCGCCCAATGCACAAAGCCCCAGCGGCTGCTGGCGTACCGTTGCCGGCATCTGCAGCAGCGTGTCATGGAGGGCGGGTATCCGATGTTTATCGACGTACGTCTGTGTCAGCAGCCACCAGGCCTCCGAATTGTTAGGATCGGTTTTGAGCAGGGTTTGAAGCGCATGGGCGGCTCCGTCGAAGCGTTCATAATACAGCAATTTCCTGGCTTCCGCTGTCGACTGAGCCTTTGAGCCACCCATGAAGAAGAAGGTACATACGGTAAAAAATAGAATTTTTCTCATAATGGATCATTTGTATGGTTCGACGTCTAAGACTTGTATTTTAGAATCCTTTCCAACCAGGTCGCTGATATGCCGCCAGCCGGTGAAGCCGGAGACCCCGCTTTCCGTTTCCGGGTTCACCAGGATCATATCCGCCATGATCAGCTCGGCGTAGTTCAGCGCGGCTTTGGCGGCGCTATGCCGGCCGGAAGCTGAATATTCTATGGGATGATGCAAATGTTCCCGCAGATGATGATAGGCCTTGAGGAACACCTGCGGCAGCGCCCATTCCTTGGGTTCGGGTGTATCCTGGAGGGCTAACAAATGGATCTGCGCCTTGTACCGTTTCGCCAGCAGCACGCCCCACTCCAGCTTTCGTTCCGGCAGGAAGTCCCGGATGGGGATCAGGATCACCTTAGTGCGACTTTCAAGCGACCCCGGTTTCACCGTCAGCACGGGGCAATTGCTTTTCTTGGCGATCTTATCCGGTTCGAGATGCGGAAAGATACTCCAGCGCCGGCGGCTGTTTTGTTTGCCGATGATGATCAGGTCCGGTTTCAACATGGCGGCACAATCGAGGATCAGCCGCTGTACCGAACGACCCCGGAGGACATGGCTCTTCACCTTGATAGAAGGGTGCTGGGACCGGATCGTATCTTTGAGCTGCTCCATCTCCTTTTCGACGGTCCACAGCTTGAATTGCTGTTTCGACCGATTACCGGGTTTGAGCACGTGTAACAAATGCAGGATCGCTTCATCATGTCCTACGAGACCCGCGGCTTTCTTCAGCGCGATCTCCGTGTTCAATGAGAAGTCTACAGGGATAAGGATCTTATTGAATGCAATTGCCATGCTGCTCTTTCTTTTTCGTAAAGTAAACAGCCGGAATTAACGGTGGGTTAGAGCCGGATTAGAATTAGATTAGAGGCTTGGAATCTCGCGGCTTCGGGGTAATTTTGAGCTTGCCGCCCACCCGGAAAGCACACAATATATGTCGGAAGAAAGAAGAATTTTAGTCATCGAGGACGAGAAAAAGATTGCCGATACCCTCAAGATGGGCCTCGCAGAGAATGGCTTTGAAGTCGAGGTCGCGTACGATGGGAAGATCGGTCATCAGCTGTTGTTGTCGCGGAATTTCGATCTGGCGATCCTGGACATCAATCTGCCGGGCATGAACGGGTATGAACTTTGCAAAGCGATCCGCTACCGGAACATGAACATGCTGGTGATCATGCTGACCTCCATGAGCTCGCTCGACGATAAGATCGAAGGGTATGATTCCGGCGCCGACGATTATCTCGTAAAACCCTTCGAGTTCCGGGAACTGTTGTTGAAGATCCGGGCCTTGCTCAAGCGGACGCCGGGCCAGTCCATGCCCGTGGGAAACCTTTTGCGCGCCGCGGACCTGGAGATGAATCTCGACAACAAAGAAGTCTACCGGAATGGCCGCCGCATCAAGCTTACCGCGAAAGAGTTCCAGCTGCTGGAATACCTGATGCGCAACAAGAACCGTGTCGTCTCGCGCGCCGATCTCGCCATCAACGTCTGGGACGTGGATTTCAATACCAATACCAACGTGATCGACGTATATATCAGCTACGTACGGAACAAGGTCGATAAGGATTTCGAACAAAAGCTCATCCAGACCCATGTGGGCATGGGCTATATTTTAAAAACCCATTCCAGCTGATGCCGGTAAGGAACCGAATAACGCTGTTGTTTACCCTTCTCGTGGTAGGCATCCTCACGCTGGTGTGCAGTTCGGTATATTATTTCTCTTATACGAATCGGATCAAAGACATTCAGACGCGCCTGGCTAACAGGGCGATCACCACGGGGCGGTTGCTGAGCCAGGGCGGTATCTTCGATCAGGCACTCATCCGCAAGATCGATGCTTCCACCTCCGTGGCGATGAAGGACAAGATCGTCGAGGCGTATGATAATTACAACCACCGCATCTACTGGTATGCGGATAGTGCCGTCGACACCATGCATCTTGACACGACGGTGCTTGCGAAGGCACGCGCGAGCAAGGAAAGCGTCTATTTCAAGCAGGGACCCAAAGATGCCATAGCGTATTATTATAACGACGGGGACGCGTGTTTCGTGCTTGTCGCCGCGGCGTATGATGAGCCGGGTAATGAAAAGCTTCGGCATCTGCGACTCGTGCTCATGCTAAGCTTTATCGGCGGTATACTCACCTCTATTATAGGCGGTTATTTATTTTCTATTTCGCTGCTCCATCCGCTGCGGCGTATTGCCGACGAGGTCAACGAGATCTCGGCGCGGAACCTCACGCGACGCATCCGAAGCGCCTCCGGGCCATCCCGCGACGAATGGGCTTATTTAGCCGATACCCTCAATCAGCTGCTCAACCGGCTGCAGCAGAGCTTCGAGATCCAGGGCCGCTTTATCGCCAATGCCTCGCATGAGCTGTCGACGCCATTGACGTCGATCTCCAGTCAGCTGGAGGTTGCCTTGCAGCGGGCCCGTACGCCGGATGAATACCGGCAGATCATCAATTCGGTCTACCAGGACACCCGGCAGCTGAGCAAGCTGACGCAGACCCTGCTCGAATTCGCCCGCGCCTCCGGCACGGCCGCGGGCCTCGAGATCGACCTGGTCCGGATAGATGAGATCCTGCTGCGGCTTCCCGGCGAGATCACCAAAGGAAATACCCTGTACAACGTGACCCTTGATTTTTATCAACTCCCCGAGGCGGAGGAGGAACTGCTCGTTTTTGGGAACGAAGAGCTGCTTTTTACCGCGATCCGCAATATCGTCACCAATGCCTGCAAGTATTCCGACGATCACCATGCCGTGGTACGGCTATCGGTGGCGGGGAAGGAGATCCGCATCTCGGTGGAGGATAGGGGCAAGGGGATCAGCCCGGAAGAGTGGGAGAATATCTTTCAGCCCTTTTACCGCACGGAGGATGGACATGGTGTTCCCGGTTTCGGACTGGGGCTGTCGCTGGCCCGGCGCATATTGCAGCTCCACAAGGGGTTTATCACCGTGGACTCCGTGGTTGGCGAAGGTTCCACGTTCTTTATCCGCCTGCCTACCGCCGGCTCTCCGAATTTCTAGCCACTTTCCCCATTTCTAATACTTTTCTAATCTGCGTTTAAGCCGGGCTTAATACCGCTGGTGAACCTTGTCGGGATAAAAATACACCTTTATATGCGTATCAAGCATCTGGCATTTGCCGCCCTGATTCCGGTAATGCTGTTCTCCTGCGTCAGCAGCAAAAAGTTTAAAGCTCTGCAAAATAAGTACGATAGTCTCAACAATGCTTACGGCAAACTGCAAGGCGATCTGAAGAATTGTAACGACAAGACCGCCAGCCTCACGCAAGACAATACCAGCTGCGATGCAAAGGTAGCCGCGTTGGAAAAACAAATCGATTTCCTGAAACAGAACAATACCCAGGCGCTCAAACAGCTGGAAGACATGTCCGTCATCTCGAGCTCGCAGGCGCAGAGCATCCGTCAGTCCCTCGATAACCTGGGCGCCAAAGACGCCTATATCGCGAGCCTGCAAAATGCAATCGCCCACAAGGATTCGCTGAACATGGCGCTTGTGCAGAATCTAAAAGGAGCCATCGGCAACCTGAATGATGACGATATCAATATCAAGGTGGACAAGGGCGTGGTGTATGTCGATATATCGGACAAGTTGCTTTTCGCCAGCGGTAAATATGCGGTGACGAAACGTGCGCAGGAGGTGTTGGGTAAGGTGGCACAGGTGCTGAAAGCGCAACCCGATATCGAATTTATGGTAGAAGGCCATACCGACAATGTACCGTATCGTCATGGCGATCTCCTCGACAACTGGGATCTTAGCGTTAAGCGGGCTACCGCCGTGGTCAGGATCCTGCAAAATAAATACGGTCTGGAACCGTCGCATATCGCCGCGGCCGGCCGTAGCGAATACGTGCCTGTGAGTACCAATGCTACCGCAGAAGGACGCGCGCTCAACCGCCGTACCCGTATCGTGATCCTGCCTCAACTGGATCAGTTCTTCAAGCTACTCGAACATAAATAAAGGTCTGTCCTGCAAATTGGGGTTGTCCCAGTCCGTACTGTCAAGCTAGGGGCCGCGCCATAAGGCGTGGCCCTTTTATGTGTGTACGGCCTGTGAAGACACCGTGACCAGCGCGATCAAAACGGCCGCGAGGCTAGCCAGCGGGTTTGGCCCATAGGTTCAAAAGAAATGCCAGCCTGATAAAAGGCTGGCATTCATATTATTGTGATGCAATCTTAATTTACGAGATACATCCTTGAGGCCGAATTGATATATTCCGTGGGATCGAAGGCCTGGTCGAAGGTGTCGTCGAGTGCGTTGAGTTTGACCTCTAGTTCCTGTACCTTGAGCCCGATCTCGGGGTCGTTCTTGTATTTGGCGATGAGTTCGTTGTATTTGCTGAGGATGCCGCGGATATCGAAGGTCAGATCGCCAAAACGGAGCTTTAGCGACTGGACATCCACGAGTTCGTAATAGATCGGTTGTTTCCAGGTCTTGACATCGGCGGCCTTGCGGTCGGTGACCAGCAAGGAAGCCTTTTTCCGGAGTTCGGTGAGGAATTCATAACGTTTATCCGCATCCGTTTCGCGGGTATAGCGGTTTCTATACTCTTCCGGTTTTACGCCCAGCAGCGCGAGGTTCTGGTTGAGGATGGTATCGTAGTGGATCTGCATTTTCTCCAGCTCTTTGCTGACGATGTCCCATTGCTGTTCGATGAGGTCTTTGTCGTAGTCGAACTGGCTGAGTTTGGCGGTGAGGAGGAACATCCTCTGGCTCATCTCGCGCTCTTCCTTGCGTTTCGCCGAGAGCTGACCGATGTATTCGTTGATACCGATAAAGAAGGCCTGGAACACGGGGCCTGCGATCGGCGTGGCGCTGGTGATGTTGCCCGTGACCGTCACCATGTCGTGCAGGACATCCAGCGCGGGGTCGTGGTCTTTTTCTTTTTCGATATAGGCGTAGAAGCGTTTATACCAGTCCTGATAGCCGGGATATTTCATCGGGTCGGCCGTTTCGGTGAGGGTGGTAAAAAAGCTTTTGGCGGCATTGAAGAGCACCAGCGGTTTGATCTCTTTGTCCATCGATACGAGATTGATGATGGCGCTTTGATAGTTGGCCTGGTAGACATAGAGTTCATTTTCTTCAACGGCTTCCTGTTTCTTTTCGAGGGCCTGAACACGAAGTAGCAATTTGTCTGCCTTGTCCTTTGCGTCGCGCGAGGCGGCGATCTCGATGTCGAGGCTGTCAACCCGATGGTTGAGCTTGGTAACGGTTTGGTCGATGTTGGTGGTCTTCTTGTCGAGGCTTTCCTGGATATCGCTTAGGACCTTGTTACGGATGTTTTTGTCATTGGAAAGGGTAGTGTCCGTGGTGGAGGAAGTCTGAGCGAAGGAAACGTGTAGATAAAAAATGCCTGACAGGATTAAAAGGAATTTTTTCACGTGATTTTGAATTTGGTGGACAAAGACGCCAGCGCGTCATCAGTACTCCGTAAATTTAAACGGGAATGGGCAAAAAATCTATTAGAATGGCATTAGAATCGTAAAAATACGATGGAAATCGAGGGACTTTGCGCTTTTTTAACAACTCGTTTTAACTTAGTTTTGTCTTATCCAATTCCAATGAAGAATTATTGATCGAACATCCTGAAAAACCAATCCAATCTCTCTTGAAAAGCCCCTGATTAACCTTGGGGGTTTTTTCGTTTTTGGCCCACCCCCGACGACCTCGAAGTCCCCGCAACCCACGGGCCAAAAACGAAAAGCGCCGCCACAGCAACCGGCCTTCCCTCGAGACACACTGCGCCGCAGATATTAGCCCCGCAGAGACCACCGAAGGTGGTCGAAGCCGAGAACGTTTCAAGCTTAGGCCGCCGCAGACGGCCGTCAAATGAAAATCAAATCAAATTCAAAAATTCCCCCCTTGGGCTAACAACGGTACACTGCGTCCATGAGTCGCCTGCTCATAAGCATACGCCATACGAATCAAAGAAGCCTCCGTATACGCCGTCCCCATCAGGCTCAGCCCTACCGGCATGCCCAGGACCAATCCCATAGGAACCGTGATATGGGGATAGCCGGCCATCGCGGCGGGACCGGAGAAAGAGCTGCCGGTACGGTAGTCACCGGAGATGAGGTCGATGAGGCAGGCGGGCCCGCTGGTAGGCGCGGCGATGGCGTCGAGGCCATTTTGCCGGAGGATGTCGTCGATGATGCTGCGGGCGGTGAACAGTTTTTTCAGCGCTTCGGTATATTGAGAGTTGTCGAGACCCCCAAGGGCTTCGCTATGTTCGAGTGTCTCCTGTTTGAAATAGGGCATCGCCCGTTTTTCGTTCTGTTTGTTAAAGGCGATGACGTCGGCGAGTGTTTTGACGGGTGCTCCCGCGGTCGCGAGATATTTATTGAGTCCGTCTTTGAATTCGTATTGCAGGACCAGGCCTTCTACCGAGTTGGGCTCGTTGAGTTGCTTCTGTAATTCGATCTCTACGATGGAGGCGCCCTGCGCTTTTAGGACGGCGATGGCTTCCTGGAAAAGGGTGACGACGCCTTCGTGACCGCCGGTTAGCGCGGCTTTTTCGATGCCGATGGTTTTTCCTTTGAGGCCTTCGGTATCCAGAGAGACGGCGTAGTCGATGCCGGCTTTGTTTTGGCTGGTGAGTGTCACCGTGTCTTCCGGGTCCATGCCGGCAAGAGCCGTAAGGAGCAGCGCAGCGTCTCTTACGGTGCGTGCCATAGGGCCTGCGGTGTCCTGGGTGGCGGAAATGGGGATGATGCCGCTGCGGCTGAGGAGTCCTACGGTGGGTTTGATGCCTACGATGCCATTGACGGAAGAGGGCGAGACTACGGAGCCGTTGGTTTCGGTGCCGATGGCGACAGTGCAGAGATTCGCCGACACTGCCGAGCCCGATCCCGCGCTGGACCCGCTGGGGTCGCGGTTGAGCAGGTAAGGGTTCCTGGTCTGGCCGCCGCGGCTGCTCCAGCCACTGGTGGATCGGGTGGACCGGAAGTTGGCCCATTCGCTGAGGTTGGTCTTGCCCAGCAGTACGGCGCCGGACTCCCGGAGCCTGGCGATGATGAAGGCATCTTTTGCCGCTTTATGACCCTCGAGAGCCAGCGAGCCGGCCGTGGTCTGCATCTTGTCGCCGGTGTTGATATTGTCTTTGACCAGCACGGGGATGCCATGCAACGGGCCCCGGGCCTTGCCTGCTTTTCGCTCGGCGTCCAGCTGTTCCGCGATGGCCAGGGCATCGGGATTCAGCTCGATCACCGCGTTGAGGGTCGGCCCTTTTTTATCGATCTCGGCGATCCGTTGCAGGTAGAGTTCGGTGATGGATTGCGAGGTGTATTCGCCGCTTTGCATTTTTTGCTGGAGCGTATCGATGGAGGCTTCGAGTAGCGGAAATTCGTCTGCCGCGTCCTTCGCGGCTGGCCCAGTGCCCTCGGCGGCCTTTGCCGGACCGATGCTCAAATGCAATGACGATAAACCTAATCCGGCCGCCGCGCCGTTCCTGAGGAATTTTCTACGGTCCATAAGCAGAGTTTTATGTGCGGCCTCAAAATAGCAAAAAAAAGCCCTTACAAGAAGTAGCGGCGAAACTTTATCTCCGCCCCACCAGTTCCATCACCGCATCTTTGTAATTCACGCCAATGGGTATCTCTACTTTCCCCAGCTCGATGGTGTTGCCATAGATGCTGCGGATCTGCCGCACCGCCACGAGATACGAACGATGCACGCGGATGAAAAGCCGTGTCGGCAGCAGTTTCTCGAGATCGTTCATGGTTTGATGCGTGATGAGCGTGAAGTCCGGGGTGTGGATCTTGAGATAATCTTTCATGCCCTGAACGTATAGGATTTCGGTGAAGTCGACGCGAAAGAACTTGCTGTTCGATTTGATAAAGATATGATCGCCGGCGGGGGCGGCGGGTTGGTCGGGGGCGGCTCCGGGAAAAGCGCCAGGCGTGCCGGGAGCAGTGGATGGATAAAGCCGTCCATCGAGGATCTTGTTCACGGCCTTGGAGAACCGTTCGAAAGAGATGGGTTTTAAAAGATAATCGATCACATTGAACTCATAACTTTCGAGGGCATATTCCGCATACGCGGTGGTGAGCACCACCAGCGGGGGATCGGACAGCGTTCGCAGGAAATGCAGTCCGCTCATCCCCGGCAGCCGGATATCCAGGAATAGGATATCGACCTCGCCGCTCTCGATCAGCGGCACGGCCTCGGGCGCGGTGCGGAAGGCGCCTATCAGTTCGAGACCTCCGATCCTGGCGAGATGATTCCGGATCACGTCCTGCGCCAGCGTCTCATCTTCTACGATGATGCATTTTAACAAGCGGCTGTGGTTTTTACGATTAACGATACGGTAAAGGTACTCTTGTTCAAAATGACATCCAAGGTATGGGCATCGGGATAGAGATTTTCCAGCCGTTCCCGGGCATTGCGCAGCCGTAGCTCGCTGGTACGGCTCTCATCCTTTTCCGTTTGGATGATGTCCAGATCGTAGGAAGCGGGATACAGCAGCTCCAGGATACTTCGGGAATGCGAGATGCCCATGCCATTGATCCGTTTCGCCTGCATCTCCAGGTCGGCATTGGTGCTGTTGATGACGTTAAGGGTCAGCTGCCCGTTGCCCACGCGCAAAGTGATATAAATAAAAGGCTCGTTGAAAGTATGATCCATCGCATGCTTGAATCCATTCTCGATAAACGAAATAAATAGGAAGGGTTCGATACACAGTCCTTCCGTTTTCCCCTCCACGGTGAAGCGGATATCCGCCTGGTGCCGGATCTTTTCGATCTCGATATAGTTCCGGATGAATTCGATCTCTTTGTCGAGCGGGATCCTTTCCTCATTGCATTCGTAGATCAGGTAACGCATGATATCCGCCAGCCGCACCACCACTTCCGGAGTGCGATCCGATTTCTGCATGCTCAGCGAATAGATGCTGTTGAGGGTGTTGAATAAAAAATGCGGGTTGAGTTGCGCCCGGAGATAGCGCAGGCGGAAAAAGTTGTTGTCTTTCCGCATCGCCGCCAGCTCGTCTTTTTCGTCATCGGCTTTCCGGATATAGAACACGGCGATCGCCAGTGCCATATTCACGACGGTCCACCAGATTTCCCTGGTGAAATTCGACGCAACAGGCCTGATATAGGCCACGATCGCCGGGTGCTGCGGGAAACCGCGCAAAATGCCGTATACCGCCCAAACAATCCCCTGGATCACAAGAAAAGAGAGGACCGTCATCAGCGTCGTGAACCCACGTGTAGGGAGCCAGTAGACAAGTTTCGGCACGCGGGCCTCGCTGGTCAACACCGGACCCGCGATGCGGGCGTAAAGGACATAGGCGGGGAAGACCAGGAAACTGGTGAAGAACGGAAGTATTCCAAGGAGAGGTTTCGCGTGAAAGATGGTGATAACGCAGGTCACCGGCTGCAATAAAGCCAGGATGACCCAATACAACATCTCCAGCCTCGGGGTTCTCTTTCGCAGTTTGTCGTTATCGTATTCCATGGGGGTTAAAATAGTCATCTAAACTACCATTGCCCCCGGGAAAGCCGAAAATATTTCGACTAACCCGGCCATAAGTTCGATGAATATCGATCGGTATGCCCCAAGGGTGCGGAGCGCCCGGGCGAAGGCCAATCATAAGCGATATGCCGGGAATGCGCTAATTTTTTTGCCAAAGCGTATTCCCGGCATATATTGCGGGCCAAAAAACAAAAAACAGATGCCCACTACAAAGATCACTGTCAATAGCAATGGTTCACTGCGAGTTGAAGGAGATTTCGAGATCGTTGACCGCAATGGGAATCCTTATGGTCTCGGCGGACGCGAGATCGTGAGCATCTGCCGCTGCGGGATGTCGCAGAACAAGCCCTTTTGTGATGGGTCACATAAAGGACATTTCGAGCATGACGCCAACGCGTTCGACCTGCCGCCCAAAAAGGCGTAGGGCATCCCTGCGATCACCCGGGGCCGCCAGCCGTCGGGGCGGCCCCACGGACACAGACGTCCTCAATGGCTCACGGCGTTTGTCTCGCCTACGGCGGCCCAATCGATGGCCTCGTCGAGCTGCCCCTTGGTAAATCCCCTATAGGTTCCGGGAATAAGATGGCCTGCCTTGTCGGTAAAAGAACGGATACGCTCGGAATCCGATACGATGGCTACCCGGTTCCATTTGAAAAGGTCTTTCACGCCCAGCCAGATATCCTGTATCCATGCGCCGGGGCTGAAATCTTTGAGTGAAGTGTCGACCATGAAGACATAATTCAGCTCTTTGCCTGCTTGCAAATGCTTGCTCACTATGGGAAAGACCACCTGGTCATAATCTTTTTTCGTTATCTCACCGCTCGCACGGAAGCCGATCACACCTGCGGAGAGGCCGGGAATGGATTCGATCATATGAAACTTTCGAGCAGAGAATCAAAAGCCGGACCAGCTAAGGGACACTCAGTTTCTTTACAGATTTCGTGCGATGCAGCATCGGCGTTAAAAGCCCCGAAGCAACACCTACCACTGCCCCCAGTGCTACGTCGGTGGGAAAATGCTCTCCCGCGCGGTTGCGCAGATAGCCGGTGAGGCCGGTAATGGCCGCAGCACCGGTATAGAACGCCCATTTGTAGTGGGATTCGGGATGGTAGTCGGCATAGGCCTGGGCGATAAAGAAGAAACTGGTGCCCACCAGCGCGACATGACCGGCGAAGAAAGAGTTGCGGCTGTTGGCCGAGGTGCGTTCCGCAATAGGGCTGGAACTTTCATACGTGAGCGGACGCAGCCGGCTCGCCCAATGCACGGCGCTTGTATAGAGCACGCCCGTGAGGATCATTGCTTCCCCATACATATAGGTCAGCTTCCAATAATCCTTGCGCATCCGGCTGTCGATGGCGAATACGATCAGCGGCGCCGGCATGGCTACATAGAATGGAATATAGCTGGCTTTGTCGACACTGTGTGAGTAGGGATGAACGGCCCATCGGTCGAACCAGTCGAGATCGCTGATCTGGAGGCTTTGCAGCTTCGCCAGGCTGGTGGGGTTCTTTTTGCCGATCTGGCCGAAATTATAGATGTCGAGCGCCGCTCCGCCAACCCCCAGGGGAATGTCTATCGATGGCTTCAGCCTATAGGGACCGCCGGGCCACCGATGGGTGCTGTCCTGTGCCCGGACCAGGCCCATGGACCCTGTTAATACACAGAGAATGAATACCTTTCTCATAAGTAATAAAGATGCGGCCGAAAATTACCAAATAAAATGTATATATAAAGGATTCTGTTGTATCGACTCTTTCTTAACCTAGATTAATGGAGACCGGCGGATCGAAAGGCTAATTTTGTGGTATAAAAAACAAGCATATGAGCACAACCACCCTTCATAAAGCTGCGACCCGGGGCCACGCCGGTCATGGCTGGCTCGACAGCTGGCATACCTTTAGTTTCGCCGGGTATTATGAACCGGAAAGAATTCAATTTGGCATGCTTCGCGTATTGAATGACGATACCGTTGCCGGTGGCCGCGGTTTTGGCTCCCACCCGCATGAGAACATGGAGATCATCAGCATTCCACTCGAAGGAAGCCTGGTGCACGAAGACAATCTCGGACACAAAAAAGTCGTCAGCGCCGGCGAGATCCAGGTCATGAGTACGGGTACGGGCGTATTCCATAGCGAATACAACGAGAGTCCTGACCAACCGGTAAAATTCCTGCAGATCTGGGTGTTCCCGAATAAGCTCAACGTGACCCCGCGCTATGAGCAGATCAAGCTCAGCGATTCCAAAGAGCACAATACGCTGCAACAGATTGTCTCTCCGGCGCCCGGCGAAAACTCTGAACATGAATACCGCGAGCACAAACACCCGGTGGAGAAACAAGGCACCTGGATCTACCAGGATGCGTGGTTCAATCTGGGCACTTTCGATACGGGCCGCGAATTCGAATATGACCTCCGGAAACAGGGCAACGGCGTCTATCTGTTCGTGATCGAAGGCGCATTCCTCTACGACGGCAAACGGCTCGAAGCGCGCGACGGTCTCGGGGTCACGGACACGGCTGCCCTTAGGCTGAAGGCCGCAGAGCCGGGATCGAAGATCCTCATCATGGAAGTTCCGATGAAAACAAAACTGCAATCATGACAAAGACAGCAACACTCGATATCCTGGTCGTAGGCCGCGAAAAGGCCATCCTCGAGGTGGTGGAACGGCTGATCAACAGCCATGAGGGCTGGAAGGCAACCATAGTGACTACGGAAGACGACGCCGTGGCTGCCTTCAGGCGGCAACGCTTTCCCATCGTCCTGGTGTGTGCCGGGCTTAGTGTGCAGGAAGAAGAGACGTTGCGACAGCGGCTCGTCACACAGGATCCAGCTTCGGTGGTCATCCGCCATTACGGCGGTGGCAGCGGGTTGCTGGAAAACGAGATCTTAGGCATCTTAGATCAAAGGAGAAAAAATGGAAAATAACAACATACAAGGTATACATCATATCACGGCCATCGCGGGTAACGCGCAACGCAATTACGATTTTTACACCAGGGTCCTGGGACTGCGCATGGTCAAAAGGACGGTGAATTTCGACGACCCCGGAACTTACCATTTTTACTATGGCAACGAGAACGGCGTGCCGGGCACTATCCTTACGTTCTTTCCCTGGGAGGGCATAGTGAATGGCCGGGCCGGTACGGGGATGGCTACGGAGATCGGCTATTCGGTTCCGGCCGGCAGCCTGGAATTCTGGGCCGGGCGATTCAAAGAGCATAAAGTAAAACATGGTACGGTCGAAGAGCGTTTAGGCGAGCGCTATCTGTCTTTCGAGGACCCGGACGGGCTCAAATTCGATCTCATCGTTTCCAAATATGCAGATGACCGGATGGCATGGACAACGCCCGAAGTGGCCGCGGGTGCTGCGACAAAGGGATTTCACAGCGTGACCCTGACCCTGCATAGCATCAAGCCTACGGCGACGATCCTCACGGATATCTTCGGTTATGAGCTCAAAGAGCAGGAAGGGAACCGCTTTCGGTTTGTAACGAACGTCCTTCCTACCGCATCGGTGGTCGATCTCGTGGAAGAACCCAAGGGTGTCCGCGGGCTCAGCGGGGCGGGCACCAATCACCATGTGGCCTTTCGGGTGCACGATGAAGCCGTGCAGATGGAATTCCGGGAGAAGATCCTAAAAAAGGGCTTGCATATAACGCCAAAGATCAACCGGGACTATTTTTATTCGCTGTATTTCCGCGAGCCGGGCGGCGTGCTGTTCGAGCTGGCTACCGATAATCCGGGTTTTACGGTCGATGAGCCGCTGGCGGAGCTGGGCACGGGCCTAAAACTACCCCTTCAGTATCAGGGGATGCGGGCCGAGATCGAAAAGGCATTACCACCATTACATTTTTAAGCGATGCATAAGTTGAAATATCTCACCGGCGGCCTGCCGCTCGCGGGTGCGGCCGCGTCAAAAGCCCTCATCCTGCTCCATGGCCGCGGCGGGTCGGCTGAAGACATCCTGTCGCTGGCCGATGCCCTGCCCGTGAAAGATTTCGCGCTGTTTGCCCCGCAGGCCGAAGGTCATAGCTGGTATCCTTATTCTTTCCTGTCGCCGCCCCGGCAAAACGAACCCTGGTTAAGCGGCGCGCTCGATGTGGTTAAACAGTTGGCGGAGGAGATCGAAACAAAGGGTATCAAAGCGGAGAACATTTGGTTCACCGGGTTCTCGCAGGGCGCCTGCCTGATGCTCGAATTCCTGGCCAGGAATGCCCGGCGTTATGGCGGCGCTGCGGCCTTTACCGGCGGCCTCATCGGCGACCAGCTCTACCCGCATCATTACCATGGCGATTTTCAGCAGACGCCGGTCTTTATCGGTACCGGCAACCCCGATCCGCATGTTCCCGTGGAGCGGGTGCACGAGACGACGGCCCTGTTGAAGTCCATGCAGGCCAGCGTCGAAGAGATCGTATACCCCGGGATGGGACATACCATAACCAATGAGGAGATCCGCGAAGCCGCGCGGATGGCGTTCGGCGCGTGAAAACTGAAGCCATCAGCCCCGAAGTCTCAATGTTTCCTAAACAGCGTACTTCGCACTTTGGAAAGGAATTCCGGCGAAACGCCGATATACCGCGCGATCTGATGCTGCGGCACGCGTTGCGCCACGAGCGGATATTTTTCGAGGAACTGCAGATAGCGTTCTTCCGCGGTCTCCGAGATCGAAGAATAGTACCGCTGCTGCAGCACGCTCAGGGACCGCTGTACCAGCAACCGGAACATCCGCTCGAAGGCGGGAACTTTTTCGAAGAGACGGCTCTTGTTGGCATAGTCGATGGTCAGCAGCTCGCATTCTTCCAGCGTCTCGATAAACACGTTGGACGGCTTCCGTTCCGTGAAGCTGGTGATATCGCTGGCCCACCATTCTTCGACGGCGAAAAGCAGGATCGTCTCGACGCCTTCCTTGTCGAGATAATAGGTGCGGATACATCCCTTGATGATATAGGCTTCGAAATCGCAGACCTCGCCTTCCTGCAGGAGAAATGTTTTGCGGGGGACCTTGCGATGACGCAGTAACGAATGGAAGAACGTCAGTTCTTCTTCGTTGAGCTTGATATAGTTGGCTATGGAACGGTCGATCTCCTCGAACATGGCCGAATTTTGAACGAAAATAGCCAAAAAAAAGAAGCTGTACTTCTTGCGAAACACAGCTCCTGCCGTACAACTATTCCTTTGATTTTTTACAAGAAAGCGTTTAAGCCTCTTATAATTGTTTAGCGGGAAATCATTGTCCGTTTGATAGCAATGGTCCCAAAACCGTGCCAATCGGCTCCATGCGCGGGCGGTGCCAAAAGGCTGTAGAACCTCTGCCACGGCCGCGGTATCGTGCGGGCAGGATGGAGGAAAAAATCCCCGGATGCCCCCTGGGCCCGGTTTTGGTGCGAGAGCTGCCCGGCCCCGGGCGCCCCCCGGCCGAACCCCCGGCATGCCGCGAACCCAAGCCCCAGCCGCGGACCCAAGCCCCAGCCGCGAACCGCAAACCCCGGCCCCGGGCGGCAAACCCCGACCTCCTACGCATGCTCCGCTACCCGGCCATAGCGCGCCATCATCACCCCCTCCGCAAGGACATGCCCCCGCATCGCCGCTTCGAGCGCATCACGGGGAGCGCCCGTCCGCAGGTTGAGGCCGATGTCCAGCGCATAAATAC
>JAICXX010000185.1 GCA_025934485.1 Chitinophagaceae bacterium
CGCTTATTGTCCAGATTCCCCAGCGCCGCCTTCGCCTTGTAGTATGCCCCGATCTTCCCCAGGTTATTTTTATACTTCAACTCCGCGTCCCGGATCATAAAATCCAGCAGCTTCCCATCTTCGTCGAGAACCGCCTCCCGGCGTTTGGCGATCATCCATTGAAAATAAGCCCGCCCCGCTTCCGCATACAGCTCGTTTACCGTCGCCCCCTTCTTTGCCCGCTCCACCGACGACAACGCTACCATATATTTCTCCTCCGCCTCCTGCCGGCGACGGTTAGGTAACATCTGCTCCGCCGACACCATATATTGACCCATACCATATGTTCCGTTCGCCTGCCGTTTCCACAAAGAAGGATCGTAAGGCGTCATCCAAAACCCGGTGCTCACCGCCGGCGCCTCCCAACTGCGGGCGCCCTTGGCCGCCTCGTCCAAGCTTCGTACCGCCGCGTCCGAGGACCGCAATGCCGGGTTGCTACGCCCTATCACGGAAAAAATGCTGTCCAGCCCCATAGGTCCCTGCGCACGGGCGGCAACAACACCCAATAGCCCCAACAAGCAAAAAATTCTCTTCATGGTATTAATGTTTTACCTCCATTATTTCGATCCGCCCATGTTTACGCAACTCGTACTCCTTCGTCATCAAAAAGATCAACGGCGTCACCAGCAGGATATGCGTCGCCGACGTCAACACTCCGCCGATCATCGGGAGCACGATTGGCTTCATCACGTCGCTGCCTACCCCATCGCTCCAAAGGATCGGGATCAACGCAAACAGCGACACCGACACCGTCATCAGCTTTGGTCGCAGCCGCTTCGCCGCCCCGGCGATCACCGCCTCCCGCAGGTCAGTCCACGAGATCGACTCCCGCGAATTACCCTTTGACGCCACCAACTGTATCATCGCATCATTCAGGTAGATCACCATCACGATCCCCGTCTCTACCGCCAGCCCGAACAACGCGATAAAGCCCACGGCCACGGCAACCGACAAGTTCACGCCCCAGAAATATACCATCAAGGCTCCGCCGATCCCTGCGAACGGGATCGAGATCAAAGAGAAGAAAGCCTCCCGCGCCGAGTGAAAGGCGAAATACATCGCCCCGAAGATGATCAGCAAAACCACGGGCAATATCCAGGTCAGCGTCCGCTCGCTGCCGATCAAGTTCTCATACTCCCCGCTCCACTCGATATAATAGCCCTTTGGCAGCGCCGTCAACGCTTTGTCCAGCCGCTCCTGCGCCTCCTTTACCGTCCCGGCAAGGTCCCGGTCGCGGACATTGAACAACACTGTCCCCCGTAGCGCTGCGTTCTCCGAATTGATCATCGGCGGTCCTTCGGTCAACCGTATATCCGCCACCGCCTCCAAGGGTATCGGCCCCATCGATGGCGTAGGCACCTGCAATCGCCGCAGCGCCGTCAGGTTGTCTCTAAAGTCTTGCCCATACCGCGCGTTCACCGAAAAACGCTGCCGCCCTTCCACCGTAGTAGTCAGGTTCATACCCCCCAAGGCGCTCTCAACGATGCCATTCACGTCATCCACACTCAAACCATACCGGCCGATCTCCTCCCGTTTCACGGATATATCGAGGTACTTACCCCCCGTGATCGGGTCCACATACAGGTCCTTGACACCGGGGATTCCATTGAGTGCCGTCCGTATTTGCTGCGCCAGCATATTGATCGTATCGAGGTTCTGTCCGTACACCTTTACCCCCACATCCGTCCGTATTCCCGTCGTCAGCATATTGATCCGGTTGATGATCGGCTGCGTCCAACCATTGGTCACCCCTGGAATCTGCAATTTGCTGTTCAGCTCACGGATGATGCTATCTTTCGTCACCCCCGGACGCCATTGCGCTTTGGGCTTCAACAACACAATCGTCTCCACCATGTTGATCGGAGAATTATCCGTCGCGGTGTTCGCCCGGCCGGCCTTGCCCAGCACGTTCGCCACCTCCGGCTGCGACGCGATGATCTTGTCCTGCACCTGCAACAGTCGTTTTATCTCCGCATTCGACACGTCCGGCAACGTCACCGGCATGAACAGGACCGTCCCCTCGTCAAGTGGCGGCATAAACTCCCGTCCCAGGCCCAACACCAGCGGCACACACACCGCCAGCGCCAGCACGTTCACCCCCACCGTCACCCAGCGAAACCGCATACAGGCGCGCAGCACCCGCTCATACACCCGTTCCAGCAGCCGGTTGATGGGGTTCGCCCCTTCCCGCCGAAACCGCCCCCGCATAAAGAAAGAGATCAGCACCGGCGCCAGTGTCACCACCAGCACTGCGTCCACCAGCAAGATAAACGTCTTCGTATAGGCCAGCGGGTGAAACAGCTTGCCCTCCTGCCCCGTGAGGAGGAACACCGGCAAAAAGGAAGCGATTATGATCACTGTAGAAAAGAACACTCCCCGCGAGACCTGGAGACAAGCCCGCCGGATAATGTCCAACCGCTTCTCCCCTGACAATCTTTCCCCCGGCGGCAAACCGTGCTGCTCCTCCGCCAGATGCCGGTACGAATTTTCGGACATAATGATCCCATTGTCCACGATCACCCCGATCGCCAGCGCGATCCCCGTCAACGACATAATATTGGAAGAAAGCCCGAACGCATTCAGCAGGATAAAGCTCGTAGCGATCGTGATGGGTATCTGGATGATAATACTCAGCGCACTCCTGGCGTCCAGGAGGAACAGCAGCACGATCAGTGACACGATGATCATTTCCTCCAGCAGCTTCCCCTTGACATTGCCCACTGCCGCCTTGATCAATTCGCTGCGATCATAAGCCACCCGGAAGGTCACCCCCGCCGGCAGGCCCCGCTGAACGTCCGCCATCTTCTTCTTCACCGCCTCGATCACCTTCTCCGCGTTCTCCCCGTAGCGCATCACCACGATGCCACCCACGACTTCCCCCTGACCATTTTGGTCAAAGATGCCCAACCGTAGGTCGCCCCCCATTTGAACCGCCCCTATATCCTTCACCCGCACGGGTATTCCTTTGTTATTGCTCACCGAAATATTCTCCAGGTCCTCCCGGCTCTTTATATACCCTAATCCCCGGATGATATAGGACATATCCCCCTGGTCAAACTTCCGGCCGCCCACGTCATTGTTGTTGGCCTTCACCGCCCGCGCTACATCCGTCATCGACAACTGGTAGTACTGTAACTTCACCGGGTCCACCACCACCTGGTACTGTTTTTCAAAACCGCCAAAGGAGGCTACCTCCGCCACGCCCGGCACCGTCTGCAACGCCAGCTTGACATACCAATCCTGCAATGCCCGCTGGTCCCCCAGGTCCATCCCTTTGGCATCCAACGTGTACCAGAAAACGTGACCGACACCTGTGCCGTCGGGACCGAGCGTTGGGGTGACTTCCGGCGGCAGAAGGCGCTGCGCGATGCTGAGGCGCTCCAGCACCCGGCTGCGTGCCCAATATACATCCACGTCATCATCGAAAATGATATACACGAAACTCATCCCGAACATCGACGTTCCCCGCACATTCTTCACCTTGGGAATACCTTGCAGGTTGCTCACCAGCGGATACGTCACCTGGTCCTCCATGATCTGCGGACTCCGACCCGACCACTCCGTAAAAACGATCACTTGGTTTTCCGATAAATCAGGGATCGCATCGATAGGGTTTTGCCGGACCGAGTAAAAACCCCAGCCCAGCAGACCTGCCGCCAGCACCAGCACGATCAGCCGGTTGCGTAGCGACCATTCTATTAGCCGTTGTACCATTGCAGCAGGATTACATTTTCATCGACTTCGTCGACGTATCTTTTTTCGCGCCGCTACCCGCCGGCTTCTTCTCCATGATCAAGGCCATAGAAATGCCAATCATCTTTTTCATAAAAGACCAATTAAGAATTAAATACGGAACACACCCAGCCGCGAGGCCCGAGCCATTCCAATATCAGCATTAAGAAATAGGAATCAAGGGTGTCGCCGATCATCGGAAACACCAACGGCCCGACAGGACGTCAGGCGATACACAGACAAAAAATCAAATACGGAAGGTACAATTACGGAGAAACACCGGTACAGCCGACACCAGCGGCGGCCCGTGAGAAAGCGGCAGCGACAGAACGGGCGAAAACACGGGTCCATCCACCCAAACCCGGCCAGGCAACTCGGCCACAACAGGCATCACCTTGATCAGGTGGAAGAATTCCTGCGCCGTCTTCTGATCCTGCCCGTTCTTGATCTGTTTGCTCACTTCGTGGCAGCAGTCCTTCATCCCGACGACGCATTCCCCCGAGGAGCCCATCTTCTGCATCCCGCAGAAATCGCAGCTTTTCCCCAAATGGTCCGTCAGCCCCCAGGATACCAGCCGGCCCATGCAATAATGCAAATGAACCGTCGCCCCCATTGAGGTAGCCAGATAAATGACCGCTAATATGGAAACGAGGACCTTTTTCATGGACACACTACAAAGCTATACACTTTCCCCAAACCCTTGTTATACAATTCATGGAATTGTTTATAAAATTTTGGGTGAGGCCTCGCAAACAGCCGCCGAGATTGTGCCGTCTCCTGCCAGGTCGAGCTTGGCGGGCCCAAAAAGCCTTGTAGGTACCGAAACGATCTTCCCTGCTTCGTGACGGAAAAGATGGTCAACAGTGCGCCGGTCAACTCAGCCGGACACCGGAGATACCTGCCCTGCTCTTCGGGGAGCCAGGCAGGTTTATGGGTTTGGCATTCCATAGCCATTCGTGACTTTGCCTTTTGAGTCGGAGATCGTTTCCGATGGAATGGGCCAATAGTACCTCGGAGGATCATCGGCGGATGTTATTCCGGATAAAATATTAGCCTGATAAATGGTATAATTTTTTACAATGTCGATCCCCCAATTCCTTTTGACGTATCCGGCGCTTTGCAGGGCTGCAGCGGTTGCACCGTTCGGATCAATATACGTGAACAACCCCTGGATGGCCACGTTATGCGTGGTACCTACGACTTTCGGTCCGTTTTGTATCGTACTGTAATTATATTGCCCCCTCCATCCCGGATAAAGGGCGGGATTGGTGGAGTCCGGGGTATCGTAAGTAAGCGGATTGGTTAGATTCACCGATTTTGTCCAGATATAATCGGAGATCACATTTCCATTGGAAAAGGTATGATATCCCTGGGTCTTGAGATCGCCCACCATCGTTGCCATTTCCTGCTGGATCGCTATTGCTCTTTCGGGGAGTTCACCCGACAGGATCAGGTCCCAACGCCTCGTTCCTTCCCCAAGCAATTCGAGTTTTCGCTCCTCTAATACGGCGTCCTTTAGGGAATCGCCTGTCAATCCGCTTATATCATGGCTGGCATTTCCAAAAGCTCTTTCGCGGATCTGGTTCACCAGGGCAATGGCGTCGCCGCTTTCGCCCAATTCCGCCTTTACTTCGGCCAACATCAAAATAACATCCGCCATTCGCAGGACAGGCCAATCCATACCGGAGCTTCTTTGCGCCACGGTGTAGGGAGGACTCATGCGATTTTCGTCCCATTTATTGGTTGCGATCCCGCCGGCGCTTTTATTTCCAGGAACAAAAGTGAGCATCTTTTCATTCCCATCGCCATTACTTCCCGTAACCGCAACGCTGGCATCTCTTCGTTTATCTCCATTTTGATATTCGCCGTAGTACACAGTAGGAATGATACGAAGGGCGCCGAAGGTCTTGGCAGGTGCGGCATTGGCGCTGCCGCCATCGGATGGCCGTCCAAAAGCATAAGCGTATTCGCTTGTCGTTGCAGGCGTCCCCCCTTGTATGTTCCCCAATTGAAACAAGGATTCGGGGCTTATCTGCAGATCGGCAAAATACTGGAAATGCCGCTGAAAGGGATTCTGGGTGTAAGTCCTTTCATCCGAAGTAACCAGATGCGCGGTACCTTCATTATTGATGGCTGCCTGAAAATACGTTTCCGCCAGTTTGTAGTAATCGAGATAATCGGAACGACGGGCATAGACACAACCTAATTTTTCGGAACCCTTTTTGTTAAAGCTTACCTTTCCATATAGATTGCTGACATCGGTGCGTATGGTTTGATAGCCGCCGGAATAAAGCGCTATCTCCCCCATCAATGCGTCGCAAAATGGTCTCGAGAACCGTTCGGCAGTAATCCCCCCCTGCCCTAACGTATACATCAGGGGCTCCACGACTTTAAGTTGAGCAAGCAGGCTATCGTAGATGTCGAACCGGGAGTTTAATGAATAATTGGTTACATATTGATTTTCGTATCCATAAGGCACATCGCCAAAATGTTTGACCAACTCGAAATAACAAAATGCCCTTATTGTTATGGCTTCCCCATATAGCTGGGTCCAGTCGGTGGGCTTACCGCCGGCGACGTCATTCTTATAAACCTGTTTTTCCGCGATAAGACCGGCTGTTTTAGCCGCATGGGCGATCGTCGTATAAAGGCCATTGAAGCCTGTGGCCACAGCATCGATCGTTAACAATTCGGGGCGTAACTCGGCGTTTATGTTATTACTGGAATTAGCCTCGGGGTAAGTTTCGGCGTCCGACCCGATGGGGTCATTCCATCGGTAAACACCCATGATACAATTCTGACGGTAATTGGCATAACACCAGGACAATGTCTTAAATGTCTCCGAAGGCGTCGATGTAACGAAGCCATCATCCACGTTCGAAGGAGAGGAAGGATTTAAGAACGACTTTTTACATTGTGCAATACCGATACATAGGGTAATTGCTATCAAATAATTTATTATTCTTCTCATATCGAGAGTTTTTAATGGTTAAAAGGTGAGATTCAATCCAACAATGTAAGACCGCGGACGAGGGTATGTTCCAAAATCCAAGCCCGTTGTCGGATAGACCGCACTGTTATGGGATGGATCGGTATTTACTTCAGGATCGAGCCCTGAATACCCGGTGAGCGTAAAGACATTGTAGATACTACCGTATATGCGAAGATTACTGATCTTAGCTCTCGATACGAAAGACTTAGGCAAAGTATATCCCAGGTTGAGCGTGTTTAACCGCAAATAGGAACCATCCTCGATACCCAGTGTGGAGACCGCGCCTACTTCCTCATACGATAAGGGCAAGGTAGCGTGAGCATTTGCCGCATCTAACTGATCCGGTGTAGTCAACCGTACCAATTGACCGCCCTCTACGTCGTAAATCTTATACGAATTCTTCATAATGTTGAGTTTATTCTCATACACCCCGGATTCCTTTGGCCCGTACAGCGTAGCAAGCTTGTTTGCATTGTAAATACGGTTGCCATAACTCCAGTTGAAATAGGCACCGAAATCAATGTCTTTATAAGAGGCATTCAAGCTAAAGCCGCCGGTATGTTTTGGGTTCATATTCCCAATGACAGAAACATCGTTTTGATCGATTATGCCGTTTCCGTTCAAGTCTTTAAACTTAGGAAGCCCGGGATACGCATACTGGCCGGATGGACGATCGGTGGCACCCAATCCGTGTACAACAGTTATCCAACTACCAAGATCGGGTACGCCCTTCTTCAAGGTGTATGTACCGTTATTGTAATCAAAGTCCGCAGTCGTATAGACACCGGCATATTTAAACCCGCGGACCTGCCCTACCGGGTGACCTGTCTGCAGGATATAATCACTCGTGGGATAAGAAGCGATCCCTCCCCAATCCGCACCATAGAGGCCCGTGACATTCGGAGCAAGCTGATCGATGTTACTTCTATTGAAGTTTATGTTGCCACCTGCAGTTATTCGCCAGTCGCGGTTCTGGAAGATCGTTCCCGACAGCGAGAACTCCACTCCTTTATTACTCGTTTGCCCGATGTTCGCATAAGTCGCGGTAAACCCGGTGATGCCGGGAACACTGGTCAGCATCAACAGATCTTTGGTGGTATTCCAATATACATCCACGGTTCCCGACAGGCGACCCTTGAAAACTGAAAAATCGGTACCGATGTCGCGGGTGATCGTTGTTTCCCATTTAAGATTGAGGTTTGCTTCGGTCGAGGAAGAAAAATCGTAGGCCGACTGGCGCAGGCGATTGATATCATACTGGAATCTTTGATCCGTGACAGAGGTCCACGACTGCGACCACAGGTTGGAACTGATCCCGTCATTACCTACTTCACCCAAAGAGACCCGAAGCTTCCAATTGTCCAGCCAGTTTATACCTCTGAGAAAAGGTTCTTCTGACAGCTTCCAGGCTACGGCTCCCGCGGGGAAATACCCCCACTGGTGATCGGGTGAAAATTTAGACGACCCATCCGCACGAAATGTAGCCGTAAATAGATACCGGTCCATTAAAGAGTAATTGGCCCGGCCAAAATAGGAGAGCAGACGGCTCGGGACCGTAACACTCGACGAAAATTGTGATGTACCATTGACTTGATCGTATTGATTGATCTGAGCAAAAGCCGTTGCCTTGTCAAAATTGGAGGGAAAATGGTTTGCCTGGATATCCATGCTTGTACCACCCGAGTTAGATACTTCCTGGCCCGCCAAAAGATTCAAATGGTTATTGCCGTCGATATTGAAATCATAGGTAAGGGTATTTGACCAACGCGATCCCCAGGAGTCGGATTTTCCATAATCTACGGCGCCTGCGAAAAGGCGGTTCCCTGCATCATCGACATAGTTGTTGTAAATGGCGCCTGACCAATATTGCTTTTGGCCCCATGACCTGTTCAAGGTTAGATCGGTATGATAGACCAATCCTTTGATGATCTTCCAGTCCAGCGACCCAATGACCCGGATGGCCTGGCTGATGGAAAGGGGATCGAAATCGGCTATCCGTGCGGCGGGACTATACATATCCCACATCGAATTTTTTCCATATTGTTCGATATTGCCTGTCTTTAATGCATTGGTATCGCCCAGAATATGATTCGTTGCAATGGGACGGAAACGATAGGCGGTGGAAAGTATCGAGCCGGTGCCGTTGGTCGTGCCTTCGTCGTCCATATCCTGAATATCCGTGTAACGCGTGTCTAAATTGAAGGTGAGGTTGTCGAATAGTTTTTGACCGAGCTTAAACGACACATTGGCGCGTTTCAGGTAGGAATTGATCTTCATTCCCTGTTCGTTCGTATAATTTACGGAAAACAGCATTTTCGTTTTGTCTGTTCCCCCTGTTACAGTGAGGTCGTGATTGGAGGATGTGGAGTTGTTGTATACCAGCTTTTGCTCATTGTCGGTATGTAAGCCCCGGTAACTTTCGATCCCACCCGTATTCTTGCCGGCGTTGGCTCCTAAACCAAATACTTGTTCAAACGGGGTTTGATAAGCAGCGCCGTTCGCGGCAGCGTTGGCCCATACGTATTTGAGATAGTCATAGGGCGCCAGCTCCCCCAGGTATTTTGCTGGAGTATTGAATTTCACATAGCCATTATAGCCGATCCTGGTTTTCCCTTCCTGTGCGCCTTTGGTGGTAACAAGGACTACCCCGTTCGCTCCGCGGGCGCCATAAATCGCCGTAGAAGAGGCATCTTTTAGTACGTCGATGCTTTTTACCTGGTCCGGAGGGATATCACTCAACGTTCCAGGGACACCATCGATGAGGATCAAGGGCTGATTGCTTTGCGATATCGATCCCCCGCCCCTCACGCGGATCTCTACATCGGCATCGGGGCGGCCGTCTTGTGAAACCACGCTTACCCCCGGCAATTTCCCCTGCATGGCCTGGGCTATGTTTGGAACGGGAATAGCGGAAATGGTTTTCCCGCTCACGGAGGCTACAGAACCGGTCAAATCCTTTCTTTTTGTTGTGCCATAGCCAATTACCACTACCTCATCCATATTGCTATTGGCAGATTGCAAGGCGATATCCAATTGTCGCTGTCCGTTTAGTTTGATCTCCCTTGGAGCATAGCCCGTATAGGAAATCACCAGCGTAGATTTTTGATTGGAAACATCAATGGCAAACGTTCCGTCCTCTTTTGCAAGCACGCTTGAAGAAGTGCCTTTTTCAACAATTGTTGCGCCGGCTAATGGCTCACCTGTAGATTGCGTGACTTTCCCGGTGATGTGAAACCTGGACTGAGCAAGAATACCGGTGGATGTTCCAAGGAAAGAAAGGATGAATAAAGCAGTTGCGGTAAGTCGAATCCAACGTTTATCGAACGGGGATCCCGTCGTAGCAGGCATAGGCATAGCAAGTTGTTTTGATTAGAAGTTCGGGTCTAAAGGTAATTTCTTACCTCAGAAAGGGGGACCGGGGCATTCAAAATATTTACGCAATCGTTGCCGGTAAATAATAGGGGACTGATAACCTGAGATTTATCTATTTGCTGGCCGAACATTCGGCGAACGGCTATCGCGCTTCCACAAACGCCGGGAATATAGTAACTTAACATTACCATGAAATGCCGTCTCCATTACTTGATCGGTGCATTTGTCACTACCTTCCAAGTAGGTCTTCGCCACAATCAAAATTCTAATTGAAGAACCCTTCCATTTCGGTAAGCAGCCGCTGTGATGCTTGGCTGTGAACATCCGCTAATGGCCATACATGGTACTGGTTGTCGTAGACCGTTAATGCAGCGTCGGACTGCAGACCTTTGACAACGTCATAAAAGTTCAAACTGTCATCCAAAAGAACCTCGTTTGTCCCCACCGTGATAAGGACCGGGGGAAAAGTGTTTAACGCTGTGTCCGCGGGGTTTACCGTTCCGATTGAAGCGCCGGCCCGATAATCTTTTGCGGCACCACTCAGCATATCCCGGTTAAGGATGGGATCCTTTGCCTTGTTACTTTCATAGGACGGGTTATCGCATTTCAGATCGATCCAGGGCGAGATCATCACCACAGCATAGGGCAGCGGTAATTGTTGCCTCAAGATCTCGCTCACAGTCGAGACGATTAAACCACCACCCGCACTATCGCCTATAAAGCCGAGCTTATGGCCCGGATGATCTTTAAGCAACCCTGTATACACTGCCAAAACATCGTTATTGGCCGCGGGATAGGGCTGCTCGGGCGCCAAAGCATAATCCACGAATAAGATGGTCGTCTTAAGCTTGTTCGCTATATGACTTACCAGACTCCTGTGCGAGCGGACCGATCCAAGTGCGTATACTCCGCCGTGCAGGTATAAGATTATTCTTTCTGCGAGGGCTTTTTCGGGTGTAAACCAATAACTGTTTACTCCATTTACAAGCGTCTGTTCAACTTTAACAGAAGTCTCTGCGGGATAGAGGTTGCCTAACTGGTCAAACTCTTCTCTGTGCTGTTGTATATTTTTCATAATGAGACAAAATTAGTACAGCCAGGAGGGGGCCGCCAATGGGAAAACTTAAGAAATAGGCTTAATATAGTTCAAGGGTTCTTGGCTATAGCCGAATTATTTAGGATATTGAGAGCCTTATTTAACAATCAGTGGAAAGTAAAGACACATCGATCGGGAAGCTATTCGATTACTTCAAAAATTCTTCTCCGTTCAATAGCCGGGAGCGGGAAGAGATCGCTCAGCATTTCACCGAAAGAAAAATTAAGCGCCGGCAATTCATCCTGCA
>JAICXX010000018.1 GCA_025934485.1 Chitinophagaceae bacterium
AAAAGATGAATGCGGAAGTAGCTCAGTTGGTAGAGCGACAGCTTCCCAAGCTGTAGGTCGCGGGTTCGAACCTCGTCTTCCGCTCCAGGTAAAAGGTTTCAACGAAAGTTGAAGCCTTTTAATTTAAGGCGAAAATGTACCGGTGTTAAAGATAGCGGCCTTTCTTAATGCCGCATTAAAACACCGGGATGCGCTGCCAACTTGTCATCATCTATTCCTTTTCTACTTATCTTTGCGGTCTAAATCAAGAAAGAGATGTTGGAATCCTTGAGCAGCAAGGTACATGAAGAAGAAAGACAGGGCGAAGCGTATGCACCTGCCACCGTGGATGGCCGGAGTTTTCGGAAAAAGTTCTATATAGAAAGTTATGGTTGCCAGATGAATTTCTCGGACAGCGAGATCGTGGCCTCGATATTGAATGACAATGGGTTCGGTGCTACAGGGAATTATGCGGAGGCTGATCTGGTCCTGTTGAATACCTGTTCGATCCGCGAGAAAGCGGAGCAAACGGTGCGGAACCGGCTGCAGCTCTTCCGACAGGTCAAGAAAACCAAACCCGGGATGCTCATCGGCGTGTTGGGTTGCATGGCAGAGCGGTTGAAGAGCAAATTCCTCGAAGAAGAAAAACTGATCGATATGGTCGTGGGGCCGGATGCCTACCGGACCCTCCCCCAGCTCATCGATGAGGCCGAAGGCGGCCAAAAAGCCGTGAACGTGCTCCTCAGCCGGGACGAGACCTATGCGGATATCGCCCCCGTCCGCCTGGATAGCAATGGCGTTTCGGCCTTCGTGAGCATCATGCGGGGTTGTAATAATATGTGTGCTTTTTGCGTGGTGCCTTTTACCCGGGGCCGGGAACGCAGCCGGGATGCGGCCTCCATCGTCCGGGAATGCGCCGGGCTTTTCGAACAGGGGTTCCGGGAAGTGACCCTGCTCGGCCAGAATGTGGACAGCTATTATTGGTTCGACGAAGCCAGCGACAAACCGGTGACCTTTGCGCAGCTGCTGGAACAGGTGGCGCTCATCGACCCGTTGCTACGGGTTCGCTTCTCTACGTCCCATCCTAAAGACATCACCGATGAGGTCCTGTATACGATGGCGAAGTACGAGAACATCTGCAAATACATTCATCTGCCGGTACAGAGTGGCAGCACGCGTATCCTCCAGCTCATGAACCGGACCTATACACGGGAATGGTATATGGCAAAGGTCGACCGCATCCTCGAGATCCTGCCGGATTGTGGACTGAGCTCGGATGTTATCGCCGGCTTTTGCACCGAGACCGAAGAGGATCACCAGGACACGTTGCGGGTGATGGCGCACGCGCGGTATGACATGAGCTATATGTTCTTTTACAGCGAGCGGCCCGGAACGCTGGCAGCCCGCCGGTATGCCGACGACGTGCCCGAAGCCGTCAAGAAACGGCGGCTGGACGAGATCGTGAAACTGCAGAACCGTCTGTCTCTGGAGAAGAACAGGGAGGACGTCGGCAAGACCTACACGGTGCTGATCGAAGGGGATTCGCGCAAGAGCTCCGCCGACTGGCGCGGACGGAACAGCCAGAACAAAGTAGTCGTATTTCCCAAAGCAGGATCGTATCAGAAAGGCGATTATGTGAGGGTAAGCATAGAGGATTGTACCGGTGCGACATTGATCGGCCGGATAGTAGAACCGAAAATGCCCTTAGGAAAAAAATAGGTCATTTTCGATTATGGGCCAATGTCGGTCCTTCGGACGAGCCGCCTACCGGCGGCTAAAAAAGGGAAAGTTTTATGGAAATTCAATCAATTAAAAACCGGTTTGGCATCATTGGCAATTCGCCGGGGCTGAACTTTGCATTACAGGTGGCCGCACAGGTGGCGGTCACGGACCTCACGGTGCTGATCGATGGAGAAAGCGGGGTCGGGAAAGAGGCGTTTTCAATGATCATTCATGCCTTATCGGCGCGTAAGCATAATCCATTCATTGCCGTCAACTGCGGCGCCATCCCCGAAGGAACCATCGATTCCGAGCTTTTCGGTCACGAAAAAGGCTCTTTCACAGGAGCCGTAGATTCCCGAAAGGGCTATTTCGAAACGGTGAATGGCGGGACGATCTTTTTGGACGAGATCGGCGAAATGCCCCTGGGTACGCAGGCACGGCTCCTTCGGGTGCTGGAGGCCGGCGAATTCATTCGCGTGGGCTCTTCGAAAGTGCAGAAGACGGATGTGCGGGTCATCGCCGCCACGAACAAAGACCTGCTCGAACTAACGGAAAAGAACAAATTCCGGGAAGACCTATATTATCGGTTAAGTACGGTCCCGATCCGGGTGCCGGCCTTGCGCGACCGAAAAGAGGATATTCCCCTGCTATTCCGTAAGTTCGCCGTGGACTTCGCCGAAAGATACAAGACCGCCCCGGTGCAGCTGGAGGAGGACGCGAAAAATCTGTTAATTAACTACTCCTGGCCGGGTAATGTCCGGGAATTGAAAAATATTGCAGAGCAGGTTTCCGTTCTATCGGAGGATAAGCACATCACGGCCGCGGCGCTTCGGCGATTCATCCCTGAGACAGGGTCGCGGTTGCCGATGGTAGTGTCTTCCAACGGGTTGGGCTCCGGCAATGGCGCTCATGAGTTCAACAACGAGCGGGAGATCCTCTACAAGCTCTTTTTCGACATGAAGAAAGATGTAACGGAACTGAAGAAGATGTTCCTGGAGATCGTTCAGAACCCGGGTATGGCCTCGCGGGACCATGCCGCGTTCTTCAATGACCTCAAGGAGCTGAAGCCGGCGGAGCAGCTGTTCCCGGCCCCCGCTCATGCGGGTGCCCAGCCGATGGTGATCCACAACAACGTGAATGGACACGATGATATCCATCATCATGAAGAAGTGGAAGAATCGCTCAATATCATGGACAAGGAGAAAGAGCTCATCGTAAAAGCGCTGAAAAAGCACAAAGGCAAACGAAAAGATGCTGCTTCGGACCTGGGCATCAGCGAAAGAACACTCTATCGAAAATTAAAGGAATACGATATTAATGAATAACCGCAAGCTAGCAGGATCCCTTCTATTGATAGCCCTCCTCACCCTTGGGCTTTCTTCCTGTAAGATCTATTCATTCAAGGATACCTCGATCCCGCCCGAAGTAAAGACCATTCACATTTCCTATATCGAGAACCGCGCCCCGCTGGTAAACCCCCAGCTGGCCCCGCAGCTTAACGATGCCTTACGGCAAAAGATCAATAACCAGGCGTCGCGGTTGTCGCAGGTCCAGACCAGTGACGCGGACTGGGAAGTGAGCGGTTGGGTATCGGGGTATAATTATACCACCGCCGGCGTCGCCAACCAGCAGGCCGCCAGCAACCGGCTCACCGTTACCGTGCATATCGTTTTCAAGAACCATATCGATCCTACGGGAAAGAAGGTGGCCCCCGCCGATTTCGAAGCGGATGTGTCCCGCAATTTCGATTTTTCGGCCAATATCACCATCACCGATGCGGAGGCGCAGCTGATCCCCACGGTGGTGAGCAATATGACAGACGAAATATTTAATAAGCTTTTCTCCAACTGGTAGAAACGATTCCTATGCACCAACCCTTCATCATCCAGCATCTTTTCCAGGTCTCGTCCCTGGAAGAAGTCAGCCGGGAACGGCTCGAGGCCTTTGTGGAGACCTATCCTTCCTATGGTATCGGGCATTACCTGCTTTCCTGTAAACTGCAGGCGGAAGGTTCCGAACGTTTTGTACCGGAGACCCAACGTACCTGCTTGTATTTTTCCAATCCCCTTTGGTTGCAGTGGCAACTGCAAAATTTGAACGGAAAGGCAACGGAGAAACCGGTGACGACTACCCCGGTCGGGACCAGCTATAGGGAAGATCCGGCCATTGAGGAAGCCGCCACGTCGCCTATGGCGGAATCGGCCGTACGGGTTGCGGAACCCGCCGCATCGGAGATCGAGGAACCCAATGTGGAAGCGACGGTGGAGAATGTGGTCACGATGGCCGAAGAGGCGTTTGTCACACCCGAATCGCTCAGTACCGTTGAAGCTGCGCCTATCACGGCCGGCGAAGGCGAGAACCTGGCAGCCGTGTCTTCTTCACACGGAGAACCCACCGCCGCAGAGCAGCTGTTGCAGAGCATCGAAGAGGCCCGGGGGTTGCGCGAATCGCTGCAAAAACTCGACGAAGAGGCCGCAACATACGAAGCCGCACCCGAACCAGTGGTCCACGAAGCCGTTACGCTGCAGGAAGAACCCGCTTCCGCAGAGGTCGCGCCACAGGAGGAACCGATCCACGACGAGGAGACGCCTTTCGTGCTTGACGAGCCCGCAGAACAATCCGTGGTTGCCGAAGAAACGCCGCAAGCGGTCGCGGAATCGTCGGCAGCACCCGCAGCATTCGTGGAATCATCGGCAGCCCCCGAAGCAGCCGCGGAATCTCTACCGGTGGCCGAGGCTCAACCGATGTTCGAGCCACAACCCACCACCGAAGCGCAAGCTGCTGCCGAAGAAGCCCCCAAAGCTGCGCCATCGGTCACACAGGACTTCCTTTTCGAACCCTATCATACCATCGATTATTTCGCTTCGCAGGGCATCAAGCTCTCGCTCGACGAGAATCCCCAGGATAAACTCGGCAAACAGCTCAAGAGCTTCACCGAATGGCTCAAGACGATGCGCCGGCTACCGCAGAAGGACCGCGAGGTGGTTCCGGACCGTGTGATGGAAGAAGCGATACAGACCAGCGCGGCGCATTCGATCCAGGGCAAAGATGTCCTCACCGAGACCATGGCCGAGGTGCTTGCCAAGCAGGGAATGCGCGAAAAAGCCCGCGCGGTTTACGAGAAATTAAGTTTGCTCAATCCCGATAAAAGGGCTTATTTTGCAGCCAAAATCGAACAATTAAACATCTCTTGATATGTTATTTTTTGTGATCCTGATTATTCTTGCCTGTGCGATCCTGGGATTGATCATTTTGGTGCAAAACCCCAAGGGGGGTGGACTGGCAGGAAACGTGGGTGGTTTCAGCAACCAGCTGATGGGCGTTAAGCAAACAACCGACGTCCTCGAAAAAGGGACCTGGGTGCTGGCCGTGGTAGTAGCGCTTCTTTGTCTGCTCTCAGCAGTCTTCGTTCCCAGAGCTTCCGCCAGCAATCAGCGCTCGGTGCCTGAAAAGGTCAATCCTACGGCACCCGCCCGGCCTGCTCCGGCAAACGCGGTTCCCCTGCAAACCCAACCTACAAAGTAAAAAAAAGGTGGATCGGTGATGATCCTCTAAAAAATAAGGCGGCCCTCTCAGCGTTTTTGTTTCCTGAGACGGCCGCTTTTGTATATATTAGAGAATATTAGGAATCCAATCGATTTACCTATGAAGAAATTTTTTTTAGGCATTGCCCTCATCCTGCTGGTCGTATGCGTCTTCATCGGCTGGCGGGTCTTTGGTCCCGCTACTGCCTTCAGCGGCGACACGTATTATCTGTATATCCGCACCGGCATGACATATGAGCAGGTCTTGAACCAGCTCGAAAAGGACACTGTGCTGCGTAGTCCTGCTGCCTTTGACTTTCTTGCCGCCAGGATGAATTACCGCGATAATGTCCGCGAAGGAAAATATGAGATCCGCAAGGATATGAGCCTGCTCGGCATCGTCCGCATGCTGCACAACGGCCGCCAGGTCCCTGTAAAGATCGTGATCACCAAGTTCCGTACGCCCCAAGGGTTTGCCGGGGCGGTTGGTAAGAAGCTGGAATGCGACTCGGATGCTATTGCGAGCTTTATTCACAACGGTGACTCGATGAGAAGATTCGGAGTGGATAGCAATACCTTCCTCGTGATCGTGCGGCCCAATACCTATACCTATTTCTGGAATACGACGCCTGGTACCCTTTTCCAAAAGATGTATACCGCGTACAAAGCCTGGTGGACACCGGAACGGATACAGGCAGCGCAGGCCAGGGGGCTCACGCCTGTGACCGCGACGACCCTCGCCTCTATCGTGGAAGAAGAGACCAATGCGCAGACGGACAAAGGCAAGATCGCCAGCGTCTATCTGAATCGCATCGCCAAAAAGATGAAATTAGGCGCCGACCCGACGATCAAATACGCCATGCGCGACTTCGAGCTCAAACGCATCTATGACCAGTACCTGAAGATCGAATCCCCGTACAATACCTATCTCCACGAAGGACTGCCGCCGGGCCCGATCTGTACGCCTTCGGACGCAACGCTGGAAGCGGTCCTTCAATCGCCCGCCACGGACTACCTGTATTTCGTGGCCAAACCCGATTTCTCGGGCTATTCCAATTTCGCGAGCACCTTCAAAGAACACGAAGCCTATGCCAAGGCGTGGCGCGACGCTCTCGATAAACAGCAGGGCATCCGGGACAGCAGCCAGCAGAAGTAACCCAGGTATATGATCAAGATCGAACGAAAAGTATACGAAAGCGCCCCCTTCCGCTTCCTGGCTGCCAGGAGTAAAAAGATCGTTTTACCGGGTTTTCACGGCGTATCGCTTTTCGAGGTGATCAAATTCTTCTCCAGCCAGGTAAAAAAAGTGGGCCTTGTCGACCGGGCCCGGGCCATTGCCTTTAGCTTTCTTACGGCGATCCCGGCCGCCATGATCTTCGTGTGTACCCTTATCCCCTACCTGCCGGTATCGCATCAGATCGAACGGCAGCTCTTGCTGTTGACAAAGGACGTGACCCCCAACCAGAACACCTATGTGCTTGTGAGCCAGTTCCTGCAGGACTTTCTTGAAAAACCGCGGGTGGGATTGTTGTCGTTCGGTTTCGTCCTGGCCCTGTTCTATTCCTCCAATGCGATGCTGGGCATCATGCGTTCCTTTAACAAATCCCTTATCTACAACACCCGTCGCAGCGTCATCCAGGCCCGGTGGATGGCGATCAAGCTCACCGCGCTGGTGCTTTGTATCGTCATCGGCTCGGTGATCATCCTGGTGACCCAGGCCGAATTGCTGCGCGATCTGTTCCACTGGATGCATCTGCGGCGCAACGACCAAACGGCCCGCTTCCTCGTCCGAACGCTGCGGTGGGTGGTCATCATTCCGCTGTTCTATGTCGCCATCGCCTGTATTTACAAATACGGACCCGCCGTGCAAAAACGCTGGGCCCTCTCCTCCCCCGGCACCTTTCTGGCTACCCTGCTAACCATTCTCATCACCCTGCTCTTCTCCTATTGGGTCAACAATTTCGGAACGTACAATAAAGTCTATGGTTCCATTGGTACCGTGATGATCCTGATGATATTGGTGTATTTCAATTCCCTGGTGCTGCTGATCGGCTACGAGCTTAATGTGAGCATCCATCATCTAAGAGTGATGAAGGGGGGAAAAGGCTAACTTTGTGTGATAAAACCTTGGATTATGAAGAAGCTATTTTCCCTGCTGGTGGTTGCGCCCGCACTGGGCCTTCTTTCGCTGTCCACCGGTCCGGCGGGCTCTGCGGACCCCACCGCCCCTACCGGTCTGCCCATCGGGTCGCCGCTACCGAAAGCAGATATACGGGTAAAAGACGTCTCCGGTAAAGTTATCACGCTTGCCGAAACGCAAGGAGCTAATGGACTTCTCGTGATGTTCAGCTGCAATACCTGTCCCTATGTGATCCGCAACCAAAGCCGCACCAAAGCCGTCTGCGGTTATGCCCATGGCCACCAAATCGGCGTCGTGTTGCTGAATGCCAATTCCGGTGACCGTAATGGCGGCAATTCCTTCGAAGCCATGCAGGCCTATGCAAATGCCCAGGACTATGGCTGGTATTATGCGCTGGACGATAAGAGCGTCCTCGCCGATGCCTTTGGCGCCAGCCGGACGCCGGAGTGTTTTTTGTTCGATAAAAATGGCAGACTGGTCTATCACGGCGCCATAGACGACAGCCCCGGTGATCCTGGCCGGGTCGAACGGCATCATCTCCAGATCGCCATCGACGAAATGCTGGCGGGTAAAGAAATCTCGGTAAAAGAAACACGCTCAGTGGGCTGCTCGATCAGCCGGCAAGAGTAGAAGCTCCTCAACGGGTCCCGGCCGCAGCCGTCGATGGCGCCAGCATTGCCATGATCTCCGGCTCCACCTGCCGCTCGGTGAGCTGCCGGTCGAAAAAGCGGCGGTAATGGGTCTTGTTGTTGATGAAGAGTGAGCAGGGGATTCCGCCTGTCCACCGGGGATCCACCTTTGGACAGAAATAATCGGCATTGGTCTCGTCGAGCCAAACGATGGGGCCGGTAAAGCCACGCTCCTTCGCAAAGGCCGCGATCTTCGCGGGATAGTCATCCGGGAGATCCAGGCTCACCAGGATCAGCTCCACCCGCTGGTCCTTGTATTGCGCTACCGTCGATTGAAAATAAGGGATCTCCTTGCAGCAGGGCCCGCAAAAGGTCGCCCAGAAATTTATGATCAGCGGATGATCGCATTGCGCAATGGTCCGCTCCAGATCGGTGATCTTGATCTTCCTGATCGCCGGTTGGGCCAGTGCGGGCGCCAGTGCGGCGGCGAACAAAAGGGTAAATACGATTCGCATGGTTTTATTCATTTGTCGGGCTCAGCTGTCCCCTGCTCCATTCCTTCAAAAGAGCGTTATAACGGTCAGGCGGCAGTCCCGGACGTTGATAATGACCGGCGGCGGTCTTCTGACGAAACGCCTCATACAACGAGACGGCACAGGCCACCGAAATGTTCAGCGATTTGATGATACCCACCTGCGGGATGATAAAATTCCCATCGGCCAGGGCACGGATCTCGTCGCTGACCCCCGAATGCTCGTTGCCGAACACCAGCGCGATACGGCCGGTGAGATCCATGTCATATAAAGATACGGCATCCGCGGCCAGATGAGTGGTAAAGATCCTGTCTGCGCGACGACGCAGCTCCTGAAAACATTCGCGGGCGTCGGTAAACTGATGGATCGTGAGCCAGCTGGCGGCGCTGCTGCTGCTTTTGGCGCCCCATTTCTTGTGACGCGGGATGCGTGTGTTGAGAATAAAGATGTCCTGCACCCCAACGGCATCGCAGGTGCGCATTACGGCCGAGATATTGTGGGGGTCGAAGACATTTTCCAGTACGATGGTGAGATCCGCCTGTCTCTTATCCAGTACGCGGGTGATGCGTTGTTCTCTTTCGGGAGTCATAGTGTAAAACGCAAAAATAGGTCAAAGCACTCAACCGCACATTTTTTGCATAAAGGCATATCAGTCAAGACATAAGATATGTTAATAGCTGCTTAATGGCAAACGGCGTCTTGCACACGCAGCCGAAATATGTAATTTTGTAAAAAGAACTTACCCGATGCCCGAAATGCTGAACAATCCAAGAACTGTCGAATGGGAAGACACCGACGTGCTCACCGCCCACGAGGACCCCTGTAGCCTGATCGTCTGGAACGATGAGGTGAATACGTTCGAGTGGGTCATAGAGACACTGATCGAAGTATGCGGGCAGTCTGTCGAACAAGCCGAGCAATGCGCCATGCTCATCCACACCAAGGGTAAATATGCGGTGAAGCGCGGCTCCTATGATGAGCTAAAGCCGCTTTGCGACGCCATTACGGACCGCGGTATCGGTGCTACCGTAGAGATGCTTTCGGAGTCCTGACAAACCAGGGGTCTGTCGGCCGAAGGCCAATCATAAATCTCTAATGCCACTTTTTATCCTTAACCCCGAATTGATCTTTCCGCCGGTGGCGCTTGCTGAGCCGGACGGGTTGCTGGCTGTAGGCGGTGATCTGTCTACGGAGCGCTTGCTGCTTGCCTATCGTCAGGGCATCTTTCCCTGGTACGAAGGACAGCATATCCTTTGGTGGTGCCCTGATCCCCGTTTTGTGCTTTTCCCTGGCGAGCTCCGCGAAAGTAAAAGCATGAAACAACTGCTCAAACGGGATGTCTTCGAGTTCCGCGTCAACACCGATTTCACCGGCGTGATCACCAATTGCAAGAGCATCGCCCGCCGAGGCCAGGAAAGCACCTGGATCACCGATGAGGTCAGGGCTGCCTACACCCGGCTCCACCACACCGGCTATGCGCACAGTGCGGAGGCCTGGCAGGATGGCAAGCTCGTAGGGGGCCTCTACGGCATCCGGCTGGGTAAGGTGTTCTTCGGGGAAAGCATGTTCAGCACCGTGAGCAATGCGAGCAAATACGCCTTTATCAGCTATGTCCACCAGCTGCGTGAAGAAGGGGTCGGGCTCATCGACTGCCAGGTCTATACCGAACACCTCGAATCCCTGGGCGCCAGGATGATACCCCGAAACGACTTTATCGCGTTGTTGGAACAGCTCACACCGGGGAGAAAATAATCTTTTTGGCCGGCCAGCGTTCGGCATGAGCGTAGATGAGCCCTCGCATATAATCGTTCTCGGGATAGCGGGTTAGATAGTCCTTCAGCTCGGCGGGATCATAGATCGCTGTATCGGCCGGCAGATAACCCATTCCATAGAGGCGGCCCCGTTCGATGAGGATACAACTTTTTTCTTCGGCATGACGTCCCCGATCCATCAACGAAAAACTGGGCAGGCTTTGTAACAGCGCATCGATGGCCGCCTCTACCCTTCCGTTATAGCTCATGGCATCTTCGCGATGTTCGCAGGCGCCGTCGCAGGTCTGTTCCTTTACCCCTTCACAGGTATCATTGTCCGTTTGGATATAGCAAAGTTTGGGGCAAAGCCGGAACTCACGTACCAGCTTGCGTAAGAGGTTCTGTCCTTCCAGCAGCAGCGAGAAGGTATAGATCGGCTGTAATTGCTTTTTCTTTTTCTCCAGGATGAGGCGGGAATAGCCATTCAGGTCCTCGTAAAGATACAAGCCATAGGTCGCCTCAAAGCGTTTGAGACTTCGGTTATATGCCGGCCAGAGTCGTTTGATCTCCACGCATTCGAGGAGGAAAGCCATCAGTTCGGTACCCGTGGTCTCGTGCGAGATGGAATAGATGTTTCGCAGGAATTCCTGTTTTTGCCGGCCCGTTTTGTTGTTGGAGAAATGGCTCGCCACCCGGTGGCGGATGTTCTTGGCCTTGCCGACATAGATCACCTTTCCTTTTTGATCGTGGAAGTAATACACGCCGGGCGTCATAGGCAGCCGCTCCAGTTCTTCCGCCGGCAGGTGGATGGGCAGGTACTGTTCGCTGTTCCTGCCTTTGAGCATGGTTCGGATCAATTCCAGGCCGCCGGCCGCCAGGATCTTCTCGAATAACAGCACGGTAGCCTGGGCATCGCCGGCAGCACGGTGCCGGTTAGAAATGTCGATGCCGAGAAACGAACAGATATTGCCGAGGCTATAGCTGGGCGCTCCCGGGAAGGCCTTGCGGCTTAGCCGGACGGTGCAAAGTTTCTTGCTGTTGAGGATAAACCCGCATTCCTGCAGCTGATGTTTCAGGAATGAATAGTCGAAATTTACGTTGTGGGCGATGAAGATGGCGTCTTTCAGCCATTCGTGGACCACGGAGGCGATGGCTTCGAACGGTGGCGCATCAGCGACCATTTCGTCGCTGATGCCCGTGAGCGCCTGCACATACCTTGGGATAGGCATACCCGGTGAGACCAGGGACTCATAGCGTTTAACTTCCCGGTTTCCATCGTGCAACACAATAGCAACTTCTGTAATGGCGTTATTAGCTGCATAACCACCGGTAGTTTCTATGTCGACTATCGCGTACATGATCTTTTATCAGCCCGCCTGCGGCGGGCTGTAAAGATAGCAAGAAACCTTCGTTCGTACCCCTTAGTGAAAGCTCCGGATAACCCCCGGGAAGTTACCTGATTGTTTAACCTAAATCCAAATCGTATGGAACAAATGGACACTAAGATGGACTCCATGACGCACTCGGAAAGTATGGTGATGACCTTCATCACGGCGTTTTTATACTTCTGTGCTATCATGGCTGCCGCGTACTTATTCACGATGGCTTAATCGATAGCTTAATACACCCTACTTATTAACCCTTTTTGACTCCAGTGCCCTTTAGCTGGAGTTTTGTTATGGCGGGAAAGACAGGTAAAAAAAATTTTGAAATTACAAAAATTTAGTATCTTTGTAAAGTTCCTTACCCTTTCTGGGCACCTACAAGCCAAATTCGCTGAGAAACCGTACCTTATAGAATTCCGATCCCCTTTGAATTCCGTCTTTTTTAATCAATTTGGTTTCACCCTAAAAAATTTTTTATGAAGAGGATCTTCCATTCTATCCATCTTGGAGAAACTGCGAAAACTGCACTACTCGCTATCGGATTCATCGGTCTGGTGATGTTCCTGTCTTACCTCTACTGGTTTGCCTAGGGACACGCTGATTTGTAACATATTATATTATTCCCCGGCAGACGCTGGGGAATTTTTTTGCTCCCTCCGGTCGCCTGGCCGGGGAATTTTTTTTTGACTTCCTCCCGGCTCGGCCGGGCCATCTTTTATTTACCTTTGCAACCCAATCGAAAATTCCCACATGGAACTGAGCAAGAACTATGCCCCCGCCACTACAGAAGACAGGTGGTACGCACATTGGCTGGACAAACGCTACTTCAACAGCAAGCCGGACGGACGCCCTGCTTTTACCGTGGTGATCCCGCCCCCCAATGTCACCGGGGTCTTGCATATGGGTCATACCCTCAACGAGACGGTACAGGATATCCTTGTCCGGAAGGCCCGCATGACCGGTTTTAACGCCTGCTGGGTACCCGGCAGCGACCACGCCTCCATTGCCACCGAAGCCAAGGTCGTCGGCATGCTCCGCGAGAAAGGGATTGATAAAAATCAATTGACCCGCCCGGAGTTCATGACCTACGCCTATGAATGGAAAGAGAAATACGGCAACATCATTTACGACCAGATACGGAAATTGGGTTGCAGTGTAGATTGGGATCGCGTCTCCTTTACGATGGATGCCGGTTATTATGATTCTGTTATCCGCGTCTTCATTGATCTTTATCAAAAAGGCTTGATCTACCGCGGCGCGCGGATGATCCACTGGGATCCCCAGGCCAAGACCGCCCTGAGTGACGAAGAAGTGGAATATCGTGACGAGAACGGAAAGCTTACTTACGTTAATTATGCCCTCGTCGATGGCGCAGGTGCGTCCCTGGGCCGGTCGATCACCATCGCCACGCAACGGCCCGAAACGATCATGGGCGATACGGCGGTCTGCGTCAATCCCAACGACCCGCGCTACCAGGATTTGCGGGGCGCCTTTGCCATCGTTCCCCTGGTCAACCGCCGCGTGCCCATTATCTTCGACGAATATGTCGATCCCGCCTTTGGTACCGGCGCCCTCAAAGTCACGCCGGCCCATGATATCAACGACTATAACCTGGGGCTTAAACACGGTCTGCCCATCATCGATACCCTCAACCCGGACGGAACCCTCAGCGCCGCTGCCGAAGTCTTTGTAGGCACCGACCGGTTTGCTGCACGCAAGGCCGTCGTCAAGGCGCTCAAAGAAGCCGGGCTGGTTGTCAAGGAGGAGGATCATTTGACCCGTTTGGGCTATTCGCAGCGTACTAACGCCGTCGTCGAACCGCGCATCTCCACGCAATGGTTCGTCCGGATGAAGGCGCTTGCGGAGCCGGCATTGAAGGCCGTCACCGAAGGGTTCATTCACATCCACCCCGGCGACAAGTTCATGGCGACCTATAAATACTGGCTCGAGAATGTCGAGGATTGGTGTATCTCGCGTCAGCTGTGGTGGGGACAGCAGATCCCTGCCTGGTATGCGCCTGATGGCAGTTTCCGCGTAGCCGCTACCCGCGAGGAAGCCTATGCGCTTTTCGGCGAGGCCGGGGCGGCCGCCGCCTCGCTGGGATTCACCGCTGCCGAGCTTCGCCAGGACGAGGACGTGCTCGACACCTGGTTCTCTTCCTGGCTTTGGCCCATCGAAGTCTTCAAAGGCGTCACGCGCCCCGGCAATGCCGATATCCGGTACTACTACCCTACTTCGGTGCTGGTCACGGGTCAGGACATCATCTTCTTCTGGGTGGCGCGGATGATCATGGCGGGGCTGTATTATTTTCCCGATTCCCTGCCGATGGACCAGCGCATCCCCTTCCGCGATGTCTATTTCACGGGCATGGTCCGGGATAACCTGGGGCGCAAGATGAGCAAGAGCCTCGGTAACTCGCCGGATCTGTTGGGGCTCATCGAGAAATATGGCGCCGATGCCGTTCGATTCGGGATCATGATCGCCTCGCCTGCTGGTAGTGATCTTTTATTCGACGAAGCCGCGCTCGAACAGGGCCGGAATTTCAACAATAAGTTGTGGAATGCATTGAAGCTGGTCAAAGGCTGGGAAAGCCGGCTGGCGGCTGGCGCTGGTGATGCTTCTGCTGCTGCCGGGAACGCCGCCGCCGGCCAGGGCCATTTCGCCATCCTATGGCTGGAAAACCGCCTGCGCGAAGCCCGTACCACCATCGACCAGCTCTTCGCCGAATTCCGGCTCAGCGAGGCGCTCAAGACCCTGTACTCGCTGATCTGGGATGACTTCTGCAGCTGGTACCTGGAGTGGGTCAAGCCACCCTTTGGTGAATCCATGGACAAAGCCGTCTATGATCATACCGTGCGTTTTTTCGAGCAGTTGATCCACCTCCTGCATCCTTATATGCCCTTCATCACCGAAGAGCTCTATCATCTTTTGGCAGAGCGCGCCGATGGCGATGATCTTTGCGTCCGGCAGTTCGCAGCAGTAGCCGCACCCGACGCCGCCATCCTGGCGCAGGGCAATCTCCTCAAGGACGCCATTACAACGCTGCGCGATGCCCGGAACAAGGCGCAGCTGAAACCCAAGGAGCCGGTGAAGCTCTTTATCCTGCCGGAATCCCCCGCCGCCTATCGCGCGATCATGGCGATCCTTAGCCGTCAGGTGAATGCAGAAAGCATCGATTTCACCACCGAAGCCATCTCCGGGTCGCTTACGATCGTCGCGGGCAAGGACAAATACTATATCGTCACCGAAAAGGCACTTGACAACGGCAACCAGAAAGAAGAGCTGCTGAAAGAGCTGGGCTATCTCAAGGGTTTTCTCGAATCCGTGAATAAGAAATTGAGCAATGAACGGTTCGTGCAAAACGCGAAACCCGAGGTCGTCGACCTCGAGCGCAGGAAAAAAGAAGACGCCGAGAGCAAAATCAAAGCGATCGAAGAGAGTTTGAATGCGTAGGCGATCAGTTTCGGCCGCAGTCTTTGCCCGGTATTAGTCGATGGGTTTCATCGCATGCCCGCTATAGCCCTGCGAAAGCAGGTTGAGCGGCAGGATGAGCTCCCACTGGTTGGGGCCGCGGCCGCCGAAATCGAGGTCCAGGAGACGGCTATAACGGATGCCAAAGCTTATGGTAAGCTGATTCCACCATTTCGTGTCGAAATACACCTCGGAGCCAAAGCTGCGGAACGTGCCGTTGTAGGTCTGTCCCGTGGTATAGAAGTCCATGGCCCGGGTGTAATCGTAATACAGGTTGGTGCGGATGCGGAGAACATACACCATGTCGCCGAATCCAAAGTCCGGATAAAAGAGCGGCAATTGATAATTGGCGGAATAGCGCCACATGCGGTAAAAATTTTCGGCTGTATATCCCCGGGAGAACGGGAAATTGTTGGTGAACCGCGCGTTACCCAGCGTATCGCGTTGCTGGAAAGCGGCGCCCAGCAGGAGGCTATGCGTGTAGGCGAGCCCCGGCAGATACAAATAGCCCGACGCGAGGAACTGATGGGCTTCGAAAGTCGTCACGGCGCTGCTGTAGCTCAGGCTCAGGACCTCGGCAAAACGCGGTGCGATCTGGGCCTGCGCCTGCTGTGTCTGGTGCACAAAGCTCAGCGACGGATCGATATACGCAAAGCCCTGGCTGTTGAAGGAGTCCTTGTACAATCCCGAATAATACCGTTGGTTATAGACGATATCCGATCCCAGTTGAAAGCTCGTATAATTACGCCCGCTGGTCCAGTTCAGCGGGATGCTGAGGCCCGCCCGGGTCTCCATCTCGTTCCAATAGACCGTTTGGTTGCCATAAAGCGCATTGCGGTTGAATGTATAGTTCCATCCGGCGTCCAGGAAGGGATACAGGGCGCCATAGGTAGCGTCGACCCCCACCTGGGTATATTGTTCATTGCGGTTCCAGCCAGCGTAGATGTCCGTCTCCAACGTGTTGAGGATATTGTCGCTGACCAGCGACAGCTGGTAATCGGGGTCATTAATATAGGGGCGCCAGGAATGAAAATTGATCAGGTGCGAGGTGATGGGATAAGCCGTGGCGGGATACGAGCCCGTGCCGATGTGATCCAGCAAATGGGCGCGACCATGGTCCAGCGAATCGATGCCCAGGATTGAGAGCGCGCGGGCCCAGTCTCCAATTGCCATGGGCTCGAGGCGGATGCCGTGGCTGTCGGCGCCGGGCCCGGCAATGCCACGCGTCGTATCGGTGAGAAAGCCTACCGCGGTAAAGGTATTCCAGGTATAGTCACCATTTTGGCCGGCGTGGAACTCGTATTGGCCCGTGGTGGGGTCGCCGTGTGGCAGGACGACGCGGTACAGCTGTCCCCCGGCCAGGGCATAGACCCGGTCTTCGCGACTTTGCGACGCCGTAAACCAAATGGTATCGGCTTTCACACTGGGGTAGCCGATGGTCTGGAAGCTGAACGGCAGCAGATAACGGGTCGCGCCGTCGCCTGCGTCGACCAGCGCCAGCGACATCTCGCCGCGGCGGTTGCGTACCGCCGTTACGATCTGCGTAGCATTGGCATAGAATTTCGGATAGGTATAAAAGAGTTTTTCCGGGTTGGGGAACTGTTTGATCACGGACCCCCTGGCGGCATCGAGCAGGAAGAGGGTACAGGAGCCATCCGTAGACTCCTGGACGGTCACGATCTGTCGTCCATCCGCTGAAAGTTCGGGGGAGAAATAGCGGCTGCGGCTTGTGAGCTTGCGGTCTTCACCCGTGCGGGGGTCGAGCAGCCGGAGGACGCTATAGTCGCGCCAGCCCCAGCGGAGGTCGGTCTCATAGGCGGCATAAACCACCCCGGCGGCGGAGAGCGAGAAATAGTTGTCGAGCGAGATGGCGCGGTTCCGCAGCCGGGTCTCCTGTCCCGTCGACAGATCGCGGATCACGAAGGCGGGAATGCGGTTATAGGTGCTGCGCATATACAGAAGGCTGTCGCGGCCTATGAATTGCGGAAATTCTTCGTCGGCGGAAAAATGCCGGTGGGCACGGGCGAAGCTGTCGGCTGCGGCGAGCGGGGCGGCTCCGGGGCCAGTCGCGGCGAGTTCATCGGGTGTGAGCTGCGCCTGCCTCCGGAAATAGTCCAGGGCGTCGCTTCGAAACTGTTGGAACGAGATGCCGGCATAGCGACGGATGGCGCCCTGCAGGGGATAGAAAAGGCCATGAAAGGCCGCGGCATCGTGGGTCACCTGGCGCCAGAATTCGTCGCCATAGCGTTCCCGGCCATAGGCGACCAGCATATAGCCGAGGGGATACCAGGAGGGGATATAGTCCCGCAGCGAGCCATTGCGGAGCTTCATCCACGAATAGTTCTTTTCGCCGGCCCACAGCGACCGATAGGTATTGAAGAAATAAGGCAGCCGGCCCCGGCCCTGGTCGCTCACGAGGGTCTCCTGGTAGACGGCGTCGCCCTCCCAGAACCAGTTAGGCACGGAAAGACTGTTGGCAAAAGCCTGTCCGCCCTCACCAAAGAGATAGTAGAAGAAAGCGGAGAGGCCTACGCGATAATTGTTGTATTGCTGGACGTGGCGGTATTCGTGGATGGCCAGCATCTTCTGCCAGGGCAGGCTGCCCAGGTCGAAGCTGTTCTGTTCGGGCGTGAGTTGGAATTCGCTCCGAAAGGGTGCCAGCCCCACATAGCCGTTGGGGATGGTCGTTTGGTTCTGGAGTACGATATTGATCTTCCGCTGGGAAAGACCGATCGTCGGCAATGTGGTCCGGGCCAGCCGGTGGACAATGGCCGCAACCTGTTCCGCCATGGTATCGAGGCCCGCAGGGAAGATAATGCGGGCGGTGTCTGTGTTCAGCTGATGCCATTTCAGGGAAGGGGGATTGCCGCCGAAGACCTGGGCGTTTACACCTGTCGAAAGCAAAAGCAGTCCAATAAAAACGGGCAGGCGAAAAATGTGCCGAGGATTCGCTTTGAGAAATTTAGCGAATCCTGGCAAAGCGCTAAAGTCTGTCCTTACGGACGAAGCCTCCTTCGTCGGCTTTTTATAGGTCATCAAATTTCTAATTGAGGTGCCTCAAATTAATGAATTATTTTCGCGTCAAATCTATGAAGCGCAATTTTCGATCGTCGGTGTTATCCGGGAACTATGATGCTATCCCCGTGGCCATTGCCGGTTTCTTTGTAATCCAGGCGCTTTGCGCATACAGCGGCATCGGTGTCACCCCGGATTCCGTGGTCTATATGAGCACAGCCCAGAACATCCATGCTCACGGCGTCATCAATGATTTCACCAATATGCCGGTGATGGATTTTCCCGCCTTCTACCCCATCTTTCTCAGCAGCCTGATCTTTCTTACCGGCCACTCCGTGGTACAGATCGGCCCCGTGCTCGATGGGTTGCTCTTCGCCCTGCTGATCGGCGTCTGCGGCTGGATGATGAATAGGTTCTCCCGGGTCTCGCGCGGCTATACCTTCATTCTCCTGCTTTTTATCCTGGGCAGCCCATGTCTGCTCGAGGTCTATAGCTATATCTGGTCGGAGACGCTGTTTATCCTGCTCACGCTGTTCTTTTTCCTCGCCAGTTACCGGTATTTCCAGGGCCATCGGCTGTCGTGGCTGCTGGGTATGGCCGTGATCGCCGGGCTGGGTTGTGTGACCCGTTATGCCGGCATCAGCCTGGCGGGTCTAGGCGGAGCGCTGATGCTCTGTGACGGCCGGCTGCGCTGGAGCTGGAAAAAGCTGGGGCATATCGCCCTTTACAGCTTCGTCTCGCTCGTTTTTCTGGCGGTCAACCTTTACCGCAACTATGTCCTCACCGAAACGCTCGCCGGCTACCGCGAAAAAGGGCTGACGCCGCTCACCGCAAATATCCACAATTATGGCAGCGTCTTATGCGACTGGCTGCCTTTCTTTAACGAACGCTACGCCGCCGCCACGGTAGTCGCCCTGGTATTCATCCTTCTTATTACGGGCATCTTTGTCTACCGGTTAGTACGACGGATCGGTTTTTTTTCCTATGACACCATTGCCATCAGCTATTTCGTAATGTACACCCTCTTTATCCTGTATACGGCTACGGCATCCCGTTTCCAGGGCCTGGACAGCCGCCTGCTTTCGCCGTTGTTCCTGCCCTGGCTCTGGGGAAGCACCATCTGGATACCGGGGGCGCTCGAGCGCTGTCCCGTGCAATGGCGCAAAGGAGCCACCCTGCTTTCCCTGGTGGCCGCCGCCTGTTTTCTGCAGGGCGAATGGCATACGTGGAAAGAGAACTGGGAGGGTATCCATTATGCAGGCATCCCCGGCTATTCCGAGAACACCTGGCGGAATTCGGCGACGATGGCGTATGTACGCGCCCATCGCGACTCGCTGCAGCAGGCGGGGCCGATCTACTCCGACGCCTTCGAGGGACTGTGGTTTCTCGGCGGCGGGCTGCACGCCGACCTCATCGCGCATAAGGATAACCAGGAAGACATCCAGTACATGTTAAAGGAAGATCATTTTACGCTGATCTGGTTCGACGATGCCATCAACGTCGATCTCATCGGTGTGGACTATTTACGGACCCGCAAACAGCTGGTCCGGGAGATCCACTTCAACGATGGCGCGATCTATTTTTTCAGAACGGCGCCAAAGTAATATTTTTATTGAATGTTATTAGTTGCCCTGGCAGTCGCTCCCGGCGTTGCCATTTGTTTGTTCATCTATTCCCTGCAACGGCTGGGGAAAGCGTCGATGCCTTATCTCGTCATGGCATTCCTGCTGGGTGCGGCCGCTACCCTGCCGGCCCTGGGGGTGCAGCTGCTGTCGGTGGATGTTCGCAACGATCCTTGGCATCATTCCATTTGGTCTTATCTTTGGTATGCGTTCGGGGTGGTGGCGTTGAGCGAAGAAGGCAGCAAGTTCCTGGTCCTGCGTGGTTATGCCTATCCCAAGAAGGTCTTTCGCGAGCCTTTCGACGGTGTGATCTACAGCGTGATGATCGGGATGGGTTTCGCCACTGTGGAGAACATCGAATATGTCCGGCAGTTCGGTCTGGAGACCGGTGTTTCCCGATTCTTTCTGGCAATACCCGCACATGCCTCCTTCGCGGTGTTGATGGGATATCCGGTAGGCCGCGCCAAGTTTTCACAGCAGCATTCGCTGGGACTGCTGTTAAGAGGTTTAAGCGTTGCGGTGCTGTTCCATGGCAGCTTTGACTTTTTCCTTTTCCTGCAACAGAGCCACATAGCCGCCAAATATGTGTCGACAGGGGTACTCTCCTTCGGGGCTTTCGCCACCTTCTATATAGCGGTGCGGCTGGCGATGCGGGCCCTGCGGCAGCACCAGCGCCGCCAGGAGGAAGAGGCGGAAGACAACCCGCCAGAGACACAGGACGCCCCTTTTCCAAAGGACAGACATTAACGAAAAATAAAACGATCAGTGAAAACAGAAGAACCTTTATCGATCAGACCAGCGGATCTCGATGACATCAATACCATCGGCTTTTTGGCCCAGCAGATCTGGCCTGTCACCTATAGTGGGATCGTAGCGGATGAGCAGTGGCAGTACATGCTCAACCTTTTTTACAGCCCGGCCTCGTTGCGCCGGCAAATGATCGATGAACACCAGCAATTCCTGATCCTGGAACAAGGTGAAGAGGCCATTGGTTTTGCGTCGTGGGCACCCACGAAAGAAACCGGCGTATTCAAGCTGCACAAGCTTTATGTCCTCACCGGACGGCAGGGCAAGGGCCTGGGCCGGATGATCCTGCAATATATCTACACGGATATCCGTCCCGCCGGGGGAAAGAAACTGCGGCTGAATGTGAACCGGTACAACAAGGCCAGACAATTCTATGAACGCATGGGTTTTGTCGTCATCGGCGAGGAAGACGTGCCGGTGGGGAACAATGTCTTTATGAATGATTACATCATGGAAGTGCAGGTGATCTAACCGGCAGTGGGAATCACACCTTCGCTTACTTCTTCACCCATGGCCGCCAGCCGCATTTTGTGGGCGGTCTCATGGCCCACATAACGTTCGATCCTTCCCTCCACCAGATAGATCAGCGGCGTCAGCACGATGGCGACCGTGAACTTATAGATATAGTTCATCATCCCGATGGCCAGGATCTGCTGCCAGGTGAAATACTGGCTGAAGGCGACAAAAAGGACGATATAGCTATCCACCAATTGCGAGACCAGCGTAGAGCCCGTGGCGCGCAGCCAGAGGTGCTTATTCCCCGTCTTTTTCTTGATCTGATGGAATACGGTGACGTCCACGAGCTGGCTTACCAAAAAGGCGACGATAGAGCCGATGCTGATCATTATACCCTGGCCGAAGATGGCGCTATAGGAATTCTGGATATTCTGCACGCCCTGCGCTTTGCTGCTGGCGAGCCAGGTGTCGGCGGGCGGGGTGTGGATGGACAGAAAATACATCATGAATGCATAGGCGATCAGGATAATGGCCGTATAGGAGATGCGGCGCACGGCCCGGGGCCCATAAAATTCATTGATGATATCGGTGATCACGAATTCCAGCGGCCATAACAGCACGCCGCAGGTCAGCGTGAACGAAAGGCCGCTTTGGCCGAACAGGGTAAAACTCACCGGGTGTGCCCCGAAGAGCTTCTCCAATGAGAACAGCTTGGTGCCGATAGCCTCGGCGATCAGGGCATTGCAACAGAAGAAAGCCGTAAAACCGAGAAAGAGTTTGGTAGGACGGTCTTTTAATATAGCTTGGATCAATGTAGCGTATTGAAAGCGTTGAACAATATGATTTGCAGGACAAAGAAAACAAAATTCGTTATCAGGAGCCAGCGAGGGACACCCGATGCCCACACCCGGCGCAGGAAGAACAGGATCACAACGATCACGTTAACTAAAAAGTTCACCGCGATGGGGCCGAAGTAACCGAGCACGACGATATCCGATATCAGCGCGTTGTCGGGTGTCGCAGGCAGATAGCGCAAAACGGACATAAGAAGAAAACAGATATTACAAATAAATGCCAGCCGGGAGAGAAATCTTAGTAGGCGCATATTTAACCAAAAATCTGTATTTCCGGGCAAAATACCATTAAAAAACCATTATTTTGCCGGGAATAATCATCGCACTGTATATGAATGCTGTATTGAAAAAAGCGCTTCCTCATCTGATCGCCATCGCCGCTTTTTTGGTCGTCGCCGTGGTCTATTGCCGGCCGGCTCTGGAAGGCAAGGTAGTCGGGCAATCGGATGTCGAGCAATGGAAGGCCATGGCGCACCAGTCCGACGAATACAAAGCCACACATGGTCATTTCCCGCTCTGGACAGAAAGCTCTTTCAGTGGTATGCCGGCCTATACGATCTCGATAGATGCACAAACGGCGCTCAATTATGGCTATCTGGAAAGGGCGTTGAGCCTCGGTCTTCCACAGCCGATCAATTTCTTTTTCCTCGCCTGCGTGACTTTCTATATTCTCATGGCTGTCCTGCGGATCAACCCTTGGGTGGCTGTGCTGGCGTCTCTGGCCTATGCCTACTCATCGTATGATCCGGTGATCATCGTCACGGGGCACGTTACCAAGATGCAGGCCATCGGCCTCGCGCCGGGCGTTATCGCAGGGCTGCTCCTGCAGTTCCGGCGGCAGTATCTCTGGGGGACGGGTTTGCTGGCCTTCTTCTTTGCCGCGCAGATCGGCACCCAGCACCTGCAGATCGTCTATTATACCGTGTTGAGCATGGGACTGCTGACCCTGTTCTATGCCATCTTCAGCATCCGTGAAGGCAAGTTCAAAGAGATGGCCATCGGAGTCTGTCTTGCCGCTGTCGCCGCCGGCATCGGATTCGGCACCAGTCTCGCCTCCAACTTACCGTTGAAGGAATATACCCAGGAGACCATGCGCGGAGGACGCACGGAGCTCACCAAGGGCACCAATAAGGACGAAGGCAAGGGCGGTCTGAGCAAGGACTATGCGTTCGACTGGAGCTATGGCATATGGGAGACGCTGACGCTGGCTGTACCGGATATCTATGGCGGCGGTTCAGGCGCCCGTTCCGAGATCGGCGATAACTCCAAGCTGGCGGACAAGATGGCTTCGGACCTCAATGTGCCGGAAGACACGGGTATCCAGTTCGCCAACGGCTATGCCTACTGGGGGGCGCAGCCTTTTACCATGGGTACGGTGTATATCGGCGCCGTGGTTTGTTTTCTCTGCATCTTCGCCTGCGTGGTACTCCGGGGCTGGGCGAAATGGTGGCTGATCTCGACGATCGTGCTTGGCATCGTGCTGGCGTGGGGAAAGAATTTCGCCGCGCTGAACTATTTCCTTTTCGATCATTTTCCGCTCTATAATAAGTTCCGGTCCCCTTCCACCGCGTTGTGGCTGCCACAGCTGGCAGCGCCGGTACTGGTGGCGCTCGGGCTCGATCAGCTGTTGAACAGCAAGCTGGATGCCGCAGCCTTGTGGAAGAAATTTCTGAATGCCGCCTATGTCACCGGCGTCTTTTTGCTGATCCTCATAGGTTTCTATTTGAGCGCCAGCTACCAGGGTGTGAACGATGGTCAGCTCAAGGAGCGGTTCGTACAGATCAAGATGCAACAGCTGTCGCAGGCACACGAGGCAGGGCCCGACGCACAACAGCAGGCGATGGCCACCGCGGGTGGTCTGCTACGGGCGTTGCAACAGGACCGGCAGTCTATAGCGGGATCGGATCTGCTCCGAACCATCATCCTGATCGTGATCGCCGGCGCGCTCATCGGGCTTTATATCCGCAAAAAGATAAAACCCGTCATCCTGCTCGCCGCACTTGCTGTCCTCAGCAGCTATGATCTGTTGGCCGTGAGCTCGCGTTATCTCAACCAGGACAGCTACCAGGACCCTGGCGATATTCAATCCAGCCTGACGCCCAATGCTGCCGATCAGCAGATCAACAGTGATCCGGACAAGAATTTCCGGGTCGTGGATCAGAGTACACAGGAACCCCCGTGGACAAGTGCCCGCGCCTCCAATTTCCACAATTCCATCGGCGGCTATTCGCCTGCGAAGCTGGGGCTCTACCAGGATCTTATCGACCATCAGCTTAGCAAGGGCAATATGCAGGTCTATGACATGCTGAACGCCAAATATTTCATCCAGCCCGATCAACGCACCGGACAGGCCGTGGCCCGGCTGAACCCCGGCGCTTTCGGCCCCTGCTGGCTGGTAAAGGCCATTCACTATGTCAAGGATGGTGACGAAGAGATGCAGGCATTGGACAGCGTCAATGTCCGGGATACGGCGATCGTCCAGCAGCAGTTTGCAGGCAAGATACCCTTTGCGCCGGTGCCCGATAGCACGGCTTCCATCAAGCTGGTCAACAATGACAACGACAAGATCGATTATACCTTTTCGGCGCATAGCAACCAGTTCGCGGTCTTTAGCGAGATCTATTACAGCAAAGGTTGGGACGCTTTTGTCGATGACAAGCCCGCCGACTATATCCGGGTAGACTATGCCCTTCGCGGGATGGCCGTTCCGGCAGGTAAGCATACCATCGAATTCCGGTTCGAGCCGCATTCCTATAAGGTGGGGATGATGCTCACGACCTGGTTCAACCTGGCGATCTATGGCCTGCTTATCGCGGGGCTGGTGATGGAATATCGCAAAAGGAAACCGAAAGACCCGACGGCTCCGAAGCCCGCCGCCGCGGCTTAACCGAATGCCATGAAGCCCATTAGCTTTGTGATCATCACGTATAACCGGCCCGACGATGCGCTCGAGCTGGCCCGGAACATCAGCGGGCTGGAGGGGCTCGACGAACTGGTGGAGGAGGTGGTGATCGTCAACAATCAAAGCACCGTCTCTTATGAACTGGTCGAAGCCTTTATTGCCGCGCATCCCGAAGTTCCGTTCCAGTATGTAACAGCGCCCGAAAATTTGGGTGTTTCCCGCGGCCGCAATTACGCCATCTCGCTCAGCGGGGCGCCGATCCTGCTTTTTTTAGATGACGATGCGCTGTTGAAGAACAAGGACGCGCTAAGACATATCCTGCCCATCTTCGGCATCGAAGCATTTTCGGCGTCCGGTGCCGTCATGCTGCCCCCTGCCAGGGCGGATCGCCCCGTGGGCATCGCCGCCTTCAAGATCTATTATGCCTCCACCGGCGAAATGCAGGTCAATGCCTTCCCGCACAAACGATTCACCGAACGTAAGGAGTGGCCACATTTCGAAACCGCGTATTTTTCGGGCGCGGCGCATGCCATACGCCGCGAGGTGTTTGACAAAGTCGGTGTATACCCCGAGAATTTCTTCTATGGAATGGAGGAATATGATCTGAGCTACAGGGCCCTGGATGCCGGTTTTTCGATCCGCTACGATGATCGGGTCGTGATCCTGCACAAGGAATCGCCGGCAGGCCGGCTGACACCCAAAGACAAGCTGAGGGGGATGTGGGTCAACAAAAGCAAGGTAGCCTGGAAATACTTGCCCCTACCCTACTTTGTCACCACGGCGTTGCTCTGGAGCCTCGAATATCTTCAGAAGAGCGGTGGGCATATGGGTGGGTTTTTCAAAGGCTGGAGACAGATCGCCGGCATCCCCGGCAGCGAGAAACGTGCCCCGGTGGGAAAGGCGGCTCTCGCTTATCTCCGCCACGTGAAGGCCAGATTATGGTATTAATAAAAAAACCTGCGCAGGACGGCCCGGAGGGCCGTCGTCCGAAGGACCGACATAAACGAAAAAGCCCCCGCGGATGCAGAGGCTTGTATCTTAAAGTTCGTTACTTTACCATTTGTCAACCTCTTCTCCCGTTGTGGCGGTAGGAGTATGGGAGGGTGAGGTAGGTGCAGCAGGCGTGTGACGGACGGTAACATCATCGTCAACATCGTCGCTAACGGCAGATTCGATATAGCCGCCTTCGTTCTCCTGAACATTATCATGGTTGTAGGCGTCGAAGTCGAAATCCGGCATCAGCTCGGTCTTGACATAATCCACAGCCTCGGTCAACGCCTTCAGGAACTTGTTGAAGTCTTCTTTGTACAGGAAGATCTTGTGCCTGTCGTAACCATCCTCGTTAAATTTCTTCCGGCTTTCGGTGATAGTAAGATAATAGTCGTTACTACGGGTTGCCCTCACATCAAAGAAATACGTCCTGCGTTTGCCAGCGCGAATCCTTTTGCTGTAGACGCTTTCCATTCTTTTGTCGTTGTTTTCGTACGCCACAATGATTTTTTTTCAGTTGAAAATTACTAAAAATTCTGAAGATGTGCTTTTAGAAAATTAGCACATCTTCAGTAATACGCTAATTTCTGTCCTTCGGACAAGACGTTTCCAACGTCTTTTGGAAGCAGTCACAAATATAGTATTGTTTTCGAATTAGCAAAATTTCCACAACATTTGTAGCAACTAATTCCGACACATTTGCCCGCCGGACAGAAGGCGTCTAAGGTCTGCCCTGTATGCGGCTGTAGTTCTTGTTGTATGGGTGTTTGAAACGACCTGTGGTCCGCCGTTAGGCGGGGGAGTTCTCAGCCTGTTGCTGCTCATAGAGATAGGTGTAATAACCATTGCGGGCCATCAATTCCTGGTGGGTGCCGGTCTCTACGATCTTTCCCTCCTCAAGGACCACGATCCGGTCGAAATCGAAAAGCGAAAAAATGCGGTGGGTGATGATAATGGCGGTCTTTTGTTGCAGGTATTGATAGAGATTGCCCAGGATCTCCTTTTCCGTCCGGGCGTCCACGGCGCTGAGACAGTCGTCGAAAACGATGATCTCCGGGTCTTTGATCAGGCCCCGGGCGATGGAGATGCGTTGTTTCTGGCCGCCGCTGAGCGTTACCCCCCGCTCCCCGATCATCGTTTCATATTTCCCGGAAAACCCCTCAATCTCCTTGTCTACGCTGGCATAGCGGGCTGCCAGCCGCACCTTTTCTTCGTCGGGACGGTCCAGACCGAATTGGATATTGCCCGACACGGTATCGCTGAACAGGAAGACATCCTGCGGGACATAGCTGATCTGGCGACGGAGATCCTGCAGATCGAGCCGCCGCAGGTCCGTCCCGTCGAGCAGTATCTTGCCCTTGTCCGGGTCATACATGCGCAGCAGCAGTTGGGCGACGGTCGTCTTGCCGCTCCCGGTCCTGCCGACGATGACCACCTTCTCCCCCTTCTTTATCTCCAGGTTGAAGTCGATAAGCGCGTGGATACCGGTGTTGGGATAGGTGAAATCCACGCCCTGGAATACGATATTTCCCTGCAGCGGCTGCCGTAGCGCGCCCGGGGCATTGCGGATGGCGCTCTCGGTGTCCAGGAATTCGTTGAGCCGCTTCTGGGATGCCGAAGCCCGCTGGACCATGCTGGCTACCCAGCCTATGGCGCTCACCGGGAAGGTGAGCATGGTGACATACATCACGAACTCCGCGATGGTCCCGATATCAGTATTGTGCCGCCCATAGATGACATACATACCGCCGATCATGATGGTGAAAAGGGTGCTGAGGCCGATCATCAGCCCCATCGAGGGGAAATAGATGGATTCGACCTTCGCCAGGTTGACGGCATTCTTCCTATATTCTTCACTATTATGCTGGAAAAACCTCAGCATGGCATTCTCCTGGACAAAGGACTTGATGACGCGGATACCACTATAGGATTCCTGCGCGTTGGTGGTCAGATTGCTCAGCAGCGCCTGGATATGTTCGCTCCGCTGGTGGATAATGGTATTCACATAATAGATGGTGATGGCCAGGATCGGCAGCGGCGTCAGGACATACAGGCTCAGCAGGGCATCTTTCCGCACCATGAAAAATAGGCTGAAGGCGATTGTCACCAGCAGGTTGCCGAGATACATCATGGCCGGGCCGGTATACATGCGCACGCGGCTGACGTCTTCCGCCATCCGGCTCATGAGGTCGCCCGTAGCATGGGTCTTATAGAAATTGGTGTCGAGCTGCTGATAATGCGCGTAGATCTCCCGTTTCTGATCGTATTCGATGTGCCGGCTCATCACGATGATGGTCTGACGCATGAGGAAGAGAAAGCCGCCGCTGATCAGCGCGAGGACAAGGAGGGTGATCCCGCAGATGACAACTTTTTGGCTAAAGCTGTATCCCTGGGCGTCCATCTTGCCGATAAAACGCTTCACGAGGATATCGTAGTTGGCGGTATCCTTTGTCGACGCTTGGGCGGCCACGGGCTGCGTGCCTTTTGTCGTGGGCTGAGCGCCTTTTGTCGCGGGCTGCGCTCCCTTTGCCTTTGCCGCGGGTATGCTTTCCTGTAATTGGCTCTCCACCGAATTGACGACATATCCCGTGACCTGTGGTGTCAGGATACGAAAATAATTCGACAGGATGGTGAACATGATGCCCAGCAAAAATCGCCATCGATATTTCCAGAAATACTTGTTGACGGCCTTTAGGTGCTTCAAACCAAAAATTTACGCAAAAGTACGAAAATGTGGATGTGCAACCCTATTTTTGCGCCGGAGAGATGGCAGAGCGGTCGATTGCGGCGGTCTTGAAAACCGTTGAAGGTAACACTTCCGGGGGTTCGAATCCCTCTCTCTCCGCCAGCCCAAGCACAACACTACCCTCGCCTTACGGCGAGGGTTATTTTTTGTTCCGGGGAGCGTGGCCGAGCTTTGCTCGGACAAAGCGGACCGGGACAAAAAATGCCGCATGTAATGCGGCAGTGTTGGGATTGGGCTGAAGCCCCCCACCCCAGGGATCGCCGGAGGCAATCCCTCTCTCTCCGCAAGTCTTCATCATTGCACCCGCAGCGTTACGCTGCGGGTTTTTTGTTTGAAACCGGATAGTTGCCGGGCGCCTGTCCAGACCGGCTGCAGGTGTTGGCCCATTTTCACCACTGCGCCAGCCAAACTTCGTAGCGATCACTACTTCTTCTCTAAATGGTGCCAACGCTTCGCCCACCAGTTCCTCATTCCTATAAGGACCATATACTTCAGCAGTATCAAAAAAAATGACGCCTTTTTCTACAGATGACCGGATCAGTTTGATCATTTCAGCTTTATCTGCAGCAGGACCGTAACCATAACTCATGCCCATACAACCCATCCCCAGCAAGGAAACTTCAAAGCCACTATTACCTAATTGTCAGTTTTTCATAATAGATGTTATTAATACTCAATGAACGTGCGATTATTGATAATGTTTATCACATTATTGTAAAACCTCCATCCGGCGCAACTGCCTGTCCAACCATAAACCCTGCAGCCGGGCTGCATAGCCACAACACGGTAGAAGCAATCTCCTCTTCCTTGCCCACACGTGCAATTGGAATGGACTTGATAATGGCATCCATATGTTCCGGGGCATCATTAATTGCTTTTGAAACCATAGGAGTTTCTACGACACCAGGGCATATAGCATTAATGCGAATTCCCCTAGAGGCGTATTCCAGGGCTGAAGATTTAGTGAGGCCCAGTACGCCATGTTTGGCTGCGGTATAAGCACCAAGGTTAGCTGTGCCTACCAGGCCGCCTTGTGAGGAACAATTGACTATAGCGCCGCTTCCTTGTGTCCGCATGTGCCTTAGTTCATACTTAAGACAGTTGAACACACCTCGGAGGTTAACGGCAATGGCTTTGTCGAAATCTTCACCTAATGCATCTGCTGTTTCCGCAATCGGGACCTGTATACCAGCGTTGTTATAGGCAACGTCCAATCCGCCTAAAGTCGCAATGGTGTGCGCTATCATAGCCTCTACTTCAGTTTCTTTGCTTACGTCACATTTAATACTGATTGCATTATATCCTTGCGCCCTTAATTTTTCTGCTGCGGTGTTTATCGCGGTTTCATTAACGTCCGAAAGAACCACTGCTGCACCGGCCTTTGCGAATGCCATAGCAGTTGCCAGCCCTAAACCAGAGCCTGCTCCGGTGACCAGGGCTACTTTATCATTGAATGATATTTCCATGTTCCTTTTATTTTAGACGTACAAAGCTAGATACCCGGTGTTATAACCAGCTTATACGTTTTACAGGAATGTTGACCACTTTTACAGATCGCTGGTAACTAAGTATAGATTAGCGTCCGGAAGAGCATAAATTTGAATTCAATAATTGAAGGATATGGAAAACAGTATCTATTTTGACAGTGTCGCAACATATAATGTGTTCGGTAACCATAAAACTTACCACCCACTGATTAGTGTATTGGATTTGTCCAAGGCAAAGCCAAACAAGATTTGGCATATGCGAATGGGCATTTATGCCATCAGTCTTAAGGGAACAGCTGTCGGTGACCTGCGTTATGGCAAAGGCTACTATGATTTCCAAGAAGGTACCCTCGTATTTTTTTCTCCTGGTCAGGTGTTACATATCGAATCGGACGAGGAATGGCATCAGCCAAGAGGGCTTATGTTGGTATTTCATCCTGATCTGATTCGTGGCACTTCGCTGGCTAAACATTTCAATGATTATAGCTTTTTCAGCTATCAGGTAAATGAGGGCCTGCATCTTTCGGAAGAGGAAAAGAAAATTGTTAAAGATTGCTTTGCGAAAATTGAAACTGAAACTAAGCGACCAGTGGACAAGCATAGCAAAAAAGTTATTGTAGCAAATCTGGAGTTATTGCTGACATACTGTGTCAGATTCTATGATCGTCAATTTATCACCCGTGAGACGGTGAATAAAGGAATACTTGAACGCTTTGAGCAATTACTTGACGGTTATTTGGTATCTGACAAACCCCAAAACATCGGGCTGCCTACGGTTAGATATTTCGCAGATGAACTTAACCTTTCTGCTAATTATTTCGGAGATCTTTTCAAAAAGGAGACTGGTAAAACTCCTCTTGAATACATTCAACTGAAAATAATCGAAACTGCAAAGGAAAGATTGTTTGATGATCAAAAAACCATTAGTCAGATATCATATGAGTTGGGCTTTAAATATTCCTCACACTTCACCAGATTTTTTAAAAATCAGGTAGGGAGCACCCCAAATGAGTACCGAATGCACAATTGACTTTCGAGAAAGCAGCGCATATAATTAAGCGCCGGTGGATGCAGATAAATCGAATGCTATGAAATTACCTTTTTGTACTAGATCCATTCAGGCAGCAACTTAACCGCCTATAGCAAACAGTCCGTTCCCAGAAGGTACAATTTCAATAGGCTCTGAAAATCAACCGCACCAAGCTTTTTCGACAATTCACCTATAAGGAATTTGGCATTCTTCCATTTAATGAAGCTGATTTCACACAGGCGAATGATGCCGTTTATCAGCCTTATATTAAAAAATGCTTTTTTTAGAAAAAAGCAGCCGGATCACCATTGATTTCAAAACTCATAAATTGAAAGCGGACGCATTGCTCTTTATTAATATGAACCAATGGTATCAATTGGTTACAGAGGACAATGCCGCCAGCGGCGCGCTTATTTATTATACCCGCAATTTTTATTGTGTTCAAATTCACGACCGGGAAGTGTCATGCGACGGCATCCTGTATAATAATGTATATGAAATACCCGTAGTTCATTTGTCGAACGAGCAGTCGAAGGAGGTGAAAAGTATTATCAATCAAATAGTGCAGGAGATAAAGAACGATGATCATCCTGTGGAAGTTCATTCAACAATAATATGGCGGTCTTTTTATTTTATGCCTTCAGGCATTGAAACGTTCACTCCAAAATTGTTGATTATCAATAAATTTTGAATAAAAAGGTTCGAAAACTGTCCCTCTTGCCCCGCAAGAGTTTCTTTGTGGACCCGCAGCTTTAGCTGCGGGTTTTTTGTTTGGAGCAGACGGGCGAGCTTGCTCGCATCGGTTCTGAAAACAAAAAACGAAGGCGGCCGGAGGCCGCCTGAAGGTCCACAAAGAAAGTCTTAAGCCCCTCCCCTAAGGGATCAGCGCAGCTAATCCCTCTCTCTCCGCAGGTTCCGAATTGGGAAGAATTAGGCAGAATTTGGCCGGATTCTTCCCTTTTTTGTTAGATAATGCCGAGCTTCTTTCCCAAATTTGCTTGTTTCTATTCGAAATGTATTGAATACTTCATAGACTGAATGGAACCTTAGCTTACACCCACATATCCATTATTCATTTAGTCGATCGATAACCCAACTCAAACTATCCGGAAAAGGCAAACCATATTTGGCAAAATTATCCGGGAAGACAAGTATTTGGCAATTGGACGGGTCGAGACTGTCGTATATTACCGGAAAAGATCGCTTATAGATCAGAGAACCGAGTCGCTCGTACCGGGCATCCGTACCTTCTCCATCTCCGACCTTAAAGTCGTAATATGCTACCGTACCCCTGCTTTTCATTACAAGAACCCGGTAAATAGTGCCAACACCAAAAGCCTTCGACCTCACCAAAGCCCGTTTTTCCTTCGAATTATGATACCAACTAAAAAGTCCATAGATAAGACCTAAGCCTAGAAAAACAGCTAGCTGGATCAACGTTCTTTTTCTTTGTTCGGATATCATTTTTTGTCTTGATCGTTTACCGATTCTGTGTTCACATCTTTTCGCTGATAAGATGCTGAATTTTTCTCTTCCAACTCAATTTTGCTGTCAACCATGTTTTGCCGCCCTCCAGGATATCGAGCCTATCGCTTGAATGAGTGTGCCGACTATCCGATGAGTTAAACACGGTCTCATCCGAAGGCAATAGAATGGAAATATCATCTAATGGACTCTTGGAATGGTCAAGGTCGAAAAGGCACTTATGTCGATCCTCATTATATCGATCATGCTTTTCTTTCAGACGTTTCAATAAAAAACCCAAGTGGATATGATCGGTAATTATATCCAGATCATAAAAATCTTTCATGGCAAAGCGGTTCGACGCGGCAATTAGTTTGAATAATCCAATGTCCTCAACGCTTAGCATTCTCACGTCTTCGATATTTTCGACGGGATCAAGGTATTGCACATTTTGGATCATATCTAACTTAATTTGCTCTTCACCTTTTATTATCAAGGCACGTAAAAAGCAATATTGATCTCCCAATTCCGCATTCAACACATTACAAAAAAGTACTGCTCCACCGAATTTTTCCCGGATTGACTTTTCGATGGCCTCCCAGCCTCGGACTCCGACGATACGATCAGCAAATAAATCAATATCCACCGATTTTCTATGATTATATCGTAGCGCCAAATTAGATCCGCCAGCGAGAGCAAAATGGTCAATCAGCTCCATCGCTTGTAATTCACGAATGAGCTCTAACAAATCTTTGGTCATAGAACCTTTTAGGAATTATTTCAATGAAAAGCGGCGGAACGGCGGAACATGGTATCTTTCTGCTACCATCGAACAGACTTCATTACTGATCAGCTCGTTGGTATTCTGAATTTGACTCACAATTTCCTGCGGAGTATATAAAGTTTCAAGCCGCGCAATATCATCATTAAAGGAACTGCGATCTGTAAAGTATAACGCACGTGGAATAACGATATCTTTATCTCGATCTGCGTTTAGTCGGGAATAATCCATATCCCAAAATAAATATTTGGGAAAGATAGATGATATAGTCGCATTTACATCCACGATACAAATTTAAGCTTTATTTTCAATAGATTAAATAGGTTTGACAGTAAGCAAGCTCTCTCTAACCCCACAGAGGGCAGATAAGATTAGTCTATAGCTCACAAAAGAATCCATTGATTTTCAATACCTCATTCGCAAAAAGGGTCACAAACTGTCCCTCTTGCCCCGCAAATGAATTCCTTGCCCTGCATTCGCGGGGCATTTTTTATGCCTGGACGCGAAGCGAACTTGTTCGCGAAAGCGGGAGGGGATAAAAAATGGAAGGCCCGATAGGGCCGTCAAGGAATTCATCTGACGCCCCCACCCGGGGATCAGCGAGGGCTTTGCCGAAGCTAATCCTCCCGAAAAGGCTTTACCTACGAACAGCTACCCTCTCTATAGGCCCCAAAAAGAGAGGGCGTCTCAAAAGGAGACGCCCTCTTTCAGAAATATAAGCCGATGGCAGGAGTATACACGACCGGCAATTTTTAGTCTTTTAATCCGAGATATACTTTTACCGCGGCATAATCTGCCCAGTTTACACTATTATTCTTTTTGCCCTCGGAATTGCCGGGCACGATCATATACCGGTATTGTTGGATCTCCTTACCATTGGATAGAAAAGTGCTCATCTGCGCATTGGAATACAATTCAATACCCCCCTTGTAATCGGAAACCTGTATGTAAAGCCCGGATGAGCTATAATAAGGCAATGGAAAGATAACCGGATCAGTCGAATCACTGGTATTGATATACACTTTTATATCTGCAGTATTCAACATCGTCACAGTGAGTGCTGGCACGTTAATATCGGCATAGAAGCCAATCGTATCGATCTTGCCTTGTGTAATAACGGTATCTGGCTTGTACGTGAGATCTTGCCAATCCGAATAGACCACAGTTCCCGATGCGGAATCGCCCCTAGCGCCGGCAGGGCCAGCAGGACCGGCAGGGCCGGCTGGGCCAGTATCGCCTTTTTTTTCGCAGGATACAATAAGCATAACAAAAAAAATCCCGGACAGCAGGACTAGCTGAGATAGATAAAGTCTCTTCATAATTAAGTTAGGTTTTCGTGGCGCGAAAATACAGAAAAATCCACCTTAATTACTAACTGGACCCTGTTATATCAGTATTCTATATACGAAAATATTTTACTCCGGGCCTCCGCCGCCTCAATGCTCTGACCCCATTACTTGCCTTCCTCAAGCAATTTCTTCAATTTATTCTTGCCCGATTCATTTTTAGGATTCAAAAGGATCGACTTCCCATACATGATAATAGCCTCCTCTTTTTCGCCGGCCGCATCAAGCGCGTAGGCATAATTGTCATATTCGTTGGCGCTCCCCGGGGAAAAGCAGCGTAGTGAGTTTAAAAGTTTCCAGCGACCAGCTGCCGTAACCGTCGAGTAAGAACTGGTAGAAACTTGTCAATTTTTTGCTAAATCTTTCACAAAAAGGTTCGAATCCTGTCCCTCTTGCCCCGCAAACGCAATCATAGAAGTGCCCAGCCTTCGGCCGGGCATTTTTTGTGACCGACCGCGAGCCGAGCTAACTCGGGTGAGCGGGAGGGGAATAAAAAAGGGCGCATTTGTGCGCCACTTCTGCGGTTGCGCTTAAGCCCCCCTAAGGGATCAGATGAGGGCTTTGCCCGGAGCTAACTATAACCATCTTTACAAGAAGGCACTAAATAAGCGATGCATATCCAACACCAAATTATTTTATTCTTTCGCATAAGTCGAACCTTCATAGTATTTCCGCCTTTAAGCTTAAGTCTAAACTTTTTACCGAATGGGTTAAGGCGCCCACCGAAATATAGTCAACTCCGCATTCGGCATATTCGCGGATGTTGTGGGCTGTAATGCCACCCGATGCCTCCGTAATAAACCTTCCGCCAATCATTGCCCCCACGTTCCTTATCCAAAGGGATATATTTGGTGTAAAATAGGAAGAAATTGGTGTAATAATTAGGGGGGATAAAAAATGGGAGTCGGCCGCCAAAGAGTCAATATCGGCTCATCTTTTGTTAAGATTAAAGATTTCGAATATATTGCCGCCGGATATTTTTGAAAAAAACTAACTGACTATGTCTATCACCTGGAACGGCGTGTACCCCGCGCTGACAACAAGCTTTACGGCTCAGGACGAACTCGATCTTCCTTTATTCAATAAAAATCTCCAATTCCAGATCGACGCGGGTGTCGATGGCATCGTCCTCGCCGGCTCGCTGGGCGAGGCAAGTACGATCACCCTCGATGAAAAAGAACGGCTGGTAAAGTCCGCCGTCGAAACAGCAGCGGGAAAGGTTCCTGTCATCTTAAATATAGCGGAGGGCTCTACCCGGGAGGCGATCCGGCAGGCCAGGCTGGCGGAGGAGTGGAAGGCAGAGGGACTCATGTTGCTGCCGCCGATGCGGTACAAGGCCGATGAGCGGGAGACGGTAGAATATTTCAAAGCGGTGGCCCGGGCAACAGAGCTGCCGATCATGGTCTATAACAATCCCATCGAATATCGCATCGAGGTGACCCTGCCCATGTTCGCGGAACTCGCGGAATGCGAGAATATCCAGGCCGTAAAGGAGTCGACACGGGATGTGACCAATGTGACGCGGATGATCAATGCCTTTGGCGGCCGGTTCAAGATCCTTTGCGGCGTCGATACCATCGCGATGGAAGAGATGCTCCTGGGCGCCACGGGATGGGTCGCGGGTCTGGTGTGCGCCTTTCCGGCGGAGACAGTTGCTATATATAGACTGGTAAGGGCAGGCCGCATCGCCGAGGCAACCGAGATCTACCGGTGGTTCATGCCTTTGCTGGAATTCGATATCCGGCCCAAACTGGTACAATATATCAAGCTCGCGGAAGCACAGGCGAGTGTGGGAAGCGAATACGTACGTGCGCCGCGACTAGCCCTCGCGGGAAAAGAAAGAGCGGCGGCGCTGGCCATCATCGAAAAGGCTCTCGCGAGCCGGCCCGCGTTGGGAGATTATCTTTCACTGTAAAAAAGAATTGTCAAAGGAAAAGCCGGGCGTGGCCAACGTCTGGCTTTTTTTGTTAAAAAAGTATACATTTTAAATAGAATTTCGAATTTTTATCTCCTTTCAACTTTTTAGCTTTGGTTAAGTAAGAAATTTTATCCTCTAAACATCACGGATTTCGAATTAATGCCGGTCATGACCAGATGGACGTCCTGCGTCATGACGGGAACACGATTGCTTTGTCATAATGAAAACAACTGCTTTTAACAACCAAAACATAACAACTTATGCGTGTTAGAATTCTCTACATGTTATTCCTCCTTGGGATCATCGGGCATTTGGCCGCCGCCCCTGCAGAGACGATCCGCGGCCGGGTAGTCGACCAGCTCACCGGCAAACCCTTAGCCGGAGTCTCGGTATCGATCAAAGGACACAAAGGCGGGGTTACCACAAACGAGGACGGCTGGTTTACCATCAACATCTCTTCCTCCAGCGCCGTTCTTCAATTTTCTTCCGTTGGCTATGTTGCCGCGGAACAATCGGTGAGTGCCGGGGCTTCGAATCTAACCATTTCACTGGTACAGGACCAAAAGGGTTATGGCGAAGTGATAGTAACCGCGCTGGGTATCCAGCGGCAGGCCAAATCGCTGAGCTATTCCGCCCAGACGGTCGGCGGCGACCAGGTCAACGAGATCCGCGACGCCAGCTTTGCCAACACGCTAAGCGGCAAGGTCGCCGGTCTAACGGTGACGCCTACTTCCAATGGCCCCGGCGGCGCTACCCGTATCGTATTGCGCGGGAACAGAAGTATCCAGGGGACGAACAATGCCCTGATCGTCGTGGATGGCGTCGCCATCGACAACCAAACCATCTCGGGTGAAGTTAAAGACGAGGCCGGCTCGGCCAACTTCGGCGAGAGCGGCAGCGACGGGTTGTCCAATATCAACCCCGACGATATCGAAACCATGACGGTACTGAAAGGCGCCGCCGGCGCAGCACTCTATGGCAGCCGCGCAGCCAACGGCGTGATCATCATCACCACCAAAAAAGGGAAGGCGGGGAAGATGATCGTGAGCCTCAATTCGGGTCTACAGGCAGACAACGCCTTCAGCATCCCAAAGATGCAGACGGACTATAGCCAGGGCGTCGGCGGCGTCTATGGCACCGCTGTACTCACCAGCTGGGGCGCAAAGGCCACAGGACAACAGGTTACGGACTGGCGCGGTCAAACCGTGGCGCTTCACGACTATTCCAACGACAATGTCAGAGACTTCTACCGCACGGGTGTCACCACCAACAACGCGATCAGCCTCACGGCCGGTTCCGATAAGGTATCGACCTATGTGTCCTATGCCAACAACAATGTCAATGGGATCGCTCCGCAGAACAGGCTGATGCGGAATACCTTTAACGGGCGTATCGATATCAATATTTCCGACCGGCTCTCGGCAGATGCCCGAATCACCTATATCGATCAGAATATCTACAACAAACCCGGCATCGGCAGCGATGGGCTGCTGGCGGCGAATGTGTACAGCATTCCTGCGAGCGTGAATCAAAACGATCTGAAGAATTTCGAGACCACGGATGTCTCGGGTATCCAAACACCTACCTTCTGGTCTTCCAAACCCGACCCCGTGATCATGAACCCGTACTGGACCGTAAACAATACCCATCACGATGAGAACAGGGCTCGTCTCCTGGGTCTCGTGTCGCTCAAATATAAGTTTACCGGCTGGCTCAATATCCAGGGCCGCGTGAGCAGCGACAGCTACAACGACTTCAACACCCAGGAATATGCCAACAATACCGCCAACTACGCGCGTCAGCCGGGGGGCTATTATTCCGAAGAGAATAATTTTGTGTACGAGCGGAACTACGACGTGTTGTTGAATGGCAACAACAATATCACCAAGGACCTCAAGGTTACCTATAACCTCGGCAGCAGCTTGCTCGACCGCGGTTCGAGACACCGGGTAACGATCGCAAACGGGTTGGCCTATAACAACAAATATGACCTCACTTACGCGACTACCCTGCAGGAAACGGTGTCCACGGTAAAACGCGAGCTTCAGAGCGTATACGGTACGGCGACCTTTTCGTACAAAGACTTCCTGTTCCTGGATGCGACGGCGAGAAACGATTGGTCCAGCACGATCCCGGAACCCTATAGCTATTTCTATCCCTCCGTGGGTCTGACGGCCGTGCTTTCGGAGATGATCAAGCTGCCCGACTGGGTAAGCCTCGCCCGGGTACGCGGTTCGCTCTCGAGGGTCGGTAACGATGCCGATCCGTATCTGCTGGCGCAGACCTACCGATTCATTCCCGGCGGCTTTGGCGGTTATATCGCCAGCCAGACCAGCGCGGCGATCCCGGATCTGCGGCCCGAGCTGACGACGGCCTTCGAAACGGGAACCGAATGGCGTTTCGCAAACGACCGGCTGGGTATCGATCTCACCTACTACCGCACCAACTCCAAGAACCAGCTTTTATCCGTGGCGACGGCGGCATCCAGCGGTTACTCCAGCCAGTACCTGAACGCCGGCAATATCCAGAACTCCGGTATCGAGATCGTGTTAAATGCACAGCCGGTAAAGACCCGGGATTTCATCTGGAATCTGACGCTGAATTATGCCTTGAACAAGAATAAGGTCATCTCGGTGGCTCCCGGCCTCGCCTATACCTATCTCGGATCGGCCGATCTCGTGCGGACGGTTGAACCAAGAGTCGCGGCGGGTGGTTCTTATGGCGATCTGTACGGCGCGAGATGGGCGACCCAAAAGGGCCAGCATCTTGTGGGGGCCAATGGCCTTCCCACCTGGACCACGGATTATGAGAGCGTAGGCAATTTCAACCCCAACTATACCATTGGCTTCAGCAATACTTTCACTTATAAGGGCTGGAGTCTCGGCGTACTGGTCGACGGCAAGTTTGGCGGAGTGCTGGCAAGCGGTACCGCTGCCGAGCTGGCGTATAACGGGATGTCCAAGGTTACTGACAAATACCGGGATGGTGCAACGCTGGTATTACCCGGCATTCAGGCAAGCGGCGCTGCGAATACCACCGGCGTGACCGCCGAGGATTTCTGGAAAAGCGTCAGCCAGGGAGCCTCCAGCAATGCCGAGTTCTTTACGTTCGACGCAACCAATGTAAGATTGCGCGAGGTATCGCTCGGGTATAATTTCAAAAAGCTGCCGCCCTTTATCCGGGCTTCGAAACTCAGCCTGATGGCACGCAATCTTCTCTTCCTCTACAGGGGCAATTCCATCTTAGACCTGCCGGGTATCGGCAAACGCAAGTTGGATATCGATCCCGAAGCCAGCTATGGCAACAGCAATTTCCAGGGAGTAGAAAATTACAGTCTGCCTACTACGAGAAGCGTGGGTGTGAACCTCAAACTTTCATTCTAAAAATCGTCGATAATGAAAAGTACAATCAATAAATATATCTGTGCGGGTTTATCCCTCTTGGCTCTCACCGCCGGGCTTAACGGCTGCACGAAGAAATATGCGGAGATGAACACCAACCCTTCCGCCATTTCCACGATCAGTTCGGCGCAGTATCCGCAAATGTTCGCTTATGCGCAGCAGAGCGTGACCCTGAGTCCGGACAACTACGAGATCGGGGAAGGCGCTATCGCCGATGTATATTCGCAATACTTCGGTCAGCTCGCCGGTTTCAATACGGACCGGTACGGTATCCAGCAGACCTGGCTGCCGGCGGCCTGGAACCCTGCCTATGTCTCCGCGGCGCCGCAGCTGCTGACCATCCTGGCGGGCACCGACAAAAGCTCCGCCATGAATGCTATTGCCAATATCTGGTGGGTATGGACCTTTCACCGGATAACGGATTATTTCGGACCGATCCCTTACAGCCAGGCAGGCAGCGGGGTGCGCTATCCGAAGTACGACGCACAGGACTCCATCTATTATGATTTCTTTAGCCGGCTCACGGCGGCGGTCACGGTACTCAATAATCACAAGGGCGAGGCGCCGTTTGGCAAATTCGACCTGGTCTATGGTAAACAAACCGACCCGGTATCCGCCTGGATCAAGTTCGCCAATACGCTCCGGCTACGGCTGGCATTGCGTATTTCGGCGATCGATCCCGCCCGCGCCAAAACGGAGGCCGAGGCTGCCGTAGCCGCGGGTGTGATGACGGATATCAGCACGGATGCCTATATGGAAAAGACCAATGCCACCTACAACGAAGAGAATGCTCTCAGCGTGATCTCGGGATGGGAAGATATCGGCATGAGTGCTTCCATGGCATCCATCCAGCTTGGCTATAACGATCCGCGGATGCCGATCTTCTGGCAGCCGGCAACAGCATCCGGGGCATACAACGGCCTGCGCAATGGGCTCAGCGATGCGGAAAAGGGGAATATCGCCCTCAACTCCTCCGTGAACGTATCGCATACCGGAACCCGGTGGTGCACCTATTCGGGTGGGAACTGGAAGGCAGTCTATACCACTCCGCAGGATCTCATGCATGCCGCCGAGTCCTATTTCCTCCGGGCGGAGGGAGCGCTCAATGGCTGGAACATGGGCGGTACTGCGCAGAGTCTGTATGAAACAGGTATCCGGACGTCGATGGCCCAATGGGGTATCACCGATGCTACCGCTATCGATACTTACGTAAACAATACGGCTACACCCATCGCCCCGGGTGACGGGATGAACTCCGGCCCGGTAAATAACTATCCCGTTCTCTGGAGCGCCGACCCGACGATGGAACGGGCACAGGTGGCGCAACAGAAATGGCTGGCGCTTTGGCCCGACGGCCAGGAGGGCTGGGCGGAATACCGCCGCACCGATCTCCCACAACTCTACCCCGTGCTGCATAGCGACAATGCGGATGTGCCGGCGGGTACTACCATCAAGCGGATGCCCTTTTTGCAGGCAGAGATCCTGGTCAATGCGGACCAGGTGGCGGCGGGGGTGGTCCTGCTTGGCGGGCCGGATAATGCAGCGACAAGACTTTGGTGGGATGTGCAGTAGTAATGGGTTATATTTAAAGAAAAAGAATGTTGAAGAGCGTAGTAGGTTTATTGGTGGTTACAATAATGCTGACGGCGACGGTAGGGGCACAACCCGTGCTCCTGCCGGAACCCCGGCATATGGAAACCGGGAAGGGAAACCTGCCGCTGTCGCGCTTGAAGGTGGTGATACCGGCTACGGCCGGTAAGGCCGAGGTCTTTGCACTTCAACAGTTGAAAGAATTTGTCGGCGCGGGAGGGCAGCTGCCGTTCACGTATGTCCTCGACGGAAAGGGAGATAAAGAGTATTACCGTTTATCCGTGAAGCCATCGGGCGTCAGGGTGGTCGCGCATACCCCGGCGGGACTTTACTACGCGGTACAGACCCTCCGGCAGTTAGGTCCCATATCGCCGGTTTTGGACATCGAAGATCAGCCCGCCGTCGCCTACAGGGGTGTCATGATGGATTTTGCGCATGGCGCGCTGTTAACGGTGGAGGAGATAAAGCGGCAGATCGATTTTCTGGCGAGATGGAAAGTGAATCAGTATTATTTCTACAACGAGGTGAGCATGGAGCTCAAGGGCTATGAATCATTGAATATCGGGGCGGCCTATACGCAACAGCAGATCAAAGAGATCATTGCCTATGGACAGCTGCGGCAGATGGACGTTGTACCTTTTGTCGCCTTTTATGGGCATTTGCACGATCTTTTGAAACGGGAGAAATATGCTTCGATGGGCATCGGGAAATATGGGGAAGAGCTCGATCCCCGGAATCCCCAGGTGCAGACGGTACTAAGGGATTGGATCGGGCAGTATGCAAAATTATTTACCAGTGAATTCGTCCATGTCGGGTTCGATGAGACCTGGGAAACCAATCGCATCTCTGAGGAGGTCGATAGTAGCGTACACTCGGAACAATTGTGGCTTCAACACCTGGATTTTGTACAAAAGGAATGGAAGAAATATGGTAAGACGGTACTGGCATGGACGGATATGAACAATTACTATCCGGATATCCTGGCCAAATTTCCTCCCGGGGCGATCCCCGTCGTGTGGGAATATTCCCCGGACACCGGTGCGATCGATCACTACCTTGATCCGGTGCTCAAGGAAAAGCGGCCGTTCTTTATCCAAAATGCGGTCTCCGGCTGGGGCCATATCTATCCCAATGCCACCTATACCTACGATAATATGGATCTCACGCTAAAAGCAGGGGTTCGGCATGGGACGATGGGTGATATCACTTCCGTGTGGACGGATGCCGTGGAGCCTTTTATCCGGCCGTCCTGGTTATTTATGGCCTATGGCTGTATTGGCGCCTGGCAGGGGTCCGCGCCGGAAAGACAGCATTTTATCGAGAAGTATTGCAGTATCCTTTATCCCCGGATGGCAACCGAAATGCGCACGGCGTTGGATTCGCTGGCCGCTTCCATAGAGACGCTTACGGGCGTTCTCGGAAAGAATACTTCGAATTTGCCCGGCGGCACTATTATCGAGAGCTGGTCGAACCCTTTTTCATCTTATTATTTGGCTAACTCGCGCGGGCACCTTACGGAGCTAAAGACGGTGCGGCGGCAGACCGAGGAAGCCGAAACACAGCTTGTGTTGGCCCTGGGCAAGGCCGGCCGGGAGGACAGTGTCTTTATCCGGAGCCTGCTCGTATCCGCGCAGCTGGTGCATTATACCGCAAGCCGGTTCCTATGGGCCGTGGTCATCTGCGACAGATGGAACGAGGCTATGCTGGGGAAGAAGAAAAATGATTTTGTGTATTACGATATAGGGTATATCTGTCACGGCTATATACAGGACATGCTGGATGAGGCCGGGGAACTGAAGAATGTGTATGCGAACGCCTGGCTATCCGAGAGCCAGCCCTACCGGCTGAATACGATGCTCGGCCGGTGGGACGTCGAGTACGGGCTCTGGCAGAAGCTGCTGCTGAAGCTACTGGACTACCGGATACAGCATGACAAGACGTATGTAGCGACGACATCCTTTGAAGAAACGTTTAATCCAAATTTCTAACCGATATGGAAATTGTTTTCCCCGTAGAGGGAGATATGCTGCATGCGCGGGACGGGATGGTCACCGGCAAGGGTTTGAAGGTCGCAGTAGTCGTAACTGCTTCGGCCGGAGACAACGTCAACATCGGGGGGATCAAAGCCGCCGGCAATGGTCAACGCTTTGTAGCGGAGATCACGCTTGATCAATATGAGAATATTGTCCGGGCCGTCAACGAGACCACGGGTGAAGAAAAACAGGCACGCGTATACTGGCTGCCGAATTTCGCGAATGGTTATCGCCTCTCGATAGATGACAATATCTGGTTCCTTCGGGATATCCACCGGCACGAGGGCATCTACAACAGCATTTTTGACAACCCCTATCTGGCCTTTTTGCGGGGGTTGCATGTGGACTATGGAACGAAGATCCATCTCAATCTTTTTTATAAAACGGACGGGTTCGATCTCTCGCAGCCTAGCGATCGATTCGCGGCCGAATGGAAGGCGCAGGCGTCCTGGCTGCGGCTTTCCTTTCATGCGCTGGGAGAATTCCCCGACAAGCCTTATCAACGTGCCGGCTATGCGCAGGTGAAACGGGACGGCGAACTGGTGATGAACGAGATCCGGCGTTTCGCTGGCCCGGAACTCCTGGGCCCGGTGACGACCCTGCACTGGGGAGAGGCGACGGTAGAAGGGGCGCGGGCCTTGCGTGACCTGGGGTACAAAGGGCTGTTGGGCTATTTCAATGTAGATGATGAGCTCCCCGCCGTCTCCTATTACCTGGATGTGGACCAGCGCCGCCACATAAAGAAAAGATTTGTCTGGAAGGATACCCGGGAAGATATCGCGTTTGTGCGGACGAGTATCGTCATCGATAAGACCGAGCTGGTCAATATCCGGCCGCATCTCGAGGGGCATCGCGCCAATGGCGGTCTCCCACCCTACGCGGATCTACTGGTACATGAGCAGTATTTTTATCCCTTTTATTTCAATTATCAACCTGATTTTATGGACAGGGTTCGCACGGCAGTTGTCTGGGCAGCCAACAATGGGTATGAACCGAAATTTTTAGAAGAATGTATATTTTAAGTTATGGGAAATAGCAGAAGACATTTTTTACAAACGACGGCGCTTGGAGTCGGCGCGTATTTTTTGCCCGCCTATGCCAGCAGCGCGGAGGACCTGGATCGGATCCGGGAACAGGCGGAGCGAAAGCTCACCGGGCCCCGGTTCAATATGAGCGGGTATGCCGCGCCAAAACTGGATACGGTGCGCATCGGTTTTATCGGCATCGGTAACCGGGGTTTCGGCGCGGTAGAACGGATGACGCGTATCGAGGGGGTTAAAATAAATGCCTTGTGTGATCTGCGACCGGAACAGGTGGAGAAAGCGAATAAACTCGTAACGGCAGCAGGCCATAAACCGGCGCTGTATTCCGGCACAACGGAGATCTGGAAAAAACTGGCGGAGAGAAATGACCTCGATCTCGTGTATATCCTGACGCCCTGGGCGTATCACACCCCGATGGCGGCGTTTTCCATGGAGCATGGAAAACATGTCTGCGTAGAGGTGCCCGCGGCAAAGACCATCGAAGAAGCCTGGCTCCTGGTCTCGACTTCCGAACGGACCCACAAGCATTGTATGATGGTCGAGAACTGTTGTTACGATGCTTCCGAGCAATTGACGCTGAGCATGGCGCGGCAGGGCTTTTTTGGCGAGATCGTGCATTGCGAAGGCGGGTATATCCACAATCTGCAGGAACTCATGTTCTCCAAAGAACATTTCTACCAGATGTGGGAACTGGAGGAAGCGTCCAAACGGGTAGGCAATCTTTATCCGACGCATGGCCTTGGCCCTTTGTGCCAGTTGCTGAACATCAATCGCGGGGACCGGATGGATTACCTGGTGTCCATGTCGTCTAACGATTTTATCACGGGGCCGCTGGCCGAAAAGCTGGCAGCTACCGATGACTTTTATAAACAATACGCCGGCCGAAAGTACAACGGTACGATGAGCACGAGTACGATCCGCACGGCGAAGGGAAAGACCATCGTGGTCCAGTTCGATGTGAGCTCACCAAGACCGTATTCCCGTATCCAGCTGGTGAGCGGGACAAAAGGGGCCGGATTGAAATACCCCGAGCCTGCCCGTTATGCAACGGCGCCGGGGCACGAATGGTTGAAACCCGAGGAATATAAAGCGTTGGAAGAAAAATATATGCCGCCGTTGTTGAAAAAGATCGGCGCACTTGCAAAGGGCATCGGCGATCATGGCGGGATGGATTTCATCATGGACTGGAGAACCATCGATTGTCTGCGCAACGGGCTGCCGCTCGATCAGAACGTCTATGATGCGGCGTTGTGGAGCTCGGTGTCGCCCCTGAGCGTATGGTCGGTAGCGAATCATAGCAATTCCATCAACGTTCCCGATTTCACGGGTGGCAACTGGACGACAAATGCGCCGGTGGATCTCGAGATGGAGAAGGGCGGGACGACAAAAGTATTGGGTATCGACGGCAGTGCGGCGGTGGTATCCGGCGCTGCGTCATCGGGCCTTGCAATGGGGGGCGGCGTTGTCGCGGAAGCCGGCCGGCGGGTCGGGATCATCGGGTTGGACACCTCGCATAGTACGGAATTTACGGCAGTGCTGAACGGGTCCATGCCGGACCCGGCCTATGAGGGTTATAAGATCGTGGCCGCGTATCCCTACGGGAGCAAGGACATCCAGAGCAGTACCGAACGCATCCCGGCATACACGGAAGAGGTGAAAACGCATGGCGTGGAGATCGTAGGATCGATAGCGGAGCTTTTGCAAAAGGTGGACGTGGTCTTGCTCGAGACCAATGACGGGCGGCCGCATCTCGAACAGGCGCTCGAAGCGATAAAAGCACGCAAACCCTTGTTTGTCGATAAACCCGTTGCCGCCACCCTGCCGGAAGTAGTGGCCTTGTACGGCGCGGCGCGGAAGTACGGCGTACCCCTCTTTTCCGCCAGCTCACTCCGGTATCTCGATGGGCTCACAGAAATCGCCGCGGGTAAAACGGTAGGCAAGGTACTCGGAGCGGATGCCTTTAGCCCCGCGCCGGTCGAACCGCATCACCCGGATTTTTTCTGGTATGGTATCCACGGAATAGAAACCCTGCTTACAGCGATGGGAGCCGGATGTTCCTGGGTATCGCGGGTGAGTACCGAGGGCACCGATGTCGTCACCGGCGTTTGGGCCGACGGCCGTATCGGGACTTTCCGGGGGACGAGAACCGGGGAGCATGAATATGGCGGAACGGTTTTCGGGGAAAAAGGGGTTGCGCGAGTCGGTCCGTATTCGGGTTATGAGGGCTTGCTGCGCGAGATCGCAAAGTTCTTCAAAACGGGCGTTTCGCCCGTGAGCGAGGAGGAGACCTTGTCCGTGTACACTTTTATGGAGGCGGCCGACGAGAGCAAACGAAAAGGCGGCGCCCGGGTAGAACTACAGGAAATATTGGCGAAGGCCAAAAAAGATGCGGAACAGATCAACTTTTAAACTAAAGGACATGAAAAATAAAAATTTTGGACGCAGAGACTTTATCCGAACCACGGGGCTTGCCGCCGTTGGCGCCACGCTGGGGCCTGGGGCGCTAAGAGCCGCATCACCGGGCGCTCCTACGGTCGCTATTTCGGGTGCAGCACCTGCCGTTATCTCGGCCGCGTCCCTGCCCGCTATTTCGGGCGGCACCCCGCTCAGGACAAAGCCCTGGCCCGACTGGCCGATATGGAACAAGGTTGCCGACGAGCCGCTGGTAGTAGACGATCTGCGTAGCGGCATCTGGTCCCGTGCAGCCCTGGTCGATCAATTTGAAAAAGAATGGGGGGCCTATATCGGCACACAACGGTGCCTGAGTGTCGTCAACGGAACCAATGCCTTGATCACCTCCTTATTGCAACTGGGTATTGGCGGCGGGGACGAAGTGATCGTACCGCCTTACACCTTTATTGCCACCGTGGCGGCGGTGCTGGCGACCGGCGCAATGCCCGTGTTCGTGGATACGGATGTTGCTACCTGGCAGATCGATCCCAACAAGATCGAAGAAAAGATAACCACCAAAACGAGGGCGATCCTACCCGTGCATATCCTGGGTTTGCCTGCCGATATGGTGAAGATCATGGCCATCGCGAAAAAACATGGTCTGGTGGTCATCGAAGACGCCTGCCAGGCGCATGGGGCGGAGATCGGTGGCCGGAAGGTAGGCAGCTTCGGCGATGCCGGCTGTTTTAGCTTTCAGAACTCAAAGAACCTGGCCATCGGCGAGGGCGGCGCGATAACGAGCAACGACAATGGCTTTATGGATAAGTGCTATTCGTACCACAACTATGGCAATCCCTATGGCTCGGTGGTCGGGCAGGTCAACGCGGGGACATTGATCGCGGGGAATAAGCTTCGGTTCACCGAGTACCAGGCGGCTATCGGTATCGGTCAGCTCAAGCGGCTGCCGGAACAAACCGAGCTGCGCAACGCCAATGCGGCGTATCTGCACGAACGACTCGGTAAGATACCCGGTGTGATCGCCTATACCCTCACTCCCCATGTTACAAAAGCAGCCTTTCACTTGTTTCCTTTCCGGTACGATCGCGATGGATTCAAGGGCCTGTCGCGGGCTGCTTTTCTGAAAGCCCTGAACGCAGAGGGCATCCCCTGTTCGGAAGGTTATGCGCCACTGAACAAGATGCCGTATTTGCAGAATGCCTTCGAGTCGAAGAATTACAAGAAAATGTATACGACGGCGGAGCTGGACATCCATGCCTTTAATGAAAGAAATGTCTGCCCGCTGAACGACAAACTTTGTAACGAGGAGGCGGTATGGTTCTATCAATCCATGCTACTGGGAACCAGGACGGATATGGACGATATTGTCAATGCCATTCAAAAGATACACGATAACGCGGATAAAATTAAGGAATGAAAATAGTTACCATAGTTGCAATGACCACTCTACTCGCGGGTACGGTTTTGGCGCAGGACGCGGCCTTGGCCCAGGACGGTGGGACTCCCCCCAAAACGCTCACCGCGAAAGTCTATAATTCAGGATTCGATATCGCTCATGATACCTATAACGCCATCGATGTGGCCAGCGACGGGAAGGTATATTATGTGCTTAGCTCTCAATCCATCGACACGGGTGGCCAGATGTATTCTTTCGACCCGCGGACGGGTAAGATCAGCCATTGCGGCGATCTCACGGAGGTTTGCGGCGAGAAGGGTGCGAAGAGCATCTCGCAGGGCAAGAGTCATGTGCATTTTGTCGAATCGAAAGGCAAATTGTATTTCGGTACCCATGTGGGTTATTATACCATGGTGGATGGGATGGAAAAGATGGGGATACCTCCGGCCGGATACAAGGAATATCCCGGTGGCCATATTCTAAGCTACGATCTGAAGACGGGAAAATTCGAGGATCTCGCGCTGGCGCCGCATAAGGAGGGTATCATCACGCTGAATATGGATACTGCACGTGGCCTAATCTATTGCATCACCTGGCCCACCGGCTATGTCTTCCGTTACGATCTCGCCAAGAAACAGCTCACGGAGATCGGCCCGCTTTCCGGCGAAGGCGAGAACGGAGCCGGCAAGAATTTCAGGACCCTTTGCCGGTCGCTGGCCATCGATCCGGATGACGGGTCGGTGTATGCAACCACTTCGGAGGGAACGATCTTCCGGCTGAAGACCGGTTCGGACAAGCTGGAGGCCTTGGAAGAAGACATGAAAAAAGATTATTTTGGAATATATGATCCGACCTCGGCCGGAAATATGGGTTATAACTGGCGGCAGACCGTTTGGTCTCCGAGGGATAAAATGGTATATGGGGTCCATGGAAATTCGGGTTATCTGTTCCAGTTCGACCCGCGGGCAGAGCGCGTGAATGTGATCGACCGGATCACGAGCAGGCCGTCTCAACTTAGCGGGATGTTCGATGAGTTTAGCTATGGCTATCTCGGTTTTACCCTGGGTCCGGATAAACATACGTTGTATTATCTCACGGGCGGACCGATATACGTCGACGGACATCGGGTCAAGGGAAAGAGCAGTACGGCGATGGGCGAGGCCAAGGGATTGGAAGACCTCCATCTCGTCACCTATGATATCGCCGCAGGAAAATACAAAGATCATGGAGCTATCTTTTATGGCAATGGTCAGCGACCCTTGTATGTGAATGCCATCGCCGTCGCGAAGGATGGAACGGTGTATACACTTGCCCGGGTTACGGAGAATGGCCGGACACGCACCGACCTGGTGCAGATCCCGCCGGTAAAATGATACCTATGAAATGGATCATGTGCGTTTTTTTGGTTTTATCTCTCAGCGCCGCCGCGCAGCTTGTCGCGGGTTCGGGCAGGGTAAAGATCACCCCTACCCTGCCGATGTGGCTCTCGGGATACGCCGGACGCGAAAAACCCGCCACCGAAGTATTACAGGACCTCTGGGCCAAAGCGCTGGTGTTGGAAGATGGCCGGAAGAACAAAGTGGTGATCGTCACCACCGATCTGCTCGGTCTTTCGCACGAGGTATCGGCGGATGTAGCGCGGCAAGTCGATAGCCTCTATGGCATCAAACGCGAGCAATTGCTGCTGAATTCATCGCATACCCATAGCGGCCCGATAGTATGGCCTTGCGTGGACATCATTTTTGATTTCACCCTGGACGAGCAGCGGACAGTATCGCTGTATTCGCAACAGCTAACGGCCGACATGGTAAAGGTCATCGGGATGGCGATGGCGGACCGCGCACCGGCGCAGGTTTATTCGGGCAAAGGAAAAGCCGGGTTCGCGATCAACCGAAGAAATAAGATCCACCCGGATGGTCCCGTCGATCATGATGTGCCCGTTGTGAAGGTGATACGCATGGGCAAACCTGCCGTCATCCTTTTTGGGTATGCCTGTCATAATACGACGCTGGTAGAAAATAATTTCCTGATCAACGGGGACTATGCGGGTTTCGCGCAGGCCGCACTGGAGGAAGAGAATCCCGGCTCTACCTGTATGTTCCTCCAGGGATGCGGCGGTGATCAAAATCCCGACCCGCGGGGAACGGTGGAGTTGGCGCAGTCGCATGGCGGGGAGCTGGCCGACGCGGTGGATGCGGTGCTACGGGGCGGGCAAATGAAGCCGGTGCGGGCACCGCTGCGCACGGCTTATACAACGGTGGATCTCCCCTATCGTTCCTTCGATGTGGCGGAGTATGAAAGGGAGATCGTCGGCGATGACAAGTATCTGCAGCGAAGGGCCCGATTGATGTTATCGGCCTATAACCGGGGTTTTACGCCGGACCACCTTGTCTATCCGGTACAGGCGGTGCGGTTTGGTAACGATCTTTGTGTGCTGGCCTTGAGCGGCGAGACGGTGGTGGACTATTCGCTGAAGACAAAAAAATTATTTGCGGGTGAAAATCTGGTTGTCGCGGGCTATTCGAGCGAAGTGATGTGTTATATCCCTTCGCTGCGGCTCCTCAGGGAGGGCGGGTATGAGCCCGATGAGAGCATGATCTATTATGGTTTTCCGGGGCCGTTCTCGGACGGCGTAGAGGATAGTGTGACAACCGCGATCCGGCGCGTGATGAAAAAAGTGGGGGCGAAGGAGGAAACACGATGACAAAGAATAGCGGACTACGGATCATAAATGGAAAGGTGATCACACCAAACGGGATCGTGACGGGGGCGGATGTGTTTGTGCGCGATGGGAAGATCATGGGGACAGGTTCGCTTGGTGGGCCGGTCGGCTCGAACCGGGTCATCGATGCCGGCGGATGTTATGTGTCGCCGGGTTTTATCGATATCCATGTGCACGGAGGCGGGGGACACGATTTTATGGACGGGCATGCCGCCGCCTTTCTCGGCATTGCCGAAACGCATGTCCGGTATGGGACGACGGCGATGCTGCCGACCACGCTCACGGGTTCGAAGGAAGAGCTGCTGCATATCCTGGATGTATACGAGCAGGTATTGCCGCGTAATGTGCGCGGTGCACAGTTTCTCGGACTGCATCTCGAAGGACCTTACTTCGCGATGAACCAGCGGGGCGCCCAGGACCCGCGTTTTATCCGAAACCCCGATCCTGCCGAATACAGGGAGATCCTGCGGCGTGCGCACCTGGTCCGGCGATGGAGTGCGGCGCCGGAGTTGCCCGGGGCGCTGGAGTTTGCACGGTATGCGCGGGAGAAAGGTGTGCTCGTCTCGCTGGCGCATACGGATGCGATCTATGAAGAGGTGCTGGAAGGATGGAAGAACGGGTATTCATTGGCGACGCATCTCTATTCGGGAATGACGGGTGTCTCCCGGCGGAACGCCTACCGGTATGCGGGCGCGGTCGAGGCCGCTTTTCTCATCGGGGACATGGATGTGGAGATCATCGCTGATGGCATCCATCTGCCGGCGCCCCTGCTGCAGCTGGTCTATCAAATCAAGGGACCGGCAAGGACGGCGCTGATCACGGATGCGATGCGGGCCGCAGGGATGCCGGAGGGCGAGAGCGTTTTAGGAAATATCCGTAACGGGATGAAGGTGATCGTAGAAGACGGCGTGGCCAAGTTGCCGGATAGGAGCGCTTTTGCGGGGAGTGTGGCTACGGCGGACCGGCTGGTACGGACAATGGTAAAGACAGCGGGTGTGCCGCTGGTCGAAGCGATACAAATGATAACGACCACACCGGCGGTCATCCTGGGTTTGGCGGGGACCAAAGGGGCGATCCTCCCGGGTTACGACGCCGATCTCGTGCTCTTCGATGGCGACATAAACGTCCGGGCCACAATGGTAAAGGGAGATTTGGTTTATGAAAACACTGATCTATAGCACAAGAACGGAAATGGGAACGGCTGCCGCTTCAAGGGTGAGCAGCCGGATCGGGCGGTTGTTGACAGACCAGGAAACGGTAAATATGATCTTCGCCGCGGCGCCTTCACAAAACGACTTCCTGGCGGCCCTGCTCCAGGAGACCGTGGACTGGTCGCGGGTGCGCGGGTTTCATATGGATGAATATATCGGGCTCCGGCCGGATGCGGTGCAGGGATTCGGGTATTTTCTCCGGCAGCGGCTGTTCGACAAAGCGCCCTTCCTTTCGGTGGATTATATCGATGGGAATGCCATCGACTTAGCAGCAGAATGTTCCCGTTATTCGCGGTTGTTGCAACAGTATCCGCCGGATATCGTTTGCATGGGCATCGGCGAGAACGGGCATATCGCCTTTAATGACCCGCCGGTGGCGGATTTTGCCGATCCATTGTCGGTAAAGGTGGTAGAATTGGAGGGGTCGTGCCGGCGACAACAGGTGAACGATGGATGTTTTGCCACGTTGCAAGAGGTGCCCACACACGCGATCACGCTCACGGTGCCCGCATTGATGGCAGGCCGGTATGTCTTCTGTATGGTACCAGGGAAGCTAAAGGCGGAGGCGGTGTACAATACGGTGAAGCAGGAGATCGCTGAGACCTATCCATCGACGATCTTGCGGCGGCATGCCAAGGTCGAATTATTTCTGGATGCGGATAGCGCTATAAAATTATAAGGATGAGAAATTTATTGTTCACGATAGCGATGCTGACAGGGACATTCACGGGCATGACGCAGACAGCGATCCGGCTGATCACGCTGGACCCCGGGCATTTTCATGCGGCCCTGGTGCAGAAATCGGGTTATCCGGAAATCGATACCACCGTACACGTATATGCACCGGAAGGACAGGAGTTGCGGGCGCATCTGGCGCTCATCGACAAATACAATACCCGTAGCGAACAGCCCACGCATTGGAACGAGGTAGTGTACACAGGCCCCGATTTTTTGTCGCGGATGCTCCGGGAAAAAGCGGGCAACGTCGTCGTGCTGGCAGGGAATAATAAAAATAAGATCGCCTATATCGAGCAGTCGGTGAATGCCGGATTCAACGTTTTTGCAGATAAACCGATGATCATCGAAGCCAGGGATCTTTCACGGTTGGAACGCGCCTTTGCAACCGGCCGGAAAAAAGGGACGATATTGTATGACATCATGACCGAACGCTACCAGATCACCAACATACTGCAGCGACGGTTGTCGACGATGCCTTCGATTTTCGGTGTTCTACGGAAGGGAACCCTCGAAGATCCCGCGGTGACAAAGGAAAGTATCCATCATTTTTTCAAATCGGTATCGGGCAAACCCCTGATCCGCCCGTCCTGGTATTTTGATGTGACGCAGGAGGGGGAAGGCATCGTAGATGTCACGACGCATCTGGTCGATCTCGTCCAATGGGAATGTTTTCCGGAGGTGGCACTCGATTATCGTACCGATATCAAAATGCTTTCGGCGCGGCATTGGCCCACCGTATTGAGCCCTGCGCAGTATCAAAAAGTCACGGGATTGCAGAACGTCCCCGATTCTCCGCTAAGCGTTTATTCGAACGGCGTAATAGATTATACGATCAAGGGCGTACATGCCCGGGTCGGCGTACGATGGGATTTCGAAGCACCGGCCGGCGGTGGAGATACCCATTTCTCCGTGTTGCGCGGGACGCTGGCGAGCCTGGTGATCCGGCAGGATTCGGCGCACGGCTATAAGCCGGTTCTCTCCGTCGAACCGCTGCAGCCAACTGCCGGATATGAGCAGGTGCTGCGCGGGGTAATAGCAAGTCTCCAATCCGAATACCCGGGACTGGCCCTACAAAAGACGGCCAAGGGCTGGGAATTGCGGGTGCCGGCGCGTTTCGAGCCGGATCATGAAGCGACATTCGCAGAAGTGACAAAGAAATATTTGAGTTTTGTAAGGGGTGGGAAAATGCCCGCGTGGGAAGTGCCGAATATGCTCGCCAAGTATTATACCACCACGAAGGCATTGGAAATGGCACGTTCTACGCGTTGAAAAAGTATACAAAGCTGACGGATAAATATAGTTATGAACAGCCCTTTACGGCTAATTTTAATAAATGGATATGCAATACGCATCAAAGGATTATAAGAGTATTGGGGCCGGTGCGGCGAACAAGGTGGTCATCCTTCCGCTGGGCGCCATCGAACAGCATGGGCCGCATCTGGCCGTATCCACCGATACCGATATCGTCACCATGGTAGCGATGGGCGCGGAAGAACAGTTATCGGATACGGTCGTTCTCTGCCCCGCCCTGCCATTTGGATCGAGTCATCATCACCTGAATTTTGGCGGCACGCTCAGCCTGTCACCGGCGCTATATACCCAGGTAGTGGTCGATCTTGTAACATTATTATTGCAAAACGGGTTCCGGCGGATCGTGCTGCTCAACGGCCATGGCGGAAATATCACCCCGGTGAAACAGGCGCTGGCAGTATTAAATGCCGGCAATACGTTATCCCGGGAAGCCAATATCGTTTTGGCGACCTATTGGGAACTGGCGGGTCCGGCCTTCGCGGGCGAGCCGCCGATGGAAAGCCCCGCGCTTAGTCATGCCTGCGAATATGAGACAAGCCTGATGCTTCATCTTTTCCCTTCCAGGGTCTTTATGGATAAGGTAGAACGCGCGGACAAGCCGGCCAGCAATGGCTACACCGGGTGGGAGGATGACGAGCCCTATCGCGGAGTAACGATCTTTAAAAGAACGGAATATATCTCCAGCAACGGGAGCAGCGGGGAACCGCAGCTGGCGACGGCGGAAAAGGGTGCGCATTTGTACGGGAAGGCCGTGGGCGCGCTGGTAAAATTTTTAAGCGCCTTTGCGAAATGGCCTTTCCTGCCGGCACTTGGCCACAACCATGTTGCGGCTGCGGCTGGTGGTGCGGCTGCGGCTGACCGTGGCCCGCAACGCATCTCGGCGGGGACGGCGACGGGCGCCTATTCTTCGGGCGTGGTTGACAATGGGCTGTTATTTGTGAGCGGACAGGGTTCGCTCGACCCGGTGACCGGTCAGGTCGTACACGGCAC
>JAICXX010000171.1 GCA_025934485.1 Chitinophagaceae bacterium
AACACCAAAGGATCTTCATAGTGAATATGGTTTTGTCCATGTAAATTGATACCAATCCAAACTTCCGTTAACACCTACTTCTAGATCACTATGCATCCTTGAGTTAATCAAGGCTTGAAATAGATATTCTCCAATTTCTTTCAAAACCGGCTCCAAGACCTCCCAGCAATTACCACCGGTTTTTTCTTCCCAATTTCGTGGGAACGAGCGATTTTCGATTTTCAGATAATTTCTCAATTCAAAGTCCGCAGGATTGCAGTTCCTGACCGAATGAGCAGTGAAAAGTTCAGCCATTTTGATATCCCCCCGACTCGTCCAGTATTCTTTTTGCTTTTCATTGAATTCATTTGATTTCCGGCAATGCTCATCTGAATTGAGCTTACTGTCAAAGCTTATTGCGCTCACAGCCGCGTTAGCATCTGTCCAGAGAGCCACTGTATAAATTTCAAACTCGGGGTTATTGTTAGCAAGCTTCTCGATTGCGTCATTGATAAACGGCTTCATCTCAGCAAAATAGACAGCAGATTTGAATTTCATTTGGACTTGACTAATGTTTGAAAACCAAAATAGCTCAGATTTGCCGATCTGGCAAGTTAATAAGTCGGGCCATCCGGATTTTTAGTTATGTAGAATAGGCCCTGACCTCTTTGCTCCCTTCGGCATTATTTTATCTTTTCGGGATCGCCAGAATCGACCTCATTGTCCGGAATTCGGTATTAGGATCTTAATTGCTAGCCCGAGTAAACCTTAGTACATCTTGCCAGGCGCCGAGACGCGCCCTCAAAAAGCCGAGAAAATCCGTTAGCTCAATTTTAAGGCACAAGAAATACATCTTGGCCGCTTCCGCGCGGCTTCGAACCAACAACCGAATTCTCTAAAGCCGATAATTCGCGCCGAAAATACATCTTGCTGGTCGCTCCCACGCGACCTCAAACCAACATCCGAATTTTATAAAGACCGATAACTCGATCGAAAAATACATCTTGCTGGTCGCCTCATGCGACCTCAGAAATGCCAACCGGAAATCAATAATCGTTTACAGAGCTATCGCATATCTTTTTTGAAGCCGTCCATCATTTTGTCGATTTCTCCCGCATCGTAATACGTCAAGCCTCCCACCTTACTGAATGGTATTTTACCCCGATTTCTTAAGGTCTGCAAGGTTCCGGCGGAAATGCCCAGGAGCTTCCTTACTTCATGCGACTTTAGCCAGCGTTTGCCGGTCTTATTCATATGCGCCTCGAACATCATCTTAATGTCCATCAGCAATTTGGTCCGGAATTCCTCCAGGTCTTTGACGGTGACGAGTTGTGACGGTGACGGCTTCTGATCGTTGTCCGTTAGATAAAGTAGCTTTCCCATAGTTTTTGACCCAAGTTACAATTGGTGGAAGCCGCCGTTTCAGTACCGAGACCATGTACGGAAAGATTTTTCTGGAAATTCCTGTACTTTGCGGTATGACGAACCTGGCCGAAAAACTAGATACAGACTACCTATTAGGTTGCATTAAATATAAAGATTCCTATGTTCTTTATGCCCTGCCGCTCCGGTGCAAATTCCGCATGTCCTCGCTTATCTTCCGATCCAAAACCTTCGCGTAATGCTGGGTGGTTTTCAAATTTCGATGTCCCAGCATCTTGCTGACCGATTCAATCGGAACGCCATTACTCAGGGTAACCGTCGTGGCGAAAGTATGGCGGGCGATGTGGAAAGTTAGATTTCGGGGAATTCCGCAGACATCGGCGATTTCTTTCAAATAGGCGTTCATCTTCTGATTACTCAAAACCGGCAGGACCTGGTCGGAATCGCAGCAAGGCGGCAAATCCTGGTATTTCTCAACAATCGCCCGGGCCGGCGGAAGTAGGGGAATCCTCGACTGCGTGTCGGTTTTCTGCCGGTGGGTGAAAATCCAGGAATTGCCGTCAATACCCTGGGCGATCTCGGATCGGCGGAGTTTCTTAACATCCGCATAGGCTAGGCCGGTGTAGCACGAAAACAAAAAGATGTCCCGTACAAGATTCAGCCGGTCGGTCGGAAAAACCTTCGCCCCGATTTTTTCCAATTCCAGCTCGGTTAACGCTTCTCTCTCCACTTCCTGCTTGGTTCGCTTGAAACCGGCAAATGGGTCCCGGGTTAGCCAGCCCTTGCGGATGCAGCCGTTCACGATTTTTTTCAAATTGCTGATATATTTCAAAGTCGTGTTGTGCGCACAGTTCCGGTGCGTTTTCAACCAAAACTCCAAATCGGCGACAAAATCAAAATCCAGCTTTTTGATGTCGATGTCCTCCGTACCATATTTCCATTGGATGTAAGCTCTGACATGATCCCCGCAGGTATTGTAGCGGTCCAGCGTCGCCGAACAATAGTCCTTGCCTACCCGGATGAGCGCCGCCATTTGGTCGTTGTGCTGCTGGAAAACGTCGAGAAGCGTCCGAACGGGTTCCGTAAGCCCAAGCCACTTTTCGCGGAAATTCGAAAAATTCACCGAGACACCGTCCATCACCATCTCGCGCTCCATTTGCAAGACTTTGCTGGATAGGGTGTCGAGATACAAATTCAATTGTCGGGCCGGGAACGTGTTTCCTTTCAACCGCCCCGCCGCGCGGGACCACTGCGCAGGATCGACGAAACGCTGAACGCTTTGCTCCAAACGCTGGCCATTGACTGTGATCCGGAGGTAGACGGGCGCCTGGCCCTCGCTGTTCTTTTTCGAGGTCCTGACATAAAAGAGGATGCTGATGCGATGTTCCATGTTCCACTGTTTTTTTGGTTTGCGAATCGGTTTTACGTCCGTCACCAAAAGCGGTTGATTGTCGGGATTCGCTGGCTGGGCGAGCCTTTCGGACGATTCGGTGCCTCAAAATTGAAGTATGGAAGGGGGCACCGAATCAGGCTCCATTAACCTTGAATTCCCTTGAATCAACTTGTAGTGGAAAAATTCAAAAGGGCCCGTAGAACCAGCGTCTTACGAGCCCTTGAAGGCGTTTGAAAATAAACGAAGCGGAGAGGGAGGGATTCGAACCCTCGATACAAGTTTAAGCTCGTATAACGGTTTAGCAAACCGGCCCTTTCGGCCACTCAGGCACCTCTCCAAATTGGATACCGACTTGCGTCGATTCCCGGGTCCCTTCCGCCTTGGGGTCATCGTCGACCCAACTTTCGAAAGGGGAGGCAAAAATAAAGATTTATTGGTTTCGGTCCAAATTGGGCCGTAAATCGGCTCAAAAAAACAACCCACCGGGTGGTGGGCTGTTTTCGCCTAGTGGCTAATGTTTTTATATGACGCTAACGTTTTTATTGGGGGCTGCTGGTCTTTGTGTCTGGCCGGGCTATGGGCGCGGCGGCCGCCAGTTGTTCGGGCTCGGGTTACATCGCAGCCAACTGCACCTTTTGCTGGAGTTCCATTACGTTCTCGCGGAAGAGGTTGTCGGTATCCATGAGATCTTTCACCGTTTGGCAGGAGTGGATCACGGTGGTATGATCACGTCCGCCGAAGTGCTCGCCGATGGTCTTGAGGGAGTTCTTGGTAAAGGCTTTGGCCAGGTACATAGTGATCTGTCTCGCCTGCACGATCTCGCGCTTGCGGGTTTTTTGCAGTAGTTTATCATAGGATACATCGAAATATTCACACACCATGCGCTGTATGGTTTCGATGGTAATTTCCTTACTGCTAGTTTTCACGAAATTACGGAGCACCTTTTTAGCCAATTCCAGGTCTATTTCCCTCTTATTCAGCGAAGATTGTGCCAAAAGAGATATCAAAGCGCCTTCCAGCTCACGCACATTGCTGTTGATATTATAGGCCAGGTATTTCACCACTTCCTTGGGCATTTCGAGCCCGTCGTTCTTCATCTTGCGTTCGAGGATGTCGATCCGGACCTCATAATCAGGCACCTGCAAATCCGCGCTGAGACCCCAACGGAAACGGCTCAGCAAACGCTCCTGCAATCCATCAAGGTCTTTGGGTGGTTTGTCGGAAGAAAGGATCAGCTGTTTACCACTTTGGTGCAGATGGTTGAAGATGGCGAAGAAGGCATCCTGGGATTTTTCCGCGCGGCTGAAGAACTGAACGTCGTCGATGATCAGGACGTCTACCAGCTGATAAAAGTGGATGAAGTCGTTGATGGCATTGTTCCGGCTGTGGTCGACGAACTGGTTGATGAACTTTTCCGAGCTCACATATAATACGACCTTGTTCTGATGAAGCCGTTTGACCTCATTGCCGATGGCCTGGGCGAGATGGGTCTTACCTAACCCTACCCCACCATATATAACGAGTGGGTTGAAGGAGTTGGCACCCGGCTTTTCCGCTACCGTCTTCCCCGCCCTGCGGGCAACCCGGTTGCAATCCCCTTCGACGAACGAGTCGAACGTGTACACCGGGTTGAGCTGCGCGTCGATCTGCATCTTCTTCAGCCCTGGGATCACGAAGGGGTTCTTGACGGGATTGTTTATGATAAGAGGAAAATCCATTTCGTTATTGGAAAACGTTTTATAGCCGTGGGCCGGAACATCCATGGTCAGGGGCTTGTTCTGATGATTACCGCTATCCACCATGATCCGATATTCCAGCATCGCATCTTTACCCAAGATCCGCCGCAGCGTCTTTGCCAGCAGATTTACATAGTGCTCTTCGAGGTACTCGTAAAAGAACTGACTGGGCACCTGTATCACCAGAACATTATTCCTCAATTCAACAGGCTTGATCGGCTCGAACCACGTTTTATAATGCTGCCACTCTACGATATCCTTGATTATCTCCAAGCATTGACCCCAAACTTTATCAAACGTTTTTGCCATTATACAGTAACCAATTTTTATGCCGATTTAAGAATAGTAGTTGTCAAAAAGAAAATCAAGGAATCGGATTCAATCAAAAGTTGCGCAGGGCGGCGAATATCAAAACTTTTCAGGAAATAAAAAATTTTTTATTCACTTGTTTTTTTTGTGTTCAATACAGTTTTGATATAGTACCAAAAGAATCATTTTTTTTCTACAAGAGGCTTGCCCAGCTTGACTAAAATCATTGCTTGCAAAAATGATCCGGCACCATTCGCAGGCCAATTCAACTTTCTAAAAACCCTTTGCTTCAGGACTTATTCACATCTCATGCGAGTTGGATACGGTTGCAAAGCAACCGCCTCCTCGAGGCATAGAACGACAATAGTAGTGGATCCAGGCATAAAACAGCAGTTCACCCTGCCGATACGATTTAAACTTACTTTGTATGAAGAAGGAAGACGTGAGCTTCGATGTGAGCGAACCTTTCTTCATATATGTAGAGTTTGTTGTGAGGTCATTGAAGATACTATTTTTTTGATTGCATTTTTAAATCCTGAAAATTTTTTTTTCGGCTCACGGACAACCGTGTTTTCACGGTATTTATGTTATTCTAGAGACGTATTCTATATCTCATACAGGCAGAACTATTTATAGTAATTTTGTCCCCCACATGCAAAAGGTAATCGAGTTGAAGGTATTGCCGGCTGAAGCGGCAGACGACCAGCGTCTTACTGATCTCATCGCCCGCTCCCTCGGCGTTCGCGGGGAAGACATCACCGGCTTCCGTTTGCTGAGACGCGCGATCGACGCCAGGCCTCGACAGCCAAAGATCCTTTTGACGATGCAGGTTTTCCTTGGTGAACCAATTCCTTCGTCTTTTGGTGAAACGTCCGTGGAACCTTTTCGCTTTCCTGATGTATCCCAAGCCACACGCCAGGTTCTCGTAATCGGCGCGGGTCCTGCAGGTTTGTTTGCAGCCCTGCGGCTGATCGAGAAAGGCATCCGGCCCGTGCTGCTGGAGCGAGGCAAAGACGTTCGCGCACGAAGAAGAGACCTGGCCACGCTGAACAAAGAAGGCGTGATCAATCCCGAGAGCAATTATTGCTTCGGCGAAGGTGGCGCCGGAACATATAGCGATGGTAAATTATATACGCGGAGCCACAAGCGGGGAGACGTCAACCGCATTCTGCATTTGCTCGTTCAATTCGGCGCCGATCCTGCCATTCTTATCGACGCACATCCGCATATCGGGACCAACAAGCTGCCGCATATCATCCAGGCCATGCGTCAGCGGATCGCGAATAGCGGCGGAATTTTCCTTTTCGAACAGAAGGTTGTAGATTTTGTTCTACAAGATAACAAGATCAAAAGTGTAAAGACGGCAAGCGGCGAAAGCTTCGATGGTGATTCCATTATCCTGGCGACGGGTCACTCCGCCCGCGACATCTTCCGGCTGCTGCATCGAAAAAAGGTGCTCATCGAAGCGAAGCCCTTCGCGCTGGGCGTGCGCATCGAACATCCGCAACCGTTGATCGACTCGATCCGTTATGGCATCCCTTCACCCTATCTCCCGCCGGCATCCTACTCGCTCGTGGAACAGGTGCACGGCAAAGGTGTTTTTTCTTTTTGCATGTGTCCCGGCGGTATTATTGCACCGGCGTCCACCGATGAAGGAGAACTGGTCGTCAACGGCTGGTCACCATCGCGCCGCAACAATCCCTACGCCAATTCGGGTATCGTTGTGACCGTAGAAGAAAAAGACATGCAGCTCTATGCGCAGCACGGCCCGTTGATGGGGCTCGCGTTCCAACAAGCCGTGGAACAAAAAGCGTTTGCGGCGGGCGGCGGGCGTTTTGTGGCGCCTGCCCAGCGGATGGCAGATTTCGTCACCCGTCGTCCTTCCGGCACGTTGCCGGATTGTTCTTATCTTCCCGGTATCCATTCCGTCCCCTTGCAGGAGGTGCTGCCGGATTTTATCTTTGAGGACCTGCGCCGTGGTTTCGAGGTGTTCGGGGAGAAGATGAAAGGCTATTTTACCAACGAAGCCGTAGTTGTCGCCACCGAGTCCCGCACCTCTTCGCCGGTACGTATCCCACGTGAGCCCGGGACCCTGCGTCATCCGCAGATCACCAATCTCTTTCCCTGCGGGGAAGGCGCAGGCTACGCCGGCGGTATCGTGAGCGCCGCGATGGATGGAGAAAAAGTGGCAGACGCGGTGGCAGCCCGGTAATATTCTGGAAGCGCGCGCGACCAATTGGAAAATTATTGTTATTCATGAATATTCTGGAAGTAAAGGAGGTTCGAAAGACCTTTGCGACGCAGACGGCGGTAGACAAGGTGAGTTTCACGCTTGGCCAGGGTTCCATCTTCGGTCTGCTTGGACCTAACGGCGCCGGTAAGACTACGCTGATCCGGATGATCACCGGCATTTTCTACCCAGATTCCGGGAGTATCTTTTTCCAGGAGCGGCCCTTCGCTGCGCTCAAGGACAGCATTCACATCGGTTATATGCCGGAGGAACGCGGGCTTTACAAACGGATGAAGATCGGCGAACAGGCTATCTATCTGGCGCAGCTTAAAGGCATGAGCCGAAGCGAAGCGACGCGAAAGGTCCGGGAATGGTTTGCCCGATTCGAAATGCAGAGCTGGTGGAACAAGAAAGTAGAGGACCTCAGCAAGGGGATGGGGCAGAAGCTGCAGTTTGTCACCACCGTCCTGCATCAGCCGCGGCTGATCATCCTCGACGAGCCGTTTAGCGGTCTCGATCCCGTGAACGCCAATCTGATCAAGGAAGAGATCTATTCGTTGGCGCATCAGGGCGCCACGATCATCTTCAGCACCCACCGCATGGAACAGGTGGAAGAGATCTGCGATCACATTATCCTGATGAACCAGGGCCGCAAGATCCTCGACGGCACGGTTGCCGGCGTGAAACAGGAGTTCAAGGAAAATGAATTCCGCATCGGGCTGGACAGCATTCCTTCGTCCGGGCTGGACACCGATCTCTTCGAAGTCGTGGAACGGCAGGACGGCCACCTGGTCGTGAAGATCGCGGGTGGGCATCGACCCAACGATGTACTCCGCTTTTTTATCGATCGCGGGATCGGCATCACCTCGTTCACCGAAATTCTTCCTTCTCTAAACGAAATTTTTATCAAGCTGGTGGAAGGCACGTCTACCGCCAGACAATTCCACTCCTTATGAGTAAGATCTGGCTCATCACGCGCCGGGAGTACCTGACGCGTGTTCGTAACAAGACCTTTATATTGTCGACCTTTCTGTTCCCGGCGGTGATCATCCTCTTCATCGTCGGCAGTGTACTGATCCAAACCCAGTCGCGTTCCCACGCACGCATAGCCGTGATCGACGCGAATGGGTATTTTAAGGACTATCTGAAAGGCGACAGCAGCATCACCTTTGATTTTTCGCCTGGTATCGACACCGCCAATTATGCCGCGCGGGGGTGTACGGCCGTGCTGATCATCCCGGTGTTACCACAGGGCAAGATTACGGACTACCGCCTTAAATACAAAACGCAGCTAAGCCTCGCCGGTACGGACGATCTCAAGAACCGGGTGAACGACGCGATCGTGGATCATATGATCTATCAGCAGACGACGATCAGCCGCGGCCGGCTCGACAGCATCCGCAACCAGTCGCATATCGGCAACCTGCATACGTTCGAAGACCAGGGCAAGACCGCGAAGGCCTCCAATCAAACCATGTCTTTTGTCGTGGGCTATGTCAGCGGTATTCTGATCTATATCCTCACCTTTATATATGGAGCCATGGTGATGCGCGGCGTGATGGAAGAAAAGACGAACCGCATCGCGGAGGTCGTGGTGAGCTCGGTGAAACCGTTCCAGCTGATGATGGGCAAGATCACGGGTATCGGAGCCGTAGGTCTCACCCAGTTCCTGATGTGGGTCATACTGGTCGTAGGTCTCACGGTAGTAGCGCAAGGTTTTTTGTCCGCAGAAACCTGGAGAACGGTCCAGCATGCACAACAGGCCAGCCAGGTAGGTGGTGCGGCAGGCCAGACCAGCGAAATGGCCAGCCGCGTGGCTAAGCTCGACTCGGCCGTTAGCAGCGTCAATCTTGGGCTAACCGTTGTCCTTTTTCTTTTTTATTTTATCGGCGGCTATCTTTTCTATTCCGCGCTTTTTGCCGCCGTGGGCAGCGCCGTCAACGAAGACCCCCAGGAAGCCCAAAGCCTGATGATGCCCATCACGCTGCCCGTAGTCTTTTCCTTTATTATTATGACCATCGCTGTTCAGGAGCCCACCGGTCCGCTGGCGGTGTGGGCCAGCATCATCCCTTTCAGTAGTCCCATCGTGATGATGGCGCGCATTCCCGCCGGTGTCCCCGGTACGGTTCCTTACTGGCAGCTGGGCCTTTCGATGCTGCTGCTGATCCTGGGTTTCCTCGGAACCGTGTGGCTGGCCGGGCGGATCTACCGGGTGGGGATTCTCATGTATGGCAAAAAACCCACCTGGAAGGTCATGTGGAAATGGGCCTTCCGCGAGTCATAAGTGTAACATTCGGTGACAATCTGCGTCTTAGGGATGAATGGAAAAAAATAGGGAGTGCCGGTGCAACATTCCGGCCTCTCGTGCGTACTTTTATACGAAGATTGTCGTAAGATTCTGGAGGATGCGGAGCATCGACTAAAAGCCGCAGAAAACGGCAAATAAACCTTGAAAAGGCGTGTGCATAGGTATGGTGGTCGCGGATGCGGCTGTCCGAAGAACGGACATTAAATTTCGGCAGGCATAACATCAAGATAGATTTTAAGCCTCATGTGTAGTAGAAAACGGGGCTGTTCTCAGCCCCGTTTCATTTTTTTGGGCTGCTATATCGCGCCGTATCGCGCAGCAGCGGGGAGTGATTAGCTGGCCTGGAGCAGACGCAGCACGGGCAGTTCGGCATTGGGAGAAGTGGCGTCGTCGTCTTCCGGGAGGAATTCCACGTTGAGCTTCACCGGGGTCTTTTCCCGGATAGTGATGTTCGGCCGTTTGGCAGGCTGGTAGCCTTTTTTATTGAATTCAATGGTGATCTGCGAGGCCGGCAGCTCCAGGAAACGGAAATAACCGTCCGAGTCGGTGAGGACCTCCTGCTGGCGGCTAGTGCCGGGAATAGTGGCGGAAACCACCACACCGGGTAAGGGCTTTTTGGTAACGGCGTCCGTCACGTATCCATTCAATACTCCTTCGGCCTTACCGATACCGGTCCCTGCTTTTGCCCAAAGCGCGACAGGCAAAAGTAATAAGAGGAGGAGTAATTTTTTGGGGGCGCTCATAAGATTCCGGTTACACCACTAATATAGATTTTTTTTTGCAGATGAGCAAAATTAGCTTTGGCTCCGCCGATCGTTCGAAGATTTCGAACATTTCTCACGATTCTCCGAGGTCGATCTCGGTGTTATCCCCGATATTCAGGCTGCGGGACTCCCCTTTTACCTCGGTATCGCTGCCAATAAGGGAATGGGTCAGCACGATATCGTAGAGGTCGGCGAAGGAGCCGATGATGGAATCTTTGAGGATGGAATAGTTGACTCGGGTCTTTTCCCCGATGGCCACATTGGGGCCCACGATGGAATTGCGGATATCGCAGCCCGGGGCAATGCTCACCGGCTGGATGATGATGGTATTTTCAAACTGATGTTCGGGGGCGATGGTTCCACCGAATTTCTTCAGCAATTTAGCGTTGGACTCCAGCAGTGTCTCTTTCTTTCCGCAATCGAACCAGTTCTGGACCTTGAAGGCGTGTAGTTTTACCCCGTTGCGGATCATGCATTCGATGGCGTCGGTGAGATTGTACTCGCCATAAGAGGTGATATGGTTCCGGATATTGTTTTCCAGACAGTTGAACAAAACCTCCGTTTCCCTGATACGATAGATGCCTACCAGGGCCATGTTGGATTTGGGGATCTGAGGTTTCTCCACCACCCTTTCGATGCTGCCGTCGTCTTCGAGCTCCGCCACGCCGAAATTCCGGGGGTCGTCGACTCTTTTTACGCCCAGCAGGGAATGCGGCTGGCTGAGGACATCTTTTACATCGTATTCGCAAATAGTGTCGCCCAGTACGATAAAGATCTCGTCGTCGCCGACGATCTGCCGGGTGAGCAATACGGCGTGGCCGATGCCCTGCCGCTCGTTTTGATAGACGAAATGCGCCGAGAGCTGCGGATATTTTTGTTTGACGAAGTCCTGGATCTTTTCCCCGAGATAGCCTACGATGAAGATGAATTCGGTGATACCGGCTTCCATCAACTGGTCGACGATGATCGAGAGAATAGTTTTTCCCGCTAAAGGGATCAAGGCCTTGGGCTGCGTGTAAGTATGTGGTCGTAGTTTGGTGCCAGCGCCTGCTACGGGAATGATCGCTTTCATGTCAAATGGTGTTGCCGTGTTGCCGATTGCTCGAAACGGGCGTAAAATAGTGAATTTTATCTTAATTTTGCGGCCATGCAAAAAGATACCATCGTCTTCGACCTCATTGAGAAAGAATTGGAACGGCAGCGTCATGGGATTGAACTCATCGCTTCAGAGAATTTTACCTCCCTGGATGTAATGAAAGCCATGGGGACCGTGTTGACCAATAAATATGCAGAAGGTTATCCCGGCAGGAGATATTATGGTGGTTGCGAGATCGTAGACCAGGTGGAACAGCTGGCTATCGACCGGCTGAAACAGGTCTTTAATTGCGATTATGCGAATGTCCAACCGCATAGCGGCGCACAGGCCAACGCGGCGCTGATGCTCGCGATCCTCCAGCCGGGAGATACTATCCTGGGGCTCGATCTCAGCATGGGCGGCCATTTGACCCACGGTTCACCCGTGAATTTCTCCGGCAAGCTCTATCGCCCGGTGTCCTATGGCGTAGGCCGCGAAGACGGTCGTGTAGACTATGCGATGATGGAATCGGTGGCTAAAAAGGAAAAACCCAAGCTGATCATTTGCGGCGCCAGCGCTTATAGCCGTGACTGGGATTATAAACGTATCCGGGCCATCGCCGATGAGATAGGAGCTTTCGTCATGTGCGATATGGCGCATCCGGCCGGCCTGATCGCCAAAGGGCTTTTGAACAGTCCTTTCGACCATTGCCATTTCGTTACCTCGACGACCCACAAGACCCTGCGGGGACCCAGGGGCGGGATCATCATGATGAAAAAGGATTTCGACAACCCTTTTGGGCTCAAGGACGTGAAAGGCAATATCCGGCCCATGAGCAACCTGATCGATATGGCCGTTTTCCCCGGTACACAGGGCGGTCCGCTCGAGCATGTGATCGCCGCCAAAGCCGTGTCTTTTGGTGAGATCCTCAGCGACGAGTTCACCGTATATGCTAAACAGGTCATCGCCAATGCGCAAGCCATGAACAAGGCGTTCCTTAGCAAAGGTTACAACATCGTTTCTGGCGGCACCGACAACCACCTGCTGCTGATCGATCTCCGGAATAAAGATATCTCGGGTAAAAAGGCCGAGATCGCGCTGGGCAAGGCCGGGGTCACCGTCAACAAGAATATGGTGCCTTTTGACGATAAGAGCGCCTTCATCACCTCCGGCATCCGTGTCGGCGTCCCGGCCATCACTACCCGGGGAATGAAGGAAAGCCATATGGGCACGGTAGTTGAGTTGATCGATAAGGCGCTGGTAAATGCGGAGAAGGACGATGTGCTTAAGGGGATCTGTGGCGATGTTGCCGGCCTGATGAAGCAATTTCCTTTGTATCCGGAATTAGGTTAAATTCACCATATGCTCCAGAGAAGACAAACCTTATGGATGTTATGCGCCGCGATCTGCGGGGCGCTGACGTTCAAACTCCCTTTTTTTAGCGGCACGCTACAAACTGACCCGGCAAAAGGGCCGAGCCTGCAGGAACTCAC
>JAICXX010000125.1 GCA_025934485.1 Chitinophagaceae bacterium
CAAGGGAGTGGACATGGTCCTGGCGGAAAGACCGGACCTGATCCTCTTCACCGGTGACCTGGTGAACAATACGGCGGAGGAAATGAAGGATTATCAGCACATCTTCAGCCGGCTGGAGGCGCCCATGGGCGTTTATTCGACCCTGGGTAACCACGATTACGGGGATTATATCTGGTGGGAGACCGTGGAGCGGAAAAAAGCCAATCTGGACCAGCTAAAAGCCATCGAACAAGCGATGGGCTGGCGGCTGCTGATGAATGAGCACGTGGTGCTCGAAAGAGGCGGCTCCGCCATCGCATTGATCGGCATCGAGAACTGGAGCGCTAAAGCGCGCTTTCCCAAATACGGGCGGATGGACCTCGCCTACCCTCCAGCACAGAAGTATCCGTTCAAGATCCTGATGAGCCATGATCCGAGCCACTGGGACGCGGAGATCCGGCCCAAATATCCCGATATCGATCTGATGTTATCGGGCCATACACACGGGATGCAATTCGGTGTCGAGCTGCCGGGGTTCAAATGGAGCCCGGTGCAGTTCATATACAAACAATGGGCGGGGCTCTACGAGCAGGGAAAACAGAAACTGTATGTCAACCGCGGTTATGGTTTTATCGGCTATCCCGGCAGATTTGGCATCCTTCCCGAGATCACCGTGATTGAATTAACCTAAGATTAAAAGGTATTAACGAACATTTTAATGATTTTAACAAACCTATAAACTATTCAAGTGTACTTTCATCCCACTATTATTAAAAAAACAGCATCTACAATGAAATCGAGCAAGAACAAATTGCATCTTAAGAAAGGTATCGGACTTTTTGCCCTCACCATGCTGTTGCTGACTGCTTCTGTACTGACCACCCGGGCTCAATCTTCTCTGCAACTCGGCGTAAAAGCCGGCATGGATTATTATGAGATCGGAGGCCGGTCTTTTGATGGAAAGCACTATCCGGGTTTAGCCGCTGGGATCTATGGTAAGCTGAACTTCTCTTCCAAATGGTATCTTCAGCCGGAATTGGACTATAATCAAACCATTGGCAAGACCTCCGATGATTTCAGCACCATATATCAAGGCTATAGCGGCCAACAGGTGAACCTGAACTATGTCTCGGTGCCCATTCTTTTAGGCTTCAGACCTATTCCCGAGCTGTCGATCCTGCTTGGTCCGCAATATGGTTATCTGTTCTCCTCCACCCAGGGTCTTTTGCAGCAGAATTTGGGTACCAATTCGAGCGGTCAAAATCCTTTTACGCACAGCGATGTCTCTATCGTGTTTGGCGGCCAGCTCAACCTGAACAAATTCCTGTTTGGCATCCGCTATTACAATAATTTAAATAACATCAGCTTCAGGACCACCGACACCTGGCGTCAGTATGGCCTCCAGCTCTACGTCGGTTACCAGTTCAAGGACATGAAGCTTAAATAGCCCTTCACTACACGCAATAAACCTCTGGCACGCATGTTGGAATAATACGAGCAATCCATTCTCTTACTTTAAATTAATCTACTCATCATGAAAAGGAATGCATTCGTATTATCCGTGGCGCTGGCATTTACCGTCCTGCACACACAGGCGCAGGGTTTTCACTTCGGGATAAAAGCGGGAGCCAATCTCTTCAAGGTGGATGGCGAGTCCTTTGACCAGGAGTTCAAGTTCGGCTACAATGTCGGAGCCTTTTCGGAGATCAACTTTACCTCCAGCTGGGGGATCCAGCCGGAGCTTTTGTTCAATCAGACGAACTATCGCACGGGTACGGAATTCTCCAGTGTATATTCCGGCGGGGTCAGCAACTACCAGGGGAAACTGAACTATCTCAGCATTCCGGTGCTGTTGAGTTTTCGCCCCATTCCCTTGTTAAGCATTTTAGTGGGCCCGCAGTTCGGCATCCTGCTAAACAAGGACGAGCATCTGACCGACAATGCCGGTCAGGCGTTCAAGAGCGGTGATTTTTCGCTGGTGGGCGGCGCACAGCTGAATCTTGCGTCCATCAAGGTAGGCGCGCGGTATGTCGTTGGCTTGAACAACATCAATGATCTGCCCAATCAGAACACTTGGAAGAACGAAGGATGGCAGTTGTATGCAGGATTTCGTCTATTCTGATCGGGATACCGCATTTTTAAAGACGCGGCGGTACATTTTTCGACAAACCTCCTGACAAAACAGGAGGTTTGTTTGTTATTAGCTTAACTGGCACCGCTTTTGGCCTTATAGATTTCATCAATAAAAGAGTAGGATTTTTCCATTACAGGTGCTATTTTGTCATAGATATGAAAGATACTTTATTTACACGTGCGGAAGATGATCTGGATTTCATGCCCATCATACCCTTGAACGAGACCGATAATGAAGGTTTGAACGATATCGAGATCCCCAAAGAGCTGCCGGTGCTGCCGCTTCGCAACACGGTGCTTTTTCCCGGAGTAGTGTTGCCGATCACAGTGGGTCGCGACAAAAGCATCAAAGCGGTGAACGATGCGTATAAAGCGGATAAGCTCATCGGGGTACTGGCGCAGAAGGACAGCTCCATCGAAGACCCTACGGTGACCGATCTGGAAGATGTGGGTACGGTGGCGCGGATCATCAAGCTGATCAAGATGCCCGATGGCGGAACGACGGTGATCCTGCAGGGCAAGCGACGGTTCAAGGTCGGCGCCGTTACGGCCGAGGACCCTTATTTCAAGGCGCAGGTGGTCTTGTTGCAGGAAGAGGAGGCGCCCAAGGAACAGGATTTCGAGGCCTATGTCTCCAATATTAAAGATCTCGCGGCGCAGATCATCCAGCTCTCACCCAACATTCCTTCCGAGGCTTCCATCATTCTCAAGAACATCGAGAATCCCAGCTTCCTCATCCATTTTATTTCGAGCAATCTCAATACGGAGCTGCACGAGAAACAGCAGTTGTTGGAGATTCATCATATCAAGTCGCGCGCCGACCTGCTCATGCAGCTGCTCCAGCGCGAGCTGCAGTTCGCGGAGCTCAAGAACAAGCTCACCAACAAGACCAAGACGGAGCTCGACAAACAACAGCGGGAATATTTTCTGCAGCAACAGCTCAAGAGCATCAAGGATGAGTTGGGCGGAGACAGCAACGAACGCGAGGTGAAAGAGATGCAGAAAAAGGCCGAGACCAAGAAATGGCCGGTGGCGGCGCGGGATCTGTTCCGCAAAGGCGTCGAGCGGCTCGAGCGGATGCACCCCAGCACGCCCGATTATTCCGTTGTCTACAACCATCTCGATCTGATGCTGGAGCTTCCCTGGGATGATCACACCGAAGATTCCTATGATCTCAAGCGTGCCAAAAAGATCCTCGATCATGATCATTATGGGATGGATAAGGTCAAGGAACGCATCCTGGAATATCTTGCCGTCCTCAAGCTCAAAGGTGATATGAAGAGCCCGATCCTCTGCTTCGTGGGCCCTCCGGGTATCGGCAAGACCTCGCTGGGACGCAGCATCGCGGGTGCGATCGGGCGCAAATACGTCCGCATCTCACTGGGTGGACTGCATGACGAGAGCGAGATCCGGGGCCATCGCAAGACCTATATCGGGGCGATGCCTGGTCGAATTCTGCAATCGCTGCGCAAGATCAAATCCTCTAACCCGGTGATGATCCTCGATGAGATCGACAAGACGGGAAGCGATTTCAGGGGCGATCCCAGCAGCGCTTTGTTGGAGGTGCTGGATCCGGAGCAGAACCATACTTTTTACGATAACTATCTCGAGCTCGAATACGATCTCAGCAAGGTGTTGTTTGTGGCCACGGCCAACGACATCAATGCCATTCAACCGGCCCTTCGGGACCGGTTGGAGATCATCGATCTCAGCGGATACGCAGTTGAAGAAAAGGTCGAGATCGCGAGACGTCACCTGGTGCCGAAACAAAAAGAGCTCCATGGGTTGAAACCGATGAATTTTAAGATAGCGGACAAGGTGCTGGAAAAGATCATCCAGGACTATACACGCGAAAGCGGGGTCCGCGAGCTGGACAGACAGCTGGCCCGGATCATGCGGTATCAGGCGAAGGAATATGCCATGAAGGGCAAACTGAAGACGCAGCTGACTGCCACCGATATCGAAAAGGTGCTGGGCAAATCGCGTTACAGCAATGATCTGTATAAAGTGGCCAATATGCCGGGCGTCGCCGTGGGGCTGGCCTGGACCTATGTCGGCGGCGATATCTTATTCGTCGAGACATCCCTGAGCGATGGAAAGGGCGATCTCAAGCTCACGGGTAATCTTGGGAATGTGATGAAGGAAAGCGCGGCTACAGCGCTCACTTATCTTCAATCCAATGCCCGCAAATATGATATCGATCCGGAGACCTTTGGCAAAAAGACCATTCATGTGCATGTGCCGGAAGGCGCCGTTCCCAAGGATGGGCCCAGCGCGGGTGTCACGATGATGACCTCTATCGCTTCGGCGTTCACGGGTAAACGCGTTAAACCCTATGTGGCCATGACGGGGGAGATCACGCTTCGCGGGCAGGTATTGCCGGTGGGCGGTATCAAGGAGAAGATCCTGGCGGCGCGGCGTGCGGGCCTGAAGGAGATCGTGCTTTGTTGGCAGAATGAAAAGGATGTGCTGGAGATCGATTCCTCGTTCATCAAGGGGCTTAAATTCAATTATGTCAAGACGATGCAGCAGGTGATCGAGCTTAGCCTGGTTTAGGCAGCTGACTGCCGCACGCGGTTTAAGAAAATAGTATGAACAAACCCTTCGTGGAAACTGTTGGAATAACAGATTTTCATGTTGGTTGTTTTAAGGGTTGGGGCCTTGCGGCAAGCTGCAAGGCCCTTTTGTGTTTGGGCCCGCTCTGAGCATGGCTGCATTTTGTAAGGGAAACTGTCTATTTAACACTAAGGAGTCCTGGCCATCGTCTCAGGGAAACTGGGTAATCGGTTGTGGATTTGATCGAATTACTTTTTTATTATTATTGAAACATTAATTTTGAAAGGGTAGAAAAAACCTTCCATGATCAAGCTTATTATCGTAGACGATCATTTTCATGTCCGGGAAGCCTGGAGCTGGGTGCTCAATCAGGTGCCAGGACTCAATGTCATAGCGCAATGCGCCAACGGCCAGGAGGCCATCGAAGCGGCAAGACAACTGCAGCCAGACGTGATGCTGATGGATATCCACATGAACCCCGTGAATGGCATCGAAGCCACCCGCGCCATCCGCGGCTTTGCACCGGGCATCAAGATCATCGGCGTATCCGTGCAGGCAGAGCGTTCCTATGTCAACGAGATGTTGCGCAACGGAGCCAACGGCTATGTGACGAAGAATTCCCCCAGCACCGAGATGGTGACAGCCATAGACGAGGTCCTGGCGGGCAAGACCTATCTCTGCGAGGAAGTGGGGCATCTCCGCCCGGTGTTTACGGCGAGTTAGTGCAGTTCCGGCGGATTAACCCTGTTCCGCCGTGAGCTCCCCTTTGACAGCGGTCTCATCTTTGAAGGCCACCCTGGGTTTCAGTCCCAGCAGCTCGAACATCAGATTGTCCTCTTCGAACGAAGGATTGGGTGTGGTGAGCAATTTTTCCCCCGTAAAGATCGAATTGGCGCCGGCCATAAAGCATAAGGCCTGTTCGGCCTGGCTGAAATCGGCGCGTCCTGCGCTGAGCCGCACCATGGTGGCGGGCATCAGGATGCGGGCCGTGGCGATCATCCGGATCATGTCCCATACGTCGACTTTTGGATTGTTCTCCAGCGGTGTGCCTTTGACGCGGACCAGGGCATTGATGGGTACGCTCTCGGGGTGTTGCGGAAGCGTGGAAAGCGTATGGAGCATCTTGATCCGGTCTTCGTGTGTCTCGCCGAGGCCGATGATGCCGCCGCAGCAAACGGTGACGCCGGCCCGCCGTACGTTGTCGAGGGTCTTCAGCCTGTCGTCATAGGTCCGGGTCGAGATGATCTCGCTATAGTATTCCGAGGAAGTATCGAGGTTGTGATTGTAGGCGTACAGACCGGCGTCGGAGAGACGTTTCGCCTGGTCTTCGTTGAGCATGCCGAGGGTACAGCAGACTTCCATGCCCATTTCGTTGACGCCTTTCACCATGTCCAGCACGCGGTCGAAATCCTTGTTGTCGCGGACCTCGCGCCAGGCCGCGCCCATGCAGAAACGGGTCGAACCGGCCGCCTTCGCCTTGGCGGCATATTCCAACACTTCTTCTTTTTTCATCAGCGCCTGTACGCCCACGCCGGTATTGTAGCGCGCCGCCTGGGGACAATAGGCACAGTCTTCGGGGCAGCCGCCGGTTTTGATCGAAAGCAGCGTACAGACCTGTACTTCACCGATGGTATTGTACTCGCGATGGAGGGTGCCTGCGCGATGGATCAGGTCGAGAAGGGGGGTGTCGTAAATGGCCCGGATCTCTTCAATTGTCCAATTATTTCTAAGCATAGCTTATGTTTTTATAAGGTTGTCAATTTGCGTCATTCGCGACGCCGGTAGTCCGCAAAAATATAACAGAGTCCTTTAACAAAGGCAGATTTAGGTGGAACATTTTATCAAACACCACCCGAAACCCGTTGACATTCGTGATACTGTCGTAAAAACCGGAAGGAGAATACCGGAATCCATGATCGCTCAGGAACAGGATCATCGCCTTCCCCCTGGTGTTCTTTGATCGACGTGACCACTTCCCGGATATCGGCAAGGGTGCGGCGATGCCGCGCGCCATGAGGAATTTCACCACTTCGTTGGTCCGGATCTTTTCGAAGGGAATGGCATAGTCGTCAATGGCGGCCATGTGGCTGTCGGCAAATTCGCTAACTGCCATTTCCCGGGTCTATGTAGCCAAGGACGAGGTTCACTATAGATAACTGAGGTTGGTTTTGGGCGTCAAGGTAAGCAAAGTTTCATACATCAGCCGGATCGTCTGGTGGACATCCCTTCGGTGCAACATTTCGACCGTCGTATGCATATAACGGAGCGGGATGGAGATCAGTACGGAGGGGCAGCCGTCGTTGGCATAGGCGAAAGAGTCGGTATCGGTGCCGGTGCTGCGCGATACGGCGCGCATCTGGACAGGTAACGCATGCTTTTCCGCCATCTCCTGTACGATGGCCAGCAGCTTGTTGTGTACCGCAGGGCCGAAGGCCAGGGACGGTCCTTTGCCACAGGCGACATCGCCTTCGATCATCTTGTTGATCATCGGGGTGGTCGTATCGTGTGTCACGTCCGTGATGATGGCAATATTGGGTTTGAGCCGGCGGGCGATCATCTCGGCGCCGCGCAGCCCCACTTCTTCCTGTACGGCATTGACCACGTAAAGGCCGAAGGGTAATTTCTTTTTGTTTTCTTTCAGCAACCGCGCAACCTCGGCGATCATGAAACCGCCGATGCGGTTGTCGAAGGCACGGCCGATGAGATAGTCATAGGCCAGCTCTGCATAGCCGTCCTGGTAGGTGACGACGGAGCCGATATGGACGCCGAGATCTTCCAGCTCCTTTTTGGAACGCGCGCCGGTATCGAGGAAGAGGTTGTCGACCTTTGGGTGAGATTCCTTGGCATCGACTCCCAGGCGGGTATGGATCGCGGGCCAGCCGAAGACGGCCGGAACGGGCCCTTTTTTGCCATGGATGAAGACGCGTTGTCCCGGGGCGATCTGGTGATCGACGCCGCCATTGCGTTTGAGATAGAGCAGGCCTTCGGGCGTCATATAGTTGACGAACCAGCTGATCTCGTCGGCGTGCGCTTCGATGACGACCTTGAAAGGCGCTTCGGGGTTGACGACGCCTACGGCCGTGCCATAAGGGTCGGTGAACCAGGTGTCCACATATGGTTTTAGATATTCGAGCCAGAGTCTTTGGCCGCTGCTTTCAAAACCTACGGGGGAAGGATTGTCGATGTATCGTTTGAGGAAATCCCAGGATTTGTTGGTAAGGATGGAGGCCGGAGCCGATGAGCTTTTCACAGTTTTTGCCATGCCGCAAAGGTACTTAAATTCTGAAGATCAGCATCAGTAGCCCGGAAAACATCACCAGCCCGTCCAGCAGGATATAGTACAGATAATCCGAGGTGCTGCGTTTGCTCTCCCGGTAGAGACCACCGAGGATAAACCCGGGGATGATGAGCAAAAAGATATAGAAGGCGGGGAAGTGATAGATGGACAGGGCGAAGCTGGTCAGAAAGAAGAGGATGAGGGAGGCCCAGAAGACGCGGTCGATGCCTTTGTCGTCTAGGATCGTGATGATGCTTTTGATGCCCTGGGTGCGGTCGTCCTCCCGGTCCCGGTAATCGAAGATGATACAAAGCGCATAGATAAAAAAAAAGCGGCTGGCGGTGAAGAGGACATAGCTGGGATGCCATTGTACGCCCTCGATGATCAGTGGCAATACCGTGGTCACATAGACCCAGACGAAGGCGAGAAAGATGGTTTTGCCTATCGCGATGTGTTGCAGCCGCCGAAAGATGGGCCAGGGCAATTTCGGCGCCGAATAGAGAAAGGTAAGGAATCCCGCAAAACAGAGCGCAAAGAACCAGGGCAGCAGATAGAGAAAATACACGCCGGCGCCTACGAGTCCCGTGAGGTAGAGGACAAAATGCAGGGTCTTGTGGTGATGCGTCCACACCACGCGATAGGAAGGTTCTGCGGAGCGGGGAGTGAGGTACCAGTGAAAATTATAGCTGCAGATGGTGGCAAAGAATACGAATCCCAGGAGCCGGCCCGGCGGGGTAGTCCCCAGGAGCAGCCGAAATGTCTGCCAGATCATCACGACGGCACAGATGGCGAGATAAAGGCTGCTAAAAACAAAGTAATCGACTATTTTTCTAAACAAGCTTCTTCCCATTGATTGAAAGGACCTGCCAGGTCCGGACCGAAGTTAAGATTTTGTAATAACAACGGGAGGGGAAGTAACGGTGTCGCTGGCGATGCTATCCGGCGTCAACGCATAGAATTTGAAGACAAAGGTGTCGTTGGCGGTGCTGTTCTGGCTTAGATAGCCCTGCGCATCGAGCACATATTTGAACTCACCCTTGGAAACGCCGCCAAAGTCGGGGATGGTGGAGTAAAGCGTATCGGCACCCACGGTGTCTCCTTGCGGTAAGGTCAGCTGATTGATACGGTAGCGGATCGAGACAAAGGTTCCATTGCCCAGGGTCCCGCCGGCGTTAGTAAATTTGAATAGGGCGGTCATCGAATCGAGGGCCTGGCCCGTGGTATCGTTGCCATTGACCACCTTGGTAATGGATTCCAGCGAAAGCTGGGCTTTTTTGCCTGTGTTGCCTTTGACACAAGCATAGATCCCGAGTACGGCAAAAAAGGCAAATAGCAAGAGATAACCAAGCTTCATGTTGAAGATTTGATGGTAGCAAACCTACCTAATTTTAACTAAAACAAGCATTTTACTGCCTACTTTTGCAAATTGTTGACCAATTACACGGACATAGCAGTGACGGATGCTCTTTTTAATGCGGACCGGCGGGAATTGCTCCCCCGGGCCCTGGAATTGTGTGCCTTTCAATATGCGCATAATCCACTGTATCGACAGTATGCCGATGCGCTCGGGGTCGATCCGGGCCGGTTAACCGGTATCGCCGGTATCCCTTTTTTGCCGATCAGCTTTTTCAAGACGCAGGCGGTAAAGACCACCGACTATGTCCCGGAAGCCGTATTTGCGAGCAGCGGGACCACCGGGATGGTTACCAGCCGGCACGAGATCAAAGACCTGGCGCTGTACCGGGCCGATTTCCGGGCCGGGTTCCGGCGCTTCTATGGGAATATTACGGATTGGTGCGTCATAGGGTTGCTCCCTTCGTACCTGGAGCGGTCAAATTCTTCGCTCGTCGTCATGGTCGACGACCTGATCCGGGAGAGCGGTCATCCGGACAGTGGGTTCTATTTGTATGATCATGCCACCTTGTATGCCGTCTTACAGCGTTTGGAGGCCCGTGGACAGAGGACCCTGCTTATCGGGGTGACCTTTGCCCTGCTGGATTTCGCCGAGCAATATTCGCTTTCGCTGCGACATACGGTGGTGATGGAGACCGGGGGGATGAAGGGGCGCCGGCGGGAGCTGACCCGGCCGGAATTGCATGCCTTTTTGTGTGCGCGTCTGGGGGTGGACACTATTCATGCGGAATATGGGATGACGGAGCTGCTGTCGCAGGCCTACTCATCCGGTAATGGTCTCTTCACCTGTCCGCCCTGGATGCGGGTGCTGGTGCGGATGGAGGACGATCCGCTGGAGGTGCGCGACCAGGGGGAGGGCATCCTGAATATCGTCGACCTGGCCAACCGCTGGTCCTGTGGTTTTTTGGCTACCGAGGATGTGGGCAGGGTCTATCCCGACGGCCGTTTCGAGGTCTCGGGGCGCGTAGACAACAGCGATATGCGGGGATGCAGTCTGCTAGTGGCCGAGCCGCCGGTAGGCGGCTCATCCTAATGATGTAACACGGACATCAACGATTTCCAGAGTGTCGAGCTGCTGGTGATCATCACCAACAGTCCCACGGCGATGAACATCGTTTTAACGGGAAGTTTCCCCACCAGCCTCGCCGCCAACGGTGCGGCGACGATGCCGCCGATGATCATGCCGGCGATATCCAGCAGGGGAATGCTTTTTAAGAGGATGAAGAAGGTGATAGCGCTGGACAGGACGACAAAGAACTCCGCCAGACACACGGAACCGATGACATACCGCGGATTACGCCTTTTGGCGATCAGCGTGCTCGTTACGAGGGTACCCCAGCCGCCGCCGGCGAAGGCGTCCATGAACCCGCCCGCGGAAGCCAGCCAGCCTGCCCGCCGCACCTTGTCCCTGGGATTGCGTTTGACGAAGGCCTTGCGCAGGATATAATACCCGAGATAGACAGTATACATAGAAAGCGGGATACGCACCCATTTCGAATACTCCTTACCGAAATACGCCAGCGTCGCGCCGAGCACCGCGCCGATGATGCCGGGGAAGACGATGGTCCGGAACAGCTTCTTGTTGATATTGCCGAAACGATGATGGCTGTAACCCGAGACGCCGCTGGAGAATACCCGGGCCGAATGCACCCGGCTGCTCACGATCGCCGGACTGACGCCGTAGGCCAATAGGAAGGTTGTCGAGATCGTACCATAACCGAGCCCCAGTGATCCATCCACCATTTGGGCGAGGAAACCGGCGAGGGTCATGATGAGAAAGGTCTTTACATCGAACTCCAACGGCAGCCCGCGGAAAAAGCCGACGATCCCGCGCACGGGGACCAGCGAGAGCAGGGCATGCCCGAGGATCATGAAACAAAAGGCGAACAGACACCATTTGACGATCTGTTGCCATTTGGCGGGTTTGGAATGCGGTGTGAGGATCGGCGTTTTCGCAGTCGTGGCCGGCTCGTCGGGGATACCCTGTTTGGCGACCAGCACTTCCGTGAGATGGTTCAGCCGCCGGACCTTTTCGGAGAAATCACCGTTCATCCGCTGCCGGATGGTCTCCATGTTATCGAGAACCGTCTCCATTTCTTCGGGGATCATCGAGCCGATCTCTTCCTTGAGCCGTTTCGCGATGGTGGGTGATTTGCCGTTGGTGGAGATGGCGATCTTGAGATTGCCTTTGCGGACCACCGAGCTCAGATAGAAATCGCAGAGATCGGGCGTATCGGCGACATTCACCAGCAGACCCTTTTCCCGGGTTTCATGGGCGATGGTCTCGCTCACGCTCCGATCATTGACGGCGACGATCACGAGATCGGCGTATTCCAGATCGGTAGAACGATACGGTCTTTCCAGCAACCGGACATTGGTGTGGCCGTTCGCCAATTCGCGTACAGGCGCCGAGATCTCGGGCGCAACCAGGGTCACCGAAGTCGCGGGCGAATTCTGCAGGACGGCCTGCAGTTTCTCCAGCCCGACGTTGCCGCCGCCTATGATGAGCAACCGCAGTCTTTCCAACTTGACGAAGACCGGGAAAAGATGATTCATAACCATAAAAGTAGCGATTTTACGCTTGATAACCTACAGAAATAGTCGACTAAAATGCCAATTGGAACTGTGTCTCGAACAGATTGTTATTGATCGTCGGACCCTGCTGGTTCCGCACCGAATAATAGACCTGGATCTTGGTCCAGACATTAAAATAATACGTCAAGCCGAGATCGTAATACGTGCTTTTTACATCCGTCTTTGCCGTATTGGGATCATACCAGTCGTATCGAACGATCCCTTCCAGCTGTTTCGGCAGGAAGAAATAAGCCGCCTGGCCGTACCAGCCCTCATGTTTGGTGGGATGGTGCGCGCCTTCCTGTCCCCGGATGTATTCTCCCTTCACCGACCAGCGGTCCTGTACCAACCCAACCTCGGTACCCCATCGGGTACGCAGCTGATCTTTGTTGAGGTTGGACGTGAACCGGTCGTATCCGTCGTAATACGATCCGCCGATGTTGATCCACTTGAGCGGATGAACCACCAGCCGGGCGTCGATGTCCTTGCTCTGGTTGTTATCGAGGGTGTTGATCCCCGCGCCGTTGAGGACCTGGAAGTAATAATCGAGAAGATAGTGGTCTTTGAGCTTACCGATGTTCCCGAAAAGCTGGACGCCGATGTCGCGGCCGTTCTGGTTGCCGAGGGAATCGACGAGACCATTCGCGGCATCGCCTTTCCGCGCAACCAGCGCGTTTACGACCTGGGTGCGTTCGATCATATCCAGGTTACGGTCCTGGGTCGTGTTCTCCTGCGAGAAGGCCGCGTATAGCTGGCCGGCCTTGAATTGCAGCCAGGTAAAGGGTTTATAGCTTATCCAGGCATCCACGAGAAAGGGTGAGATCTGCCCGCCGCCGGTAGGCGCTGTTCCGTTGGCGCCGCTCTGCCCCACAAAATCGAACAGCAGACGGTAGTCGAATTTGGAGGAGAAATGTCCCTGAAAATCCAGGCGGGCCCGTTTGATGGCGAAGCCGTCGTAATATTTGCCTGCGCTCGGATGCGCATAATTCGTATAGGTGACATCGGTGTAACCGCTGAGGTCCAGGCTGCGTCCCAGGCGAAGCGGGAAAGAATCGGCGGTCGCCTGCTCGCGCCGTTCCCTGGTGTTGTATTCCTTGCGCAGCGAATCGGCTTCCTGCTGTGTGATGGTTCCTTTTCTAACCATGATCTTCAAAATATCGTCGGTAGTTTGGGCCCTAATGGTTGTCGTTAGTAATAAAGCTCCAAGCAGCAACGAGACGGTGGTAATTCTCATTAGTCTACTAATTTAGTCGAGTAAAGATATAAAGAAAAGGCCGGTACTAACAAGAGTAACGGCCTTTTTATTTTTTTCTATGCTTTATACCATTTTTGGCGCAGCGCGAAGTCGCCGAAGCTTTCGCCTGTGATGCGTTCTTTTTTATACAACCAGAACAGCACGTCGAGCTCTTTGAGGATCGTGGCTTCGTCGAGATTTTCTTTGTAGATGCGGTTGAGGCGTGTGCCTTCGTGATCGCCGCAGAGGTGCAGGTTGTATTTGCCGGGTCCGGTGCCGACGAAACCGATCTCCGCCGCGTAGGGGCGGCCGCAGCCATTGGGGCAGCCCGTCATCCGCAGGATGATGGCTTCCTTGTCGAGTTCGTGTGCGGTGAGCAGTTTCTCGATATGCGTGAGCAGGGTGGGCAGGTATCGTTGGGATTCGGCCAGTGCCAGTCCGCAGGTCGGCAGGGCCACGCAGGCGATGGAGTTCTTGCGGATGGCGGAGGCATTCTCCGTGTGCGCGAGCAACTGGTATTTTTCCAGGATGCCGTTGATCAGGGCCTTGTCCTTTTTCTTTATATCCGCGAGGATGAGTCCCTGATTGGTGGTAAACCGGAAATTGGCTTTGCCGATCCCGGCGATCTCGAGGAGGGCCGTTTTGAGCGCCAGCGTTTCGCTGTCGTAGACGCGGCCGCTTTCGATGAAAAGGGTATAGTACCACAGACCCTGGTGGTTCTGCTGCCAGCCGAAATAGTCTACGCGTTCGTTGAAGACATAGGGGCGGGCGGGTTCGAGCGCGAAGCCTGCGCGTTTTGCTATTTCTTCACGAAAGAAATCGGCGCCGTATTTGTCGAGTGTATATTTCAGGCGCGCCAGCTTTCGGTCGCTGCGGTTGCCATAATCGCGCTGGATGGTGACGATGGTGTAGATGGCTTTGAAGAGCCGGTCATCATCATTAGCGGGCACATAGCCGATGACGCTGGCCAGCCGGGGATAAGTCTCGGCGTTGCCATGCGTGGCACCCAGTCCGCCGCCTATGGCGACGTTGAAGCCCAAAAGGACGTCGTTCTCGATGATGGCGATGAGCCCGAGATCGTTCGTCAGGACGTCGACCTCGTTGTTCGGCGGGATGGCGATGCCGATCTTGAATTTCCGCGGCAGATAACGGTCCTGGTAGAGCGCATCTTCTTCCTCGCTTTTATCGGTGAGCTTTTCCTGGTCGAGCCAGATCTCGTAGTAGGCCTTTGTCTTGGGCAGCAGCATTTCGCTGATGCGGGCGGCAAAGGCATGCACCTGGGCGTGGATGGGGCTTTGCGCCGGATGGGCGGCACAGGTGACATTGCGGTTGACGTCGCCGCAGGCGGAGATGGAATCGAGCTTTGCCGCGCTGAAGGCCTTGATGGTAGGCTTGGCATGGCTTTTCAGGATGCCATGCAGCTGGATGGTCTGCCGCGTGGTGATCTTGATGGTGCCGGTGGAATGTTCGCCGGCGACATGGTGTAGCGCGATGTATTGCTCGGGTGTCAGGAAGCCGCCGGGGATGCGCAGCCGGATCATGAAGGCAAAGAGCCGTTCCAGCTTTTTTTCGGCGCGTTCTTCGCGGCGGTCGCGGTCGTCCTGCAGGTACATGCCGTGGAATTTCACCAGGGCCTGGTCGTCATCGCTGATGGCGCCGGTGAGTTCGTCGAGCAGTCCTTCGGCGAGGGTGCCGCGAAGGCCATCGCTTTTTTGTTTTATGCGCTCGGTAGAAGATAAATTCGGCGATATTTTGGTTGTTTCACTCATATCAGTAAACATCTTTGGTATAACGGCCCGTTTCACGGAGCTCTTCGAGATAGTGTTCGGCCTGTGCGGCGGTCTTGTTGCCTTCTTTGCGGATGATCCCCAGCAGGGTTTGTTCTACATCCACGCTCATGGGTTCTTTCGCGCCGCAGACATAGACATGCGCGCCGGACTCGAGCCAGCTGAACAGATCGGCGGATTGATTTTCCATTTTATGCTGGACATAGACCTTGCGGGCCTGGTCGCGGGAAAAGGCGGTGTTGATGCGCGTGAGTACGCCGGTCCTGACCCAGTCCTGGATCTCCGTTTGATAAAGGAAATCGGTGGTGAAATGGCGGTCGCCGAAGAACAGCCAGTTCCTGCCCGCGGCTCCCTGCGCATCGCGCTGGGCGAGGAAGGAACGAAAAGGGGCGATACCTGTGCCCGGGCCGATCATGATGATGTCCGCATCCGGTGCGGGAAGCCTGAATTGCGAGTTGTGGTGTACATAGAACTCGATGGTTTGCCCTTCTTTCAGCAGCGAGAGGCCGTCCGAGCACAGACCGTATTTGATCTCTTCGTTGATATGGAAGGTATCCCTGGCCACCGTGAGATGGATCTCACCGGGATGGGCTTCGGGGGACGAGGAAATGGAATACAGCCGCGGGGCGATGGGCTCCAGGATGGCCACGACGGCATGGAACTGCGCGACATCCTTTACGGGATAGATCTTGAGCAGGTCGAGCAGGCCGATCTTCGTTTCGGGGATATCCTGTTTGACGACGGCCGCATATTTTTTTACCACGCGTTCGGGCAGGTAGACGATATTCAGTCTTTTGGCGAGCAGTTTTGCCAGGGGCCATTCTTCCTGCCTGTGCGGGAAGGGGCGGTTCGCGTCGGCGCCGGTGAGCGCGAGAATGGCTTCCACGACGACGGGGGAGTTCTCGGGGACGATGCCGATGCTGTCGCCCGGGGCGTATTCGACGCCTTCCGCCGCGATCTCCAGGTGATGCGTTTGTTTGCCCGAGCCGCGGTCATTGAGATTGACGTTGGTCAGGATGGTGCCGGCATAGATCTTTTTACCGCTGGGGCGGCCGGCGACAGGTGGCTGTGCAGCAGTCGTCACGCTTTGGGCTGCGGTCTCGCGGGCGGGGCTATGTACTTGTTGCAACACCCGGTCGAACCAATGTCCTGCTTCGGTCTCATAGTCGGTATCGCATTTCTGCAGCTCGAGCAGGCGGTGGCCGCCGATCTTGTGCAGCTGCTGGTCGACGTCTTCGCCGGCCTTGCAGAAGAGCGGGTAGGCGGTGTCGCCCAGGGCGAGGACGCCGAATTTCAATTTTTCCAATTTGACTTCCGCGCCATGGATATGGTCATAGAATTTCTTCGCAGCGGCCGGTGGTTCGCCATCGCCCTGGGTGCTGATCACGGTGAGGAAGTATTCTTCTTTCGCGAGATCGTTAAGCCGGTATTGCTCGAGCCCCACGAGTTTCGCCTGGATGCCTTTTTTCTTGGCGCGGGCGGCAAAATCGGTAGCCAGTTTCTTGGCGTTGCCCGTCTCCGTTCCATAGGCGATGGTGATTTTAACAGGCGCGGCTGTCGCGTCGGGTGTAGCCGGAGCGGTCTGTGCGGCCGGGGCAGGGTTTGCGTAAGCCGGGGCAGCATGCACAGCTGAAGGGGCGCCCTGGGCTACGACACCGGCGAGGTATCCGCTCAGCCAGATCAGCTCTTCGCGTGAAGATCCGGCAATCAGTTCCTGCATCAGGGTCATTTTCGGCGTAGTCAGCATATGACGGTAGATTTGAGTAGTGATGGAAAATACGTGGCATCGCCGGCGCTATCCGGCAGCCATTGGAAATCGGCATGCAGGGCCGCCACCTTGCCGATGATGATGAGGGTCGGCGAGGCATATTGCGCACCGGCGGCAGCCGCGAGATAATCGCGTACCGGATAAGCGGTGACGCGTTGCAAAGGCGTCGTCGCCTGCTCGACCACGGCTACCCAGCGGTCTTCGGCGATGCCATGCTTCACGAGGTGACCTACGAGGATATCGAGGGGATCGGAAGACATATAGAAGACCAGCGTGTCGGCCGTTTGCGCCAGCTCTTTCCAATATGTTTCTTCGATCTCGTCCGGGCGGTACCCGGTGAGGAAACGCACCGCGGTGGCATGTTCTCTGGCGGTCAAAGGGATGCCGGCATAAGCGGCGGCGCCGAGTGCAGCGGTGATGCCGGGTACAAGCTCATAGGGGATCTGGTGCCGTACGAGGGTTTGCAATTCATCCAGGACATTGGAAAAGATCGAGACGTCGCCGCCCTTGAGCCGTACGACGAGGCGGCCGGCGCGGGCATGTTCGACGAGGAGGGAATTGATCCCGGACTGCGAAGTCGAAGCCTCGCTTTTGTTCTGTTTGCCCACGGAGATGATCTCGGCATCGGGGCGGGTATAGTAGCGGAGGATGTCCGGGCTTACCAGGCGATCGACGATCACGACGTCTGCGCGTTGCAGCCAGCGCAGCGTTTTGATGGTGAGCAATTCCGGATCACCCGGGCCGGCACCCGCCAGAATCACTTTGCCGATATGGTTATTCGAGGGGTTCATTATTTATTGCAACATCAGCGCGCCAACGGTGACAAAACTGGTTTCATCGATCAGGATCGCGCCGCCGTTGGCCGCGAGATCGTTGTAAGCGTCAAAGGGCAGGGGAGAGGCGGTGCGGATCGTCGCTTTTACGATATCGTTGAGACCGGCCTCACCGGGTGAAGGCAGTTTTTCGAGGGTGTTGACATCGAGCTTGTATTCGATGTCGCGGACGGCGCCGCGGACCCTTCGGCTTCCGAGCTGTACGATGTATTTGTTGCCCGGGACGAGCGCCTTGCTGTCCATCCAGCAAAGCAGGGCCTGGAATTCCTGTTCTACCTTAGGCGGATTGGGGCCGGTGAC
>JAICXX010000013.1 GCA_025934485.1 Chitinophagaceae bacterium
CAACAGAATGAACAGAGAAGAAGGCTTTCCCCAGCATTGCGGAAAACAACAGATGGATGATCGCCAGTGAATAACACATATAAAGACCTTTTTGTCGGTTATTAAAGCAAAAAAAATCATGTCTTTAAGAACAGAAGGTTCTTTTCCAATTCTTCATTGAATTCCCCAAGCTTTGTCCCTAGCAACATCTCAAAAATGTCTTTCCTGATCTTTTTGAATTCGTGGTGCAAGGGGCAGGGCCTGGCTTCAGAACACTGCTTCAACCCTAAACCACATCCGGTAAAAACCTTGTCTCCATCTATCGTTCGGACGATATCGGCCAGAGTATAATTCAATGAACGCTTTTTCAAATAAAATCCACCCGTACGTCCTTTCAAAGACATCACTAAACCTTTCCGGCTTAGCTCGTGCAAAATCTTTGCGATGAAATACTCGGGACAATCGATACCCTTCGCAATCTCCTTGATCCTTACCTTGCTTCCATCACGGGATTTTTGAGCAATAAACAGCGTGGCACGGATTGCGTATTCACAGGTTTTTGAAAATAAAAACTTCATTCTTTCACAAAGGTAAAAATGATTTTTAAATAAAAGACTAATTTGTCCTTTAATTTTAATAATTTGGCGTATCCGCTAAAAATCAATCACTCGCAGACTCATACCATTCGGTTCAATAAAATTTATCCGATGGAGCGATCAAGCGCGCCCTGAGCCGATGGGGACCAGGGATAGACTGCCGTTTATGCTGGCCCAGATGGCATGGTCGAGGTTCTTTTACCTTATCGTGTTCATTGGCGGAACGGGAAACCAAGGTCCCCCAGAAAGTTTAAATTTGGAAAATCAATAGATAATGTCGAAGCCAGCCTACTATTTGGTCAATGGGATAACGGTCTACCGAATTCTGGCCGTTTTCGTCCTGATCTTGCTGATCATGCAGCATCATTGGCATGTCTTTCGTTGGCTTTTGCTGCTCAGTTTCCTCACCGACGCGATAGACGGGTTTTTGGCGCGGCGATACGGTGTCATTAGCAAAGCCGGGGCAGTTCTGGATTCAATAGGCGACGATCTGACTGTGGCAGTAGCCATCACCGGCCTGCTGGTATTTGACCCGACGTTTTTCCGGCGCCAGCTGGTTGTTATCATTATATTGGCATCACTTTATGTTATGCAAACCGTTGCCGCGTTAGTCAAATATGGGCAATTGACCAGTTTTCACACCTGGCTCGCGAAGATCGCAGCTGTCTCGCAAGGGGTGTTCCTTGTTGCGGTGTTTTTTATTGAAAGGTTGCCCATGTTGCTTTTTTACATTGCGGCGGTGTGCACGGGTTTAGACCTCATCGAAGAGATTGTTATGGTCTTCGTGTTGCAGCATTGGAAAGCGGACGTCAAAGGGATATTCTCTATAAAGAAGAAGACATGACTTCCTATCGACACCTTCATCGCACCGGTGGCATATGATCAGTTTGGCAGGAAGGTGAACATCCATTTTACGGGATCGTTCCAGTCTTTGCCGGTGAAACTGCCCACCGGTAATTTGACCAGGACCGTAATCCAGCCTTTCCTGAGTGGAATGAAGATGGGCTTGCGGTATTGGGTAAGATGCAGGATGTTTTTGACCACGCAATGTCACCGTTTATCCCACGGTTTTTGATATGTTCATCGCCGAATAGCTCCGCCCAATGCGGACAAGCTCAGGATGGATAGCAAGCAGTAGAATATGACCGTTTTTCGCATGTGGCTGGATTTACCATTTAATGGGAACGAACGTGATCGTTTTATAATCGTCCCTTTCGTACAGCACGCCGATGCGATGCGAGCCGAGGTTGACAAGATCGCTATAGGCGGTGAATTCTTTTTGTTTTACCGGGTCTACGGGAATCGTTCGGCCCCAGGTCCGGCCTTCGTCATAGCTCAGGTGTAGGGTTAGGTTTTCGCGTTCGCTGGTGTCGGCGGGGTTGCAGACGGCGATGACTGTTCGGCCGTGGCGGACGCCCAGGTTGAGGATGCTGCCCTGGCACACCGGGTCCGGCAGCCGCGTATCGGCGTAGGTGGTGTCCCAATGGATACCGCCGTCGCTGCTGATGGCGATGACCCGGGCGCGCGGGTGACCCTGCTGGTTGCGGATGTTCAGCATCAGCTTGCCTCCTTCGAGGGGCGCTGCCATACATTCGTTGCCTCCAGGCAATGCGACGTCTTCGCTTAAATGAAAGGTCTTACCATGATCATCGGTATAGTAGCCATGGGCAATGCAATCCGCGAAATGCGGCTGAGGATCACCAACCGAATGGTTGGCGGCGATATAGATCCTGCCTTTATACGGACCGCTTGTAAACTGCGCGGCATGACCGGGCGTGTTGGCATAGGCCCGCCAGCCTTTACGTTTCACCTGGCTGGTGATGTTGACCGGATCGCTCCAGGTAAGGCCGTTGTCTGTAGATGTTTTGTACCATACCTCGCGAGTGCCGATGCCTCTGCGGATCTGGCCTTCGGTTTTATCTCCGGTGCAGTAGAAAAGGAACAGGCGGCCCTGTGGCCAGTCAGGGTCCGTGGCGTCGAGGACCGGCGCCGGGTTACCGGCCTGTAACGTGTCGTTGCTCGCGACAACTTGAAGCGGACTCCAGGAGCCGCCATTGTCGGCGCTCCGTTTTAACACGATCCTGATGTTGCCGAAATCGCTGGCGCCGTTGACGCGGCCTTCGCAAAACGCGAGAAGGTCGCCGTTTGCGGCTCTAATGATTGCCGGAATGCGGAATGAGCGGTAGCCGTCCTCACCGGAGACGAATACGGGGCTTGGGCCTGCCAGTTGGACCGATGATGGTATATGTTGGTGACCTGCTGCGGGAAGTGATGGCTGCCGGGCGGAGACATAGGGCTGTTGGGCGCAGAAGGAGAGACCCAGAAACAGGGCGAGCATCTTTTTCATGGTAGAATCAGTTTAAACGTGGAGGCGGGAAGCTTTTCGCCGTTGCAGAGATTAGCGTCGGTATACGGTTTCCAGCCGTAGTAAACGGCCGCGGGTTTTTCTTTTGCGGGGATCATGATGGTATCATCGCCGATGGTGGCGGCAGCGTCGGTGAGACCGTCGAGCGAGAAGCCGCGGAGGGATTGGCCGTCGGCGGTTTGCAGGCCCATAGGAGCATATTTGAAGGTTACGGTCACGGTATCATTCCGATAGCTTACGCTTATCGGTAGAGGGCCGCTGGGAAGCGTGTCGAGACCGTAGTCCCGGACGAGGGCCCAGCGGGCGAGGCGTTCGCCGACATCCTTTTTGTCCGTGGGGTGAACATCGTTTTTGAAGCCGAGATCGCTGCTGACGGCCATTCCGCCGTGTGGTAGTTGATTCAGCAACTGGCGTTGATCATCCCGGAACTGCGGCCAGTACTGGGAGGCATAATGCGCCGTGTCGATCGAAGATAATTGTACCCAGTAAAAGGGCAATGCGGGTTGATGCCAGGCTTTCCGATAGCCTGCGACCAGAACCTTCATGAGCGCATTGTATTCGGTAATCCGCGGTAGTTCCTGCGCGTTGCTTTCGCCCTGGTACCAGATCACGCCGCGAATGGGCAGCGGGGTGATGGGTTCGATGCCCGCCCGATAGGCGAAACCCGGTTTGTAGCCATGGTTCGGCCCCTGACCGTCGCCGATGGCGTGGGTATTGCCAGCAATGTTTTCCTGCCCACGCTTGCGGACCCATACCGGGAGGGCGTCGTTTGTAAGCCAGTTACCCGCGGTCTTCGCGGCGAAGCGGCCTTTGCTTAGCGCTTGCCTGCTGATAAAGGTTTCCGCCGGGCAGCCGCCGATGGCCAGGTTGATGAGGCCTACGGGTACTTGTTCGCGGCGGGCGATCGTCTTGCCGAAATAGTAGCCTACGGCACTCATGGTCCCAACCGTATTGCTGTCGCAATGCTGCCAGGTTCCGGAGTAGAAGCTTGCCGGCTGCAGAGCCAGTAGCATGGAGTCGGTGTAAGGTTTACCATAAACGTCTTTTCCGATATAAGTGGGATTGTAGAGCCGGAGCAGCGGTTGGTTGCTTTGTCGTACTTCGCTTTTGAAATGCATTTCCCGGCTCATAGGAAATTCCATATTCGACTGGCCCAGACAAAGCCAGAGATCACCGATGAGGATATCGTTTAGAAATATGCTATCGCGGCCGCTGCTGACCATGAGTTGTTGCGGGTTCGCGTTGGCTTTTTGTTTATGGCAAAACAGGCTCCAGGTGGAGTCTTTCTTTACGGTTGTCCTGCGGCGTTCGCCGGCGAAGCTTACCCATACCGTGGCGCCTGGAAGCCCTTTGCCCCAGAAGTGCAGCGGCTGGTCGCGTTGCAGGACCATGTGATCGGCGAAGATGGGGGCGAGACGGAGATAGAGCAGCAAAAGAGCGATCATGAATTGTTTTTTTTGAGGTGCGAGTCGAGTAAATGCGTACAATACCATTCTTGTCTCGGGAGATGGAACGGTCCTTTGAACAGGTTCCCTTTGGCGGGTTGGGCGACTCCGCCATCGCGGTGGAGATAACCAAACCATTCGCCGTGTGTCTCGTCGGGGAATTTCGAATAGGCATATCCGTGTACAAGCCGGTGCCATCCGGCGTATTTAGGATCGCCGGTAAGGAGATAGGCTAAAAGGGTAGCGATGATCGTCTCGTTGTGCGGCCACCAGAATTTCATATCCTGCCAGTATTCCTGGACCGGCTTTCCGTAGACATCGCGGAAATAAAAGATGCCGCCATATTCCTCATCCCAGCCACGCGCCCACATATAGTCGAGCATCCGGCAGCCGAGTTTGATCAGGTGCGGGTCGTTGCCCCGGTGGGCGGCTTCATGAAGGATGAACCAGGCGCCTTCGATGGCATGACCGGGATTCAAGGTCCTGCCGTCGATATGGTCGATGATGTCGCCGTTGGGGGCAACCTGTTCCATCACGCAGGCGATATCGTCTTTGACGAAGTCCCGCTCGATCTCTTCGATCCACCGACTGATCCACTCGTCGCACCGCTGGTCGCCGATGGTAGCCCGTAGCTGCTGGGCGGTATTGATCATGATCATCGGCACGCCGATGCCTTTCGAGGGACGGGTTCCGGTATATTTGGCGGGTAACGGTCGTTCGCCGGCGGCGTAGGCAATGCAGTCGCCAAACACTTTCCGGGCCAGGTGGGCCGCCCGGATATTGTCTGTGGCTTGCGCATAGGCGGCACTTGCGATGACGTAAAACGTCTCCGAGAAAAAATAGCGGCGTTTTCGCAACGGTCGTCCGTCTCGTGTAACGTGGAAGAACATATGGTCGTCCGTATCGAAGCAATGTCTATTGAGAAATTCGTAACCAAGGTTGGCGCCGTCCAACCATTCGGGTCGCGGCGCGACGGTATTGTAGAGCGTCGATAGCAACCAGGTCGCACGACCCTGGATCCAGACCGCCTTGTCGTCATCGATGAGGCTGCCGTCGGCGTCGCGCATCAGCAAGAATCCGCCATGGTCACGGTCAAAGGAGCGGGGGAACCAAAAGGGGACGGTATCATCGAGCAGGCGGCTTTTGTAGAAGCCGGCAAGCTGCTGAAGATCTTCTATGCTATAATTCATTCGATTTCGGTTTAAGGAAAATATATTGTAAAACGACCGCCAACAGGACGATGCTGGCCAGGGCGGCAAAGCCGGTCCCCAGATGGCCCTCATCCGTTGATCTTCCCAGCAGACCGGTGATCCAGGCGCCGCCGAAGACACCGGTGGTATTCATGAGCCCATAGCCGGTAGCACGGGAGGACGGCGGTACGAACTGACATAGGATCGGCATATAGTTGGCGTCAGTGATGCCTAGACCCACACCGAATCCGAACATAGCGGCGATGGTGTCTACCGTGGAGTGGCCCAGGCCAATCAGCAGGAGGGAGGGGATCGTGAGAGACAGGCCGATACAGCTGGTATAGATGCGACCGCGGCTCGTGCGGATTACCCATTTGTCGGATACCACGCCCCCGGCGAGTACACCCAGCAGCGATGCCATGGAAAGGGTGATCGTTACGATAGGGCCCGCCATCGACATGTCGAGCCGCAGGTTCTGGGCGGCGAGGGTAGGGAGCCAGTTCTTGACGGCCCAGCCGGGTACGCTTGCCGCCGCGAAATAAATGAGGATGATATAAAAGGCGGGGGTGCGGAACAATGCACGGGGGTTGGCGATTGTGGGCTGCGTGGCGGGCTGCGGACCGGCTGATCTTTTTTCCCGCAGGCAAAGAGCAAGCAACATGGCATAGGCGATGCCGATGAAGCCAAACCAATGGAAGGTGGCATGCCAGCTATAGAAGGCGGCCACGGTGGCGCCAAAACCGCCAAGGGCCTGGCCAAGGTAGATACCCGTCATGTGTACACCCACGGCGAGTGAGCGGGTACCCTTGGAGTGATAGTCGACGATGAGGGAAAGGCCCGCCGGCAGATAAAGCGCCTCACTGATTCCCATCAGGGCGCGCAATGCGTAGAGTTGATGGAAGCTATGTGCGAAACCCATGGCGGAGGTGACGGCAGACCAGACGAGCAGGCTGGCTACGATGAGCCATTTGCGGTTAAAGCGGTCCGCTATCCACCCCGCTACCGGGCTCATACAACCGTAGATCCAGAGAAAGATGGCCATGAGATAACCGAAGTTCTCCGCGGAGCGCAGTTCGGGGATGGCCTTTTCCATTGAGGGCCGCATGGTCGACAGCATCTGTCGGTCCATATAATTCAGCAGGGCCACGCCCCACAGGAGTCCAACGACGAACCAGGCATATCGTTTCGACACTTTCATGGCTGGACTGATTTAGCCGCATTGGCCTGCGTGGTTAGAGATTGCAGGTCGCACAGGAGTATGTCGGCGCTCCGTGTCCCCGGCTTGACCTCACCGCAGGGGATCACAAGGACATTGTCCCAACGGACCGCTGTAGTCGTCACGGGCGCCGGCATCGGCAGGTCACCCAGTTGTGTCCAGCGATCCTGCGCCGGATCATAGCGAAGGATACCTCGCCAGAACCCTGGGTGGTGATCGATGATCGCCAGCTTTTGCCGCTGCAATTGTCGTTTCAAAGCGTCATCGGTAGTCGCGGCGAGTTGAACGTTGAGGGCCTCCAACTCATGAAAGATGCGCCCATCGTCCCCGCCGATCACCAGGATGCCGCCGTCGTCATCCGCTACCGCATTGGCCGCAGCCAGATCAGGCGGATAAGCGCCATCGCCAATGGAATGCATCTGGCTCCAGGCCCGCATCGAAGGATCATAGTGGAAGACGGTGTTGTGGAGCGTGCTAATGCCGGAAGCCGTCTTGCTTCGACCGCCGATCAGGTAAAGCGATGCGTGCGCTGTCTTGCCCGTGCCGGGATCGGCAGCAGCAGTTACTGCAACGGCCGCCGTGTGCGATAGCGCTACCGGCAGATCGCGTAGCGTTTGCCAATGCGTTGGATGAGTGAGATCGAGACAAAAGAAACTGGCCAGGGCGCGGGTGGCGTTCTCGCCGCCGGCAAGATAAACGGTGTTGCCGATGAGCGCGGCGCCGGCATTGGCCAGCGGGATCGGCAAGTCGGGCAGATCCTTGTAATGGAGCTGTTTGCCTGCTGAGTCCCAATGCAACAGGAAGACCTTTTTCGAATAGCCGCCTGCGTTTTCTCCGCCGATACAGAGCACGCCCTCGGGCACCGTTACGCTTGCCCCATAAGCCAGCTTTTGCGGAAGGCGGAAGGACGTCGCGGTGTACCATTTGTAAGACACCGCAGCTCCGGCCTTAGGGCTCGCGGCTGCTGCGATGGCGCGTCTTTCCAGGATATAGACCTCGTCTACATATTCTTTCCTGCCGCCTTCCCAGGGTTTTTTGTCCGGGAAGTTGGACCCGCCTGCAACGATCAGGGCGTTACCGCTGATCCCCGAGAAGGGGCCGGCCACTCCGATTTGCGTGGAGCGGCCGGCGGGTACGGGAAGCCGGGCGACGACGGACCACGCAGGGCACACCGGATCACTTAGACTTGAATGCATCAAAATCAAGAGCGGACACATCCTTTTTAAAATGTTCAAATTGAGCATCGGACATATTTTTTACCGGCAGCCGGAATACACCGCAGTCGAGACCTATGAGCTTCATATATGCTTTTCCGGTGGCAATACCGCCGTATTTACCCAGCAGCCGGATCATATCGATGGAGCGCTGTTGCCATATCCGTGCACACGCCATGTCGCCGCGTTCATAGGCTGAGATCAATTGCTTATAAAGCGGTGCGGCATAATTGAAGGTACTCCCCACCGCGCCCCGGGCGCCCACCGCGAGCGCCGGCAGCATGTTCTCGTCGCGACCCCAGAGCATGTCGTACCGGCTGTCTTTAAAGTGCAGACAGCTGAGGAAATCCATAAAGTCCTCATGGGTGTATTTGATCCCAGCGAAATTGGGGATCGTATCACCGATGGCCGTCAGCAATTCGTACATCGTGAAGGGTACGCCCGTGAGCACAGGGATATGGTAATAGTAAAAAGGCATATCCCCAACAGCCGAGGCTACCTCGCGACAGACCGCCGCAAGCGTACCGATATCGGCCGGCTTGAAATAGGATGGGGCGGCCAGCGAGATCCCATAAAGACCCAGGTCCCGTGCATACCGCGCCAGCTCCACGCCTTCAGCAAGGCTGTTTCCGCTGACCAGCAGCATGACCTTGAACGATTGATCACCCCGGGTGGCTTCCGCCCATGCGGCCGCTACCTGTTTCTTCTCGGCCAGGGATAAGGAGGCGCCTTCGCCGGTCGAACCGCAGATGAATGCGCCGGTGAGGCCATTCCGCTTCAGAAAAACATAGTATTCCCGGATCAATATTACGTTAATACTTCCATCCGTGTTCAGCGGAGTGAAGGGGGCCGCAATTAGTCCCTCTAGTCGTTGTAGTCTCATGTGGTTGTTAATTTGAAGTATACCCGGGATTTTGAACCAGGTCGGGATTATTGGTCAAAGCGGCCACATCGATTGGCCAAAGCAACTGGTAGGCCTGTGTGGCGGTCGTGTGTTCGAATACATAGGAGCCGGCGGGATCCATCCGGACGAGATCATACCATCTTTTCCCTTCAAAGATGAATTCGTAGAGCCGTTCCTGCAGCAGTGCTTCCCTGGGATTGGCGTCGATGGGTTGGTTTGGATAGCCAATAGTAGCGGCATTGTAGTTGGCGCCATAGGCCCGGGCCCGTACGGCGTTGATCTCGTTCGACGGATCGGTGCCGAGGATGATCTCTGCTTCGGCTTTCAGCAATAAGAGATCTGCGTACCGGTAGATCGGGAAGTCATTGTCGATCGCGCGGTTACCGGCGACGAACTCGCCCTGGTATTTGTCGACAAAACAACCGGCAATGGTGTACGCGCCACCGGAATAGGTGTAGGCCGGCTGGATCGACGCCAGCGCACGCGAATCCAGGGGATTGAACTGGCGAAAGGTCGCGATCTTCACGGGTGCCCGGAGCAGACCGCCCCAGTTGCCGGTGGTATTGGGATTGAATTTGGTGTTATTTACGGAGTCGTAGAAGTTCGAGATCAGCCCCGTCTGCGGGACGAACGAGCTCGTGACAAACCCCATGGTCGCTTCGTTGACGGTGGTGCTGTACAAATAATGCGAGGCGAAGATGATCTCGGAATTGTCCCGGTTCGCTGACGAGAATACGCTGGCGTAGGGCGACAGAAGACCGCTGCCGGCGACGGCGCCTGTTACGGACGTATTCGTGTTAACGAGCTTTAAGGACGGCACATTGGTCTGAATGTCGTTGAGGGCATTCAGCGCAGTGGCGGCGTCGGCCGTGCTGCCGCCGCGATAGCTGGTCCACAGATAGACTTCGGCTTCCAGCATTTCCGTCGCCGCCTTTGACCAGTAGGCCTTACCAAAACCGGAGAAGAAGGCATAGTTGGAACCGAAGTTCGTGAGCGAACTGTCGATATCCGTTTTGATCAGCGCCGTGACTGTGGCTGCGGAGGAAGCCGGTTTGGCGAGCGCGGAGATAGTAAAGGAGCCCACGGGCGCCGTTTGAATGACCACGCCGCCCCAGGACCGCATCAGCTGAAAATAATAGAACGCCCGCATCCCATAGGCGATGCCGAGATAGTAGCTTTTGTTGGCGGCCGGCACGACGCTGGTCGTGTTCAGCTTGCTGATGAGCAGGTTGAGCTGGACAATATTATAATAGAACCCGCCGAAATTGGTCACTGGCGTCGCGGTGAGCGTAAGCGTATTGAGCCAGCTGCGTTCCTCGCCCTGCGTGGCCTCGCCGGTAAAGGATCCCAGGTTGCCGGGATCGGTGCCGAAGATGTCGCTGCGCATCTCGCCCAGTACCTGCATGGTTGCGTTGTCGCTGCGGAATTGTGTGTGAACACCGGTGACAAAGGCATCGAACTGGCTTGACGTCTGCCAGTAGTTCGCATTGCTGATATTGCTGATGGGGGAGAGGTTCAGCTGTTTTTGACAGGAGCCCAGGCCGGTGAGGGCGGCCAGCCCGATGGTAAGTATGCTTAGATAATTTTTCATTGTTGCTGTTTTGTTGGATTAGAAGGTGATCTGTGCCCCCAGTACATAGGTTCTGGGCGTGGGATAGGTGCCCTGGTAAATGCCGTTGATCTGACCGCTGCTGTTCACCGGCGGTTCCGGCGAATAGCCGCTAAAGCGGGTGACATAAAAGAGATTGTCGGCACTGACGTAGACGCGGAACTGGCTAAGCGATCTGGTGCGCGCCAGGAGGCTCGCCGGCAGATTGTACGACAACGTGATCTCCCTGCAGGCGAGATAGTTACCCTTCTCATAAAAATGCGAGTTGTTGCTATTCAACACGGCATTGGCATTGTTGCTGCGGGTGTAGTTGTCCTTATAGAGCTGGTCGGCATAATACACTTTGGGGACATCTGTTACCTCATTCGTAGGGGACCAGGCCTTCTTTTGCCGCTCGATGAAATTGAATGTCCCCTGGTACTGGCCCAGCGTCCGGGCGACGAGATCGTTGTAGATCGTATGCCCGAGCGCGTAATCGAAACGGGAATAGAGTGAGAGGTTTTTGTACCCGAACGTCGTGGAGAAACCGCCTGTATATTTTGGATAGATATTGCCGATATACACCTGGTCGCGGGTGTCGATGGTGTCGTTGCCCTTGAGGTCTTTCCAGTTGACATCGCCGGGCGTGATATGTCCGCGCGAACCCGGTGCAAGATTGGGTCCCGTGATACCGGCCACGAGGTCCACGCGGTCGCCCGCGATCTTCTGCACGTCGCCGGCGTCTTTGAAGATCGAGACCTGCTTGTAGGCATAGACATTGCCAAGCGCCTGACCTTCCTGGATGCCGCCGACCCAGATCTCGTTGCCCGTTTTCTCGTCCCATACCTGAATCCCTCCCTGCCTGTTATGGGCGTTACCATTGAACGGCAGCTTGAGTACCTTGTTCTCATTGAAGCTTAGGTTAGCGCTCATATCCCAGCTGAATCCGTTATGAAGCCGGAGGATATTGGCGTTGACGGTGAGCTCGTAGCCTTTGTTTTGCAGCGTGGATAGGTTGGTGGTTACGGAGTTGAAACCGACATAGCTCGGCAACGTGAGGTTGGTAAGGAGGTTGGTGGTCTTGCGGATATAGACATCGCCCATCACCGTGATGCGGTTGTTGAGAAAACCCAGGTCCGCGCCATAGTCCAGCGTGGCGCTTTGTTCCCATTTGAGACCGCTGTTGACGGGTACGGTATTGAGATAGCCACCGGCGCCGTCGTAGTTCGTCTGCGCGCCGAATACGCCCTGTACCTGGTATTGCGAGATCGTGCTCAGCGAAGCGTTGCCGTTGACACCGTAGCTGATGCGCGGTTTGATGGTGGACACGTAATTCGACAACTTGCTGTTCTGATAGAATTTTTCGTTGTGGACGTTCCAGCCGGCGGACATGCCGGGGAAAAAGCCCCAGCGTTTTGCTGCCGCCAGATTGGAGACGCCGTCCTCGCGGCCCACTAGCGTGAGCAGATAGCGTTCGTCGTAGTCATACGTCAGCCGGCCAAAACCCGAAACGATGGCGTATTGGGCGGCAGTGCTGTAGTTATTGCCGGCGGCAAACGTCGTGGATGCGTTAGCGGTGGAGATAAAGTCGGTGGGGGCATTCGTACCATAGACCTGCATGGCCTGGTTCTTTTGGCCGAAGTATTCGGAGCCGAGCATAACACTTAAGTGATGTTTGTCGGCGATGGTTTTGGTATAGTTCAGGATGCCGTTGTACTGTTGCTGAAAGGTGCTGGCGTTGTAGTCGATGCTGGGCCGGGTCGTCGTGAAGGTCGGTGGATTGGAGAATAGTTGCGCATAGCTCTGCGTAGCCTGCTGGAACGACTGCTGGACATTTTGGTTGTAGTAAGCCATGCCCGTGAGCCGGAGGTAAAGGCCGGGGATGATATCGTATTTGACCGAGCCGTTCACCGAGATCTGGTTCACGACATTGCGGCGGCTGATCTTGCTGAGGTCATACAGGGGGTTACCATCCGAGTTGGAGTTACCGGGATTAGGAAGGGTGCGGGCGGAGTCGAGCCACGGGTTAAAGGTTGGCCATAGGGCAAGCGTGCGGTAGATGGTGTTGATCTCGTTCGTCGTGGCTTCGCCGCCTACGGGGCTGCCGGTCGTAGGAACGCCCAGTTCATTCGAAGTCGAGATTGTGGCGCCGGACGAAACTTCCAGATTCGGCCTGATCTTGTAGGAACCATTCATTGTGCCATTGAACCGTTGGTAGCTCGAGCCTACGATTACCCCATCCTGCTTGAAGTAATCGAAGCTGGAGAAGAAACGGCCCTTGTCATTCCCGGCGACGACGTCGATATAATGTTCCTGGGTATGGGTGTTCCGAAAGAGGGCGTTGGCTACTTCGCCGCCGTGATCTTTAAAGATGATGGTGCTGCCGCCCATGGGGTCGCTCACGGTGTCCCAGCCCTGGGAAAGCAAGTTTTGATTGCCATTGAGCGTGCGGATATCGAAGGAGGCAAGGTCTGCGGCGTCGGCAAGCAGGCCATAGCCGCGCGCGGCGTTGACCTGGGCGAGTGTACGGCCGGAGTTGAGGTTGCCCAGCCGATTATAATAGATATAGTCGTGGGCATTCATATACTTGTAGCCCTGGCGTTGGGTATTATAGCCGCCGGTAAATTTATAGGAGATCTGGGCCTTGCCGGCTTTACCCTGTTTTGTCGTCACGAGGATGACGCCATTGTTGGCCCGGGCGCCATAGATCGCGGTGGAAGCCGCGTCACGCAGCAGTTCGATCGAGGCGATATCGCCGGCGGCAATGTCGTTAAGCGAGGGCCGGACGATGCCGTCAACCACGACCAGCGGTGGGGCGGGGGCGTTGATCGACGCGCCGCCGCGCAGAAAGATGGAAGGAGTCGCCCCCGGGGTGCCGCTGGCATTGACCACCTGTAAGCCGGCGACGGAGCCTTGAAGCGAGGTGGCGACGTTGGCGATCGGCGTGGTCCGGAGAACGGAGGTGTCCAGTTTTCCTATCGAGCTGGTAATGTTACGCCGTACCTGGGTTCCATAACCGACGACAATGACTTCATCCATTTTCTTGGAGCCGGGTTGCAATGTTATTTGGACGAGGGCGGTTTGGCCGACGCGAACTTCGGCGGGCTCATAGCCCACGGAGCTAAAGAGCAGCACCTGGCCGGGAGCCGCGTCGATGGCGAAGCTGCCGTCGGCTTTTGTCTGGGTGCCGGCGGCCTTGCCTTTCACGGTGATGCTCACATTTTGGAGGGGTTTGTTGTCTTCGCCCGTGACCTGCCCGGTGATCGTTTTGGTTTGGCTCCAGGCAGGAAGGGCGTAGCCGGCTGCCAGGATTAGCAGGGCGATTTTGGTAAGAAGCGTTTTCATGCAGTTGAGTTTAATAACATTTTCTATGGCAAAAAATATTATGTATTACATAATAAAATTAGTGATTTTCGCACGATTTCACCAAATTATTTTTTAATTGAATGATTATCAATGATTGGGAGATGTTCTATTTTTGGCCTATCTTTACTGCTATATACAAATAAGTAATACATAATTATGGAACCTTCGCCAATTTCCACCAGCTTATCCGCCATCGATACCCGTTCTCTTGTTGACAAGGTGGAAGCGAATCTTGTAGGGCTGTTGAAGCAGCGAAAGCTCAAGGTTGGGGATAGCATTCCCAAGGAGATCGAGTTGGCGGAGACGTTGGGAGTGAGCAGGACGGTGATCCGGGAGGCGTTGTTGCGCTTGCGGACCATGGGATTGATCGAGTCGAAGAAAAAAAAGGGCGCCGTGATCACGAGTCCCGATGTGTTTGGGATCATGAGTAAGAGCATCAATCCGTATGTGTTGGATCAGGGAACGTTGAAGGAGATGTTCGAGCTGCGGCTGGTGCTCGAGATCGGGATGGCGGACCTGCTATATCACCGGATCACTAAAAAGGATATCGAGGAGTTGTATGCGATCGTCGCCGGCGAGCCGCCGGTGACGCAGTATCATGTATTCAATATAGAACATGAGATCCGGTTTCATAGCAAGCTATATGAGATCACAGGTAACGAAACGATGAAGAAGTTTCAAAAGATGTTGTTGCCGATCTTCGATTATGTACATAATAGCGGGTTGTTGAAGAAACAATCCCTGCTGAAGACCTTTGTTTCGCATAAACAGCTGGTCGATCTATTGGAGAACGGGACGCCGGAAGCCTTTCGGGTGGGGATGCGAAGTCACCTGGAGAATCATTTCGCACGCATCTTTGATCAATGAAGCGGCGACTGTTCCTTCGTCCGGGACCGTGGCCAGGATCGGGCAGGCAGACTTGTGGGAATAATTGACCGAATTGGCCGGCGGCCGCGGCTGGCGGTAGCTTGTAATGGCGTGTCGTCATGGAAATAGGAAATTTTCGTCATCACGTAGTTATTTGGGTGATCTTTGTCACTTTTCAAAGTCAAAAATATCACCATAATCTCCTTGCTATTTGTTTAGCTTTGCCGCATGAAGAACTCCAAAATAGGTGTCCCGTTAACGGCGCGGAGTCTCCAGGAATTGAAAGATCTAGGGTTTTGTTTTGTACTGATCAAGGCCTATGCCGTGGACCGGCGTGCCGACGGCTGAACAAGAAATTTATGAACCCATCGACAGTAAGATATTGCTCGATTGGGCCAGTTCTGGGGACAGTGGAGTCGTGGCATTTATTCAAAAAGAGGGGTAGTCCAATGTGCGCTGAAAAGCAAAAGGGCAAGCCCCAATAACCATTCAAAAGATATGTCCCTTACCATCACTGAATATCGTTGTAAATTGATCAACCTGATTTTGTGTGCCCGGTGCGAGGAGGATGTTAAAAGGTTTATCAATGCGTCGATCAAAGGTCTGAAGCAATGCAAACTGAACGGGCATTTGATCCTCCGATTCGTGGAGAAGACGGCCCAGGACCTGGATGCCTTCCTTCCCGGTAACAGGGATGGTCAGCAATGGAGCAATATTCGATCGGCGAGAATGCAACTTGTCCAGCTGAAGGACGCTATGCAAGGCCCGGTTCAAGCCGGGAAAGTCGGAGAACCTGCCATGGCAAAAAGACCCGATGAAGAGTGAAGAAAAAGATAATGGTGATGCGGCTGTTCCCCTGACGCTGCACACCCTCAAAGAGTTGAAAAGCCAGGGTTTCCAATATGTGCAGGTGAACGGCTTTTCACACGGCAAATGCCTGGATTATATGGAGCCCAGCTACTTCTTACTGTCCCCTTTAAAGCAGCTATCGGAGGGCAGGGAGCAAAAGGGCATCTATGAACCCATCGACAGCCAGATCCTGAAAGAATGGGCAAGCTTTCCGGACGAAGGCATCAAAGTTTTTGTCGCAAAAGGATAGCCGGCTGCCCTCATTTCCTTTTCCCGATCAGCTCCAGCACCGATTTAACATGATTCGGAAAGAGTGACAACTCCAAGTGAGTTGTTGAAAATCAATGTTCAATAAAAACACTCACCGTTCGTCGTGGCCTTGGTCAGGAGGGTGTCGCGGGGGCGCTGGAGCCCATAGGTATAGGTGCTGGCGCCTTTAAAGGAATTGCTCCTGCCGGAAGTAGCAGTAGGCATGAATTTGGAAAGGGGCGCATCTTTGGCGGCTTGTAATGCCTTCCAAATGTTTTCTAAATGTGGGTGTAGATTGTAGCATTAAAATGCTTCATTATGAAAAAGCTATCATTGTTTTTGATTGGCGTAACACTGATGTTGTGTTGTAGCGCGCAGGTGGATTCTGCGGGGCTGGATAAAGTTTTTGACCGGAAGGGGACGGTCACGGGGAATGTATACCGGGTGACGTTTCCGCGATCGGACCTGAAGATCAGTGTGGGCGACTTTTCCGTCGCGCCGGGGCTGGCGCTGACGTCGTGGGTGGCCCTCCACGGGATGGGATCGGAGTCGATGATGATGGGAGATTTGTGTATGCTGGACTCGGAGGAGCCGGCCGTCGTGGCGAAGCTGGTGGAAGTGGGGCTGGGGGTGACGGCTATTCACAATCATTTGGTCGGGGAGAAGCCCGCGATCAAGTTCCTGCACTTTTCCGGGAGTGGGGATGCCGTGACATTAGCCGGGAAGATCAAACAAGTCTTTGCTGTAACGGGGACGCCATTGGGAGCGCGGGGTGCTCCAGTCGCTATGGCTGCGCCGGACTGGTCGGCGGTGGAGGCGGTGTTGGGGTCAAAGGGGAAGAAAAGCGGGAATGTATTGTCTTATGGGTTTCCGCGCAACGAGAAGCTGATGGAGAGCGGGATGGAAATGCCGGCGCCGATGGGGATGGCGACGGGTATCAATTTGCAGATGGCTGGCAGCAAGGTCGGAACCACGGGGGATTTTGTATTGCTGGCGGATGAGGTGAACAAGGTGGTCAAGGCTTTGGAATCGCATGGGATAACGGTGACAGCCATACACAACCACATGCTGTTTGATGAGCCGCGATTGTTCATGCTGCATTTTTGGGGAGTGGGTGAGCCAGGGAAGATCGCGGAGGGACTGAAGGCGGCGCTGGACCAGACGAATTCAAAGAAATGAAAGTTATGATAACAATATGTTGGATGTTGTTACTGGCTTGCCAGGGCGCGCCGGATACACCGCATTTGGAGCAGCCACCATTGCGGAGTCCGCCGTTCGGTATGCCCGGGAAAGTAAGTTGATCTCGCAGAAGGAGGCTACAATGATCGGAAACGACGTGGAGGCTTATTTTGCGGGGGGAAATCCATCCTCATTTCCTTTTCCTGATCAGCTCCAGCACCCCATTGATGAAGGTCAGCGGATGTACGGGATTTACAGTCAGACCACCAGCCTCATCTTCCAGATCGCGCCCAGCAAATGATGAGTGTTTATTTTTCGGAATCCGAGGCTGCGGACTTGCTTTCCGAATTTAAACCGAGAAAGGAGGAATATGGAACTCTCGGTTTATATGATAACTTGCTTAAACTGATTCCCGAGGATCAGTGCAAGGGGGAAACATTCCTGGGATTTGATATTATCGGGGTCGAATCCGGCGGAGATTTTCATAGTTTTTGGTGTCACGATATGGCGAAGGATTTGAGTGAACGGTTTCATCTGACGCTAAATCGCCCTGGGCTCTTTGATGATATACCAGATTGGAAGGCCGTTACAGACTACATGAATGCTGAGGAAACCGGATGCGAGCCCGTGCCCTGGTTTGTGTGCAAAGTTAAACGAGTGAGCCAGGAAAGCTAACTTCAGGATAGTCTTGACCTTGGAATTCTAACTGATTTATAGAAATAAATATTCCCGGAAGTATGAAAAATGGGTTGTCACTTAGAAGATATTCTCCATTGTTATTGTTGATATTTTCAACTGTAGCTGTTTTCGGCCAATCTTCCAACAAATATGACATTGATTCTGTAAGAATTTATTTTAACCGGAATTTAGACAAGTTTCTTTCCGACATCAATCACGATAAGTTTCAAGTTTACGACAGCAAAAAGGCTATCCCTACCTTTATTGAGGAAGAGTTGAATTATCTCACCGGGGGCTTTTCGTTGGCCAATCCGAAAGAGGAATTTCAATGCTGATGTACATCCCCTCAGACCCTTCCACGACGCAAATTAGAGTTCCTTGCAATGAGCAGAGATGTATTTGTAATGACCTATTTGACTGGCGGAATTGGCGAGGAGGAACATATTATTTTGATCAAATTCGAACATAATAAAGTCGTCGACATTTGGTGTGGAGTAGGGCTTGACAGATTGAACTCGCTTAGAAAAGTCGCTAAGTATCTTTCGCAAAGGAGAAAAAATCCTCAGGAGTTGCATCCAAATCTGGGGTTATAAAGCCCCGGTAACAAAAAACTGCCAGCTCTACTAGATGTTTTTTTATCGGATCGGAGGAATGGATGAGACAAATTGAGACGATTCAAGGACGTTTGATTTCCAAGGTATAATGGTCTTGTTTTCATGTATTTGCAAAATCCTGGATTTCATTGTAAATTTGAGTAAATCGAATGTTATGGATAGAATTGTTTTGGAGGTGGATGACAGTACAGGAAAGATTTACCGGAATTTTTCGCCGGAAAGCAAACAGCAGTTTAATCAGGTGGTGAGCTTGATGCTAAAAAAAGCCATCAATGATAAATCATTGCCCGACTATAAGAAGAGTCTTGACGATATTGGATTTAAGGCAGTGGCTGCCGGTCTAACCCCGGAGATTCTGGAAGAATTGCTGAAATCGAATGACTAAGGTTTTTGTATTCGATACCAACAGTTTGGTAAGCGCCCATCTTTTGCCGTCTTCGACCGCGCGGAAAGCTTTTGATCTGGCCTTGGTCAATGGCATTCTCGTTCATTCCAAAGAGACATTTACCGAATTTTCGGAGGTATTTACAAGACCAAAATTTGACAAATATATTTCGCTGGATGAGCGGCTGGCTGCTATTAGCCAAATGGAATTGATGTCCCAGTTGATTGATGTAAATGTTCCTGTAATTGCCTGCCGTGACCCTAAAGACGATAAGTTTTTGGCTTTGGCCCTGGCCATTGACGCAGACTGCATAATAACCGGCGATGAAGATTTGCTGGTCTTGCATCCGTTCCGGAACATTCCAATTTTATCTCCGGGTAACTTCTTGGCTGGCTTCCAAGGCAGCCAGCCTTAGTAGGGTACCGGTCTAGCCTAGAGGCTTTGACAGCACTCATTCATTGCAATTTTACCTTAGAGCATCGATTTCGTTTTTTAGATTATCAAGCGTCTTCAAACCGCCTATATCTTCAGAATGGTCTAGCTGTTTAAATTCAACTTCTTCTATCAACGTCATGGAGTTGTACTCGCCGATAGTGTGATCCAAATGGAGTAGGGCGCCGGTTTCGTATGTTGTTTTGTTGTAATTCGAATTGCGATAAAACGTGAGCTGATATCGGTTATCTGCAGTTTTGATCCAGGAGAGCAGAATACCTTTTCTCATGACTTTCACCCCATCAAACGGGGATAAAGATCATCGGACCAGGTTGTCGGTATTTAACGATCTTCCAATTCGCATATTCCTTTGGGTTTTCCGCTAGATATTCGAGTGCAGGCATGCCCTCACGGTTCCCGTCGCAACTTAGGATCAGGATATATCGCTCTTGTTCATCCATCGTGATTTCTGGTATCAAATGCTTATCAAACTGAGTCAATTTTTCAGTAAGAGCGTCATAGATAGAGTAGTCAACGGACTGGCTGATGATCAGTTTTTCCAAGTCCGTCAAGTGTTCTTCAAACCATAGCCAGAATTCTTGCTTAGTCATGATGGTTGGAAGGTAAGATTTGTTTATGGCTTGACTGGTCCCGAATTTTTTGTTTGCCTTCTATTCCTTTGGCGAAGGACTCTACGGAGGCGTATACTATGATACCCATACGCTGGACAACTGTTTGAAGCCGGGATGCATCCTGGCCTGGGAAATGAACTATCAGCCGCTGACTCCCGAGCATGGGGCACCATTGAGGCTGCGGGTAGAGAACCAGCTGGGATATGAGATGGTTAAATGGATCAGATCTATCGAATTCCTCAGTGCTACTGACCATATCGGGAAGGGTTTTGGCGGAAAGAACGAAGATGACGAATATTATGACCTCCTGGCGGATTCATGACGGTTAAGAAGTCAACCAATCCGGTATTCCACTATGTCATGGCTCATTTTATTTATTTTGCCAATTGTTTAACAGTAATAAAATGGCATCATAGGATATATCAATGAAATAGACCTACATTTACATTTAGATGCGCAATAACAAACATATAATGTTCTTCAACAGCGGGTCCTATCTTCCCGCAGAAGTTTGTGTATTGTCATCTGGGAAAATACATGCCTCCCAAAATTCTTTTTTTTGCATTACTCGCTACTTCTTTTCCAATCATAAGGACTTTAGTACGCTTGCCCCGGCCTAGTAACTTATAGGTAGCGGGGTTGAGCATTTTGCTATTTCACTTTAATTTTTTTCATCTATCTGTAGCTTCAAAATCGATCTTAGATTTTGAATAACATGCTTATTATCCTCCCGATAGTAATGTTGTTTAGGCTATGTCTAAAATCAGCAATCATGTCAGAAGCTGCAAACTAAAGTTGTTCTTCTCAAGGAAGACAGAAACCCCTCAGCAGGCCTAAACAAATAAATTTCACACTTTAAATTCAGCAAATGAAAAAAGCTAAAGAAGAAGTTGTTGTCGTTAAGGAAGAATACCACCTTCTTAAACAATATTTAAAAAAGTTAAACAAAATGAGTATTCGCAATAAGCTGTCGTTTCTCAACCTAAATAAAGAACTACGCAAAGCTGTGCTAGTAGACAAAGATTCTTTTCCTCCGGATATCGTTAGATTGAACTCTACAGTCATTGTGAAAGACAGAGATACAAACCATGTCAAGACCTATACAATTGTATTGCCGGACAAAGTAGATTTCAAGCAGTCGAAGGTGTCAATCTTATCGCCGATTGGAATTGCACTAATCGGCTTTAAAAAGGGCCTTCAATTTACCTGGAGATACTTTTGTTCGAAACACAACCTGACAATACTGGAAGTATATAACTCTCCTTCCCTTAATTAGTACAAACAGCGTAAACCTAAAATCATGTTTTCCACATTAATTATAGCCATATTGATCATACTTGTCGTACTCGCACCTATTCTGATATTAAGGCGGATAAATAGATCTGAACTTAAAAAGGAAGAGAAGCTCCTGTTGCAGGAATTCGATGAATTAAGAAAAGATAATCAACTGACTATCGGCGGGATAGAAAAATTGGGTAAAAGGATTATTGGCCTGGATAAACTAAATCGGAAAGTTTTGTTTCTAGATAAGACCAAAGAGGCCACGCAAGTTCACCTGTTCGATTTGCGAAAGCTTTCCTTTTGTGAGGTCGTTAAAACCGTAGCCAGACCTGAACGTCATATCGGGACCTTGGCGATACAATGCTCATTTAAAGATTGCAGTCACCCATCTATTTATCTAACTATTTTTGATATTCACTTTGACAATATAAATGATTTGAGCATCATTGAAAAGAAGGCTGAATGCTGGAAGCAGAATATAAGTATATACAAAGACCATGAAATGCAACGTCTCGGTTCCGAACTTTCATTGGATAATAAGACGCACTAACATTCTTTTAATAAACTAAATCATATTGTATGCCTGCAACGATTAGCCGGACAAAAGCAGCCTATGACTTTTCGCGGGTTCCTGAAAAACCGTCCATTGGTTTAGCTATGGCATTTCAGCCGACCGTGCAAAGCAAAAATGAAATCAGCCGTGCTATAAATTCGGTGCTCGCAAGTGTTAAATCCCGATTAGACACAACATACTCCGAAGACACCGTTTTTAGAACAATGTTAAAGCTGGAAGGCCTGGTTAAAAACCTACACTATGGCAGTGACAAAAAAAGCGTGGTGATCAGTATCGTCTCGGGAACGGAAAGAGTAATTTATCTCAACCACCATGTTGTTACCAAATTACTTATCAACGGTCAATTTTATCTAGGAGATCTAATTGAAAAAAGGCAAACAGCGCCCCGGTTACATTTTCTACTACTAACCGATTGTTGGGCAAAACTTTATCATTTTGAAAACCACGTTTTGCAAAGAGTTGGTTTGCATAGGACCGAGTACTACCAACCCCGCCTTTTTCCCGAACCTGACTTACGCAAATCCCGGAATTGTGCTGTTAGTGCAACTGAAAATACGTTATTCAAAACGGTGAATTTCAATCTTTCCCATCTCTATCAAAAAACCTTCTGCCCCTTGATAATTGCAGGGGATCCGGCCACTATAAAAGAGTTTGCAAGTGCAACTATACATAAGCATCACATAGTGGCAGCCATGTCTACGGAAAAGAGCTGTATTGGTGATGAAGCAATATTGGAACTGCTAAGATCCGCCACTTCTGAGGACAGCCAATTCAGGAATAAGTATTTCCTTAATATCATGTGCAATGCGTTTCGACGCAACAGTCTTCTATTTGGACAAGAAAAGGTCGAACTAGCGTCTAAAAAAGGAGAGAATTCTTTGATGGTGATCGATAAGGAACAATTACACAAAAAACAATATGGTTCGTATTCAGGCGATACGGCATGCGACCTGACCCGCTTGGATACCATGATAGAAAAGCTTTTAAACAGTAATGGCCATGTCGAGTTCATTGATTGTGGCATGCCTGCGGCATACGACGGCGTAGTGTTATTGCAAAGAGAAGAGCATCTCCGCCCCATGAGGCTCAGCCAACGTTCTAGTGGCAAGCGTAATTTGCTTTGATAAACAAACGTAAGACTGTGAATTCAATAAATAAAGATAAATTAGTCTTTTATTAAGGTTAGTCGTACTTTTAAAATTGGAAGAGGCCCGCAAAATATCATTGTTGTATGAAGAATAATACATTAATACAGATACATGAACTAGGCCAGAGTGTCTGGCTTGATTTTTTTGACCGAAAAATTATGGATACTGGAAAGCTCAAGGCGCTGATAGAAGAGTATGCTATTGGCGGGATTACTTCCAATCCATCTATTTTTGCAAAGGCTATTCGCAGTAGCTCGGACTATGATGAAGATATCGATGCATTTTCTCGACAAACAAGTAACGACGCTGATATCTTCTACCGGCTTGCAGTTAAAGACATCAGACGTGCTGCTGATTTGTTAAAACCGATCTATGAACGAACGAGTGGTGAAGATGGATTGGTGAGCCTTGAAGTTTCACCCCGTCTTGCTCATGATGCAGAAGGCACGATAAAGCAGGCAAGAGAATTGTGGGGGCTTGTCGACCGTAAAAATGTAATGATCAAGATTCCCGGCACCCTGGAAGGGTTAACTGCCATAAGAAAATGTATCAGCGAAGGAATAAATATAAATATTACCCTTCTATTCGGCCTGCAGCGTTATTTGCAAGTAACCTCCGCCTACATTGCCGGGTTGGAAGACCGGATCAAAGCGCATAAACCCATTGATCGGGTCATTTCCGCAGCCAGTTTTTTCCTTAGTCGTATTGATGCCCACAGCGATCCGCAACTGGAAGAAAAAGGATTGGGTAAGTTCAAAGGCGAAGTGGCTATTGCTTCTGCAAAAATGGCATATGCTCTGTATAAAACAGTTTTTACGAGGGAGCCTTTTACAGCCCTGGAAGCCAGGGGCGCAAAACGCCAGCATTTACTGTGGGCCAGCACCAGCACTAAGGATCCTTCGTTCAGCGATGTAAAATATGTAGAAGGATTAATTGGTAAGGAAACCATTAATACGATAACCAATGAAACGTTGGAAGCTTTCCGTGATCATGGTCGGGCGGCGAGCCACTTGGAAGATGGCTTGACGAAGGCCGGAGTCATACTGACGCAGATGAAAAAGAAAGGGATTGATATTGATATCATTGCGCAAGAACTGGAAGACGAAGGCATCAGGAAATTCGATCAGGCATACGATGAGATTCTGGAAGCCGTTAAGAGGAAAAGACTCAAACAGCCTATATGATTACGCAATTTTATAAATTAACAGATGAAGAACGGGAATTATTATACAAAGTTCCCGTTTTAATCTCGGTGCTTGCTTCCTGTTTTTGCGAAAATCAGAAACGGCCAAATGCAGAAGCAATCAGATCGGCATATTTGAAAACCTTTATGGTTAATCCTTTATTACTTCCTTACTATAACGAAGTGGAAAAAAGCTATATAGGACAATTTGAAAGTGCTATCAAGCAATATTTTCCCTTTGTCGAGCCTATGCGGGTCACTCTTAATAGAGAAATAGGTAGGGCCAATCGCGCTATCAGCAAATTGGACAGAGAGTATGCACACATGTTACATCAAAGCCTTGAAAAATACGCGAGGCATGTTAAAAGGACCGCGGACAGCGTTTGTTCAGATCTGATTTTCCCGGCCGATATTTCGGCATTAGCAGAGTAAATAATTTCAAAATGGAAAATAAATTTAATGATGCAACCGCGCAACGTCCCGAAGGAGAGCGTGTTATCGATGGCGCGCTCGTCGCTATTGATTTACCATTATTTATGGAACAGATCAAAGAGGAGGCGCCCTGGAAAGAAAGCGATAGAAATGCCATCACCGTTTTTAAAACCAATGGCCTTCGAATTGTGCTTATCGCATTGCATAAGGGTGCGGAAATGAACAGGCATACTGCCGATGGAATTATCAGCCTGCAAGTATTGGAGGGCCGGCTGCAATTTCATATGGACCGGCGGTCGGTACAATTATGCAAAGGCCAAATGCTTGCCTTGCATGAAAGAATTCCGCATAGCGTTTTGGCAATAGAAGAGACTCTTTTTTTGTTGACGCTCACCACCACTTTAACTGTAGAATCTACTCACCTATAAACCTCCATTCCGTGGAAGAATATATTGTGAAAATAAGGTCGATAAACAAGGTTACTCACGACGTATTGAAAATCATAACTGAAAAACCTTCCGGGTATCGATTTACTCCGGGCCAGGCAACCGAAATTTCCATAAACAAAGCTGGATGGGACAAAGAACGAAGACCTTTTACTTTCACCAGTCTTCCGGAGGACCATTACCTGGAGTTTACCATCAAGACATACCCGTGGCATAAAGGCGTCACCAACGAGCTTTTGACACTTAGGCAGAATGATGAATTGATTTTACACGATGTGTTTGGAGCTATCGCTTTCAAAGGAGAGGGCGTCTTTATTGCGGGTGGAGCAGGCGTTACTCCATTTATTTCCATCTTTCGCTTCCTTAGGTCAAAAAATGAACTACACAACAACAAACTGCTCTTTGCCAATAAAACAAAATCCGATATAATCCTGGAAAAGGAATTTAGCGAATTATTGGGTAACAATTTTATTAACATCCTTTCAGATGAAAAAGTGGCAGGATGCGAGTATGGGTTTATTTCTGAAGGACTTCTGAGGCAACATATTAGGACCTCGGACACAAAGATCTATTTGTGCGGCCCCGAACCCATGATGGAAGCGATCGAAAAGCAATTGGCCCTTTTAGGTATTGGTGAAGAGTCGATTATAAAAGAGGGGATTTGACAGTAAAAGTAGAAACCTGTTTGAGAGTACAGTTTTAGTTATCCGTTTAAATCAGGAGGTTAATTATGAAACTAAAAATCAAAAGAGTATATGAAAAGCCGGATAAAGAGGACGGCACACGCATCCTTGTAGACAGGCTATGGCCGAGGGGACTGACAAAAGAAAAAGCAGCCATCGATCTGTGGTTGAAGGAAATAGCTCCGAGCACAGCGCTTCGGAAAGTGGTTTAGCCATGATCCTGGCAAATGGACAATGTTCAAGCAAAAATATCGCCAGGAAGTCAAGGAAAATAAGGACCAGGTCGCAATATTGAAGGAGCAACTTATGAAGGGAGTTGTGACTTTGGTATATGGAGCAAAAGATGAAGAACATAATGAAGCGCTTGTTCTCAAGGAATGGCTTCAACCAAAGCCATCGAAATTGACCGATAAGATTACATAAAACTTAAACTATCGAAAAATGAAAAAAATATTAATCTCATTGGATTATGAACTTGGTGCGAAAAAAGTCGCAGAAGCCGCGTACAATTTAGCAAAGGCGTTGGATGCTCAGGCAATTTTGCTACATATAACGTCCAATGCGACTTATTATTCTTCTTTAAACTATTGATCAGGCACCGGATTGGCAAGGCAATTAAAAGGTATAGTTATGACCAAAGATCCCTTCCATTTAAAAAGCACCTTAACTACGGCGGGTGGAACCTTTACTTATTATAACCTGGAGGAACTTGAAAAGAAAGGTTACGGCATTGGCAAAATGCCTTTTTCCATCCGGATCCTATTGGAAAATGCCCTCCGTAATTTCGATGATTTTGCCGTTACCAAAGAGCATATAGAAAGTCTTCTCGGGTGGAAACCCATTGGCTCCGATAAAGTTATTCCTTTTATGCCGGCCCGGGTATTGATGCAGGACTTCACCGGTGTTCCCGCCGTAGTAGATATTGCATCCCTTCGGGCGGAAATAGCCAGGAAAGGGGCAGATCCGGATAAGATCAATCCCCTGATACCCGTTGACCTGGTCATCGACCATTCTGTGCAGGTGGATTATTTCGGTACGGAATATGCGTACGGCCGTAACATGGAAGAAGAGTATAAACGCAACAAAGAGCGGTATCAATTTCTAAAATGGGCACAAAAAGCCTTTGACAATTTCAGCGTGGTTCCACCGGGAATGGGTATTTGTCACCAGGTCAACCTGGAATATTTGTCTCAGTGCGTAATCGAACGAAACGATGAAGTCTTCCCTGACACGCTGGTAGGTACCGATAGTCATACACCCATGGTAAACGGAATCGGCGTGCTGGGATGGGGTGTCGGTGGAATCGAAGCCGAAGCGGCGATCCTTGGGCAACCGATCTATTTTATTATGCCTGAAGTGATCGGATTGAAACTGACCGGCAGACTTCCTCCCGGCTCAACCGCCACGGATATGGTGTTGGCAATTGCCCTGCTTTTGCGAAAATATGGCGTCGTAGGCAAATTTGTAGAGGTCTTTGGGTCCGGTCTCAATTCTCTGTCTGTTCCGGACCGCGCCACCATCGGCAATATGTCGCCGGAATTTGGTTGTACCAGCACCTATTTTCCGGTTGATGACAAGACGTTGGAGTATATGCAAAAAAGCAACCGATCTGAAAAAAAGCTGAATTTAGTGAAAGACTATTGCAAAGCCAATATGCTCTGGAGAACAGGTTCCGAGAAAATTGACTATACCGATGTGGTGGAGCTGGATCTATCGACCATAGAGCCGACAGCCGCCGGCCCAAAGCGACCCCAGGATAAAATATTGATAAAAGACCTCAAATCGAAATTTATAGACCTGTTGGATCAAACCTATGGGCGGAAATATACTCAGACCGAGGCGCAAATAGAACGCTGGTCTGCCGAAGGGGGCAGTCAGCCCGGTCACCCCCGCTTGCCGATGCCTCAAACGACGAAAATAGAAGAAAAGCTGGTAGATGGAATGAAAACAGTTTGGATAACTGTTGGACAGGAGAAATGGATGCTCTCAGATGGCGCGGTTGTTATTGCGGCCATCACCTCCTGCACCAATACCTCTAACCCATTCGTTATGATCGGTGCAGGGTTGGTTGCGAGAAAAGCCCGGGAACGCGGCCTGGATATAAAGCCGTGGGTTAAAACGTCTCTCGCCCCGGGGTCAAAAGTAGTAACCGACTACCTCAGGAAAGCGGATCTGTTAAACGACTTGGAAGCGTTGCAGTTTCATGTTGTAGGATATGGCTGCACCTCTTGCATTGGAAATTCAGGGCCTTTGCCGCCGTATGTTGCTAAGGCTGTGGATGAATATGACCTGGTGGTCGCTTCCGTTCTTTCCGGAAACCGGAACTTTGAAGCCAGGATACACCCGCAGGTAAGGATGAATTTCCTCATGTCCCCGATGCTTGTCGTCATCTATGCCCTTACGGGCCGGGTAGATATCGATATCGTGAATGACCCGATAAGTTTCGATCCCAATCGGCAACCGGTTTATTTGAAAGATATTTGGCCTTCAGACGACGAAATTATTGAACTGATGAACCGCGTTGTCTCCCCGAAAGATTTTGCCCGGAACTATTGCGAGATATTCGAAGGCAATGAGATATGGAAAAATCTGGCTGTGCGGGAGGATAAATTGTATATCTGGGACGATCGCTCTACCTATATAAAAGAAGCCCCATTCTTTAACAATATTTCCGATGATCCGACACCTTTAATGGATATTAAAGAGGCAAGGATATTGTTGATGCTCGGCGATAACATTACCACCGATCATATTTCCCCGGCAGGGTCTTTTAACGAGAGATCTTCCGCCGGTGAATACCTGACTGGCCTGGGAGTAAAAAAGCAAGATTATAATTCATATGGCTCCCGCCGGGGAAATGATGAGGTGATGGTACGCGGTACATTTGCCAATGTTCGTATTAAAAACAAGCTATCCGGAAAGGAAGGCGGTTATACAAGGTATTTGCCGGATGGCGAAGAAATGTCGGTGTATGACGCTTCGGTTAAATACCGGCAAAATAAAATAGCCCTGGTCGTACTGGCCGGTAAGGAGTATGGAAGCGGCTCCTCACGGGATTGGGCCGCAAAGGGAACTTCTTTGTTAGGTGTTAAAGCCGTAATAGCGGAAAGTTATGAACGCATCCACCGAAGCAATTTGGTGGGAATGGGTGTTTTGCCGATCCAGTATAAAGATGGTGACAATGCCGAAAGGCTGGGCCTTACCGGCAAAGAAGTGTTGACCATATCGGGGATTGCCAACAACCTGAAACCCTCAAAGGAGGTCCTGGTCATCGCAAAAAGAGAAGATGGCAAAGAATTGAAGTTTCAGGCCATTGCCCGGCTGGATTCCAACATCGAGATCGAGTATTATCGGCATGGAGGGATATTGCAATATGTATTGCGTAAGTTTTTAAAGAAAAAATGAAACGTGTACTTTTAAAAATAGCATCATGGAAACCGAATCTTTATATCCAATAGCAACCAAAGAATTGGCTGATAAAAAGAATTCTTTGGCACCTAAGAATGTAGAAGCATGGCGAAATTTCAGTAAAACGGTATTTGAGGCGGGTGCGCTTCCTGAAAAGACAAAGCAATTGATCGCAGTGGCCGTAGCGCATGTAACGCAATGTCCTTATTGTATCCGGTCGCATACTAAATCTGCTATGCGAAAAGGAGCGAGCAAAGAGGAAATTATGGAAGCCATTTGGGTTGCGTCTGAAATGCGTGCCGGCGCCGCTTATGCTCATGCATCCATTGCCCTGGATGAAATGGAGAAACACTGAAATCTAAATTTGGCGATAAATGGTTGACTTAACCATGTCGATTATTGCATTGCAACGCACCGATCTTTAAAAAGCGGCTTGCTTATTCTTTAATAAAAGATAAAAGCCTCTTTTATATGAAGAATCATTCGTATCTTCATAGCCTAAAACAATGTATGTTTTCAAAAGCATGTGAATATGCGATTCGGGCCCTGATTTTTATTGCTCAAAAGACAGAGCATGGAGGTAAAGTCGGGATTAAAGAGATCTCCAAAGGCATTGCCTCCCCTGAACATTTTATAGCGAAGATTCTTCAGGACCTTGGTCGAAAGGGCCTGGTTGAATCGGCAAAAGGCCCACATGGTGGTTTTTTTCTCGGGGAAAATGCAAGAAGGCACACATTGGCAGATATTGTAAATGCTGTTGATGGAGACTTGCTTTTCACCGGATGTGGATTGGGATTGAAAAGTTGTTCCGAAAAGAAGCCTTGCCCGCTCCATGATGAATTTAAAGCTATCCGGAAACAAATGCACGACATGTTGCGATCGGATTCGGTCGGAGAGTTTAATGAGGAGTTGGCCCTGGGTATTAAACATTTAAAACGGTAATATTTTTTTCGAATATTACCGGATAAAAAGACCTTATTATATTCTATTCGTTATCCGGAGAGCAAATCGTATCCTCATGCGCAGCAACCGTCATCTTCCTGCTCTATCTATGGTAACCAATTTATTAACAATTAATAACCATTTGTATGAAATTACTCATGAATTGCAAAGTCCTGATCGCGAGTGTAATTGCGTGTTCATTTATGTTTTCAGTACCCGTGTTTGCCCAGGTTAACAAACTTTCAGACGCAGAAATAGCTTCTGTAGCAGTAGTGGCTAATCAGATAGATATAAATTATGCTGCGATTGCAAAAATGAAATCGAAGAATTCAGACATTTTGAGGTTTGCCGAAACAATGGCCAGTGATCATAAAGCTGTGATTGACCAGGCAGTAGCGCTCGTCAAGAAATTAGGAGTTACTCCGAAGGACAATGCTGTAAGTAGGAAATTGATGTCTGAGTCAGAAAAGACGAAGAGAATGTTGCGATCAAAATCCGGTATGGCTTTCAACAAAGCATACATCGATAATGAAGTTGCTTATCACAAGGCAGTAATTTCTACTGTAGAGGGTCTTTTAATTCCACAAGCTAACAACAGGGAATTGAAAGATTTACTTCAGAATGTTGTTCCTACCCTAAGGACGCACCTTGAACATGCCATTATGGTGCAAAATGAAATATCTAAATAAATGAGAAAATGAAATCATATTGTTTAGGCCCATTGTGCATCTGCTTTTGTGTCATTTTTATCCTGAATAGCTGCTCAACTGCGACTCCAAAAAAAGTGCATAATGTTTATACGGTTGAAATCAAGCAAATGAAATTTCAACCAGCAGAGCTTGTGGTACAAAAAGGAGATACAATAGTTTGGATAAATCGGGATCTCGTGGCACACGACGTAACCGAAGTGCCGGATAAAACCTGGACTTCATCTCCGATACCTCCCGGTAAATCCTGGAGTTTAGTCGTTTCACAGAGTGCTGACTATTATTGCAGCATTCACGTAGTAATGAAAGGTAAAATATTGATGCGATAGCCGAATTTGTCAGCAGTAGACAGTTTGGTAGGAAAGGCAGTGAAGTGTATTTCCCGCCCTTGGATCAGGCATGTCCCGGAGAGGTAGAATTAACCGTTACCGGTCGGGAAAGCACCACATAAACAAGTACAAATTGAAAAAAATGAAAAACATTGCCATAAACGGATTCGGAAGAATTGGAAGAGCTGCCTTGAAAATAATGATGAATCTTCCTGAATTGGAAGTGGTAGCCATCAATGACATCATGGGCATTGACAATGCCGCCTATTTGCTGCGGTATGATAGCATTTATGGCCAATATGAAAGCGATGTAGATACAGAAGGTGACTATTTACTCATAAGTGGAAAAAGAATTAGGTATTTATCTGAAAAAGACCCGGCAAAGCTCCCCTGGAAGGACCTGGATGTAGACATTGTAATAGAAAGTACAGGCGTATTCACTAATAGGGAAGAGGCCGAAAAGCATCTCCTCGCAGGAGCAAAAACCGTTGTGCTATCCGGTCCAACCAAAAGCAAAAATACACCGACTGTCATACATGGGGTAAATACCGGGGATGGAAAAGTATCCATATTCTCATGTGCTAGCTGTACAACAAACAATATCGGGCCGATCATGGAAATTATCGACAGGCGGATTGGCATAAAAAAGGCCATTTTAAATACCGTTCATGCCTATACCGCCTCCCAATCCCTTCTTGATGCTCCATCCAAAAGAGACCTGCGAATGGGGCGTGCCGCAGCAATGAACCTCGTACCCTCGTCGACTGGCGCGGCCCTTGCTACAACGAAAGCTCTCCCCGGATTGGAAGGTAAATTTGATGGGGTATCCATACGCACTCCGGTGGCCGTAGGTTCTATTTCAGATATTACGCTTGTGGCTGCAAGAGCCACTTCGGCAAAGGAAATTAATAGTATCCTCAGTGAAGAGGCAAATACGGAGCGATACAGGTTGGTAATAACAGCTTCTGACAAGCCCCTGGTCTCCTCGGATATTGTCCAAAGCCCCTTTGCAGCAATAATTGATCTGCAAATGACCAGGGTCGTGGAAAATGATCTGGTGAAAATAATGGCATGGTATGATAACGAATGGGGATTTACCAATCAAATGATTCGTCAGATCCTGGAGCTGTAAAGTTTACCTCCATCTTCTAAAATTAGTATAGTAGCGGAATCCCATAAAAAAGCATGAGCAAAATGTCCAAGACAATACCCGCCATCATTACACCCAATACCCAGCGCATTGGAAGCTGTGCAAATGCGAAGCTGTTGGCCATAAAAGCGAATAATACACCAACAGAATAGACAAACGGGGAAGCGCCTGCGAGGCCAAGAACTCCCATCATGGCACCGGCAAAAGTCACCTGTATAAATATACCTGCGCCGGAAATCCCCAAACGATTGTATTTCCAGCCGGGCTCCTGTGCTTTTATCCATCCTTTGATATGTACGATTACTCCTGATCTATTATGATAAAAATGCCTTTTTGAGAAATGGTGCGTATCTAACGTTGTTGTTTTCATAATCGAAGAGTTTCTGATATACAAAGTTACCAACCACCAGTATCCTCATTTTGCAAGAGCCTGGCGGCAACGGGCTAAGAGATTTTTGGACCTTGTTTGAGCAAAATGTTGATGCTATGGAAGACTATTTCCAAAAACATATAGTGCCTTTCTCAAAAGGACTGCCCTATCTGGTGCAATGGAACATGCCTGGAGCAGTTAGACCTCCAGCCGGCCGCTAGTCGGGCAAGAAAACGTGACAATTACGAGCCAAAGGGGCAATGTTTTAAAGAACTTCATCTCTAATCGAAACGACGGCGAATATCGACCGATTGCGGGATCCCATGCTGTCCAAGCCGCGTCGGACATCGCCAGAAAAGGGGCTACTTTTTGGCGTCAAAAGGTTCGAAAGATTTGAACACGCCAGTAAAGAATCTTAACTTAGACATGATAACGCCTGCCACAAAGGCGAGAAAAAGGAGCTCTTTCTTTTATCGGAAAATGACATGCAGCGGATACGGGGAGCGAATTTCGATTACCCGTCCGCGTGTTAGTCAAAATGTTAGTCAAATCGGAAATTTTGCGTTTTCGATCCGGTCTGTACGCCGGCGAAAAAAGCACCCGGATGCACTCGGTTCCGGGCAAAGAAAAAGGGTTGGCTATCTTTTAACCAACCCTTCCAACGTGCTGACATTTAGTGACTCCGTCAGGATTCAAACCTGAAACCTTCTGATCCGTAGTCAGATGCTCTATTCAATTGAGCTACGGAGCCATCAGACTAAACAAGGAGTTGTGGCCCACTTGTTTAGGGGTTGCAAATATAGAACAAAATTTCCGATAGGAAAAAATATTTAACTTGGGATATGTCCTTTCTACGATCTTTCTCGATCAACACCGATGATCCTGAAAATTATCTCCGGCACTTGCGGTGAGGTGACGGCGATGAGATGAGCGGCGGGCGTCCCCGGCAGCCAAAAGCTATTCGTAGATCTTCATAGCCGTGCGTTCGACCAAAGATTTGGGAAGGAGCCAGGCCATGGCAGCACCTAGTTTATTGATAAAACCGGTGATGACCTCGGTTTTGCCCGCCAGCATGCCTTTGACGGCGAGTGCAGCAACGGTTTCGGGCGTCATGTTGACCTTCTCCGCAGCTTTCATGCCTTTTTCGCCCAGCTGGGCACGGTTGGGGAAATCGGTGTCGGTGGCGCCGGGACTGACGCAGGTCACGGAGACGGTGCTTTTGTGCAGCTCCTGGTGCAGCCCGCGGCTAAAGGCCAGTACGAACGCTTTGGTGGCGGCATAGAGCGAAAGATTGGGAACGGCCTGGTAGGCGGCAGAGCTGGCGATATTGAGGATATAGGCCTTGGGACGCTGGTGCAGGCCGGGGAGGAAGAGCCGCGTTATGCCCACAAGCGTAGACATGTTGAGCTGCATCATATTGAGGTGTTCCTGCAGGCTGTATTTTTCGAAGGGGCCGCTGAGACCGTAACCGGCGTTGTTGACCAGGATGCTGACGGCATAGCCTTTGGCATGGCACCAGTCGTAAACATTTTGCGGCGCGTGGGGCGATGAAAGATCGAGTGCGAGATAGCCGACACTGATCTTCCCCCGCGAGGTGAGTTCTGCGGCCAATTGTTGCAGGAGGTCTTCGGAGCGGGCGATGAGCAGAAGATTATAGCCGCGGGATGCCAGTTCCCGGGCGATGGCCCGGCCGATACCTTTGCTGGCCCCGGTGATCAGTGCGTATTCCATGGTGTAAAGATAATAAAGCGAAAGCGACCGGCCCAAGGGGCCGGCCGCAACATTGTCAGTGGAGTCAGTATTTTAATTTTGCACTTTCGAGGCGAGGCGGTGATAGAACGGCGTCTTGCTGTTCGCGTCTTTGGGCATATATTTCCCGGTCACCACAGGGATATACATCACACGGCGGCGGCTGGCTTCTCCATACAGCGGAGACATTGCAGCGCGGTGCCAGATACGGCCGTCATGCACGGTGAGATCCCCGGCCTCGATATCGAAGCCGATCTCGCGGCGGTCGGGGTTGTTATCGATGAAATACTTTTTACCGAACAATAAGCGCAGTACACCCTGCTTGTGTGTGCCGGGCAATACCCGAAGACCACCGTTGTCGAATGGGGTAGCGTCGAGATGGATGCCTACATTGAGCATCGGCATGATCTTCTGACCCAGGAAAAGATCACGGGGACTATCGGTGTGCCAACCCATCTGGGTGAAATTGCTCTCGGGCATGCGTACGTAGTGATTGAGGATCAGGCCATCCTTTTCGTTCTCGGCGATGCGGCCTTCATAAGGTTGAAGCAGATCGACAACCGCCCTGACACGCGGATCCTGCAGCATTTCGTGCAGTGGCTTGCTGTGCAATGAAAGAAAACACATCCGCTGGATCATCTTGTTGCCCTTCTCATCCTTTCCAAATTTCAACGGGATGCCATTGACTTTCTCAATGCCCTCATCCAGCCACTTCTTCTCGATCCTGTTAAGCTCTTGTATGAATAATTGAACGGTCGCCGAATCCAAAAAATTCTTGAATATGATCACGCCATACTTATCGAAAAAGCTAAACTGTTCTTCCGTTATCTTATCTCCCAGTACAAAATCGGGGACTTCGAATTTTTTCATAAATGCTAGCTTTATTTAAGAAAAGGAAGGGTCATCCCTTTCCGCTTCAGAGCTTGAAATATTAGGGTTAATTGAATTTTAACAAATTGTGAATTCTTCATTAAACATCAAATGTAAGAAAATTAGATTTTCCTTGTTAATTTGCCAACCTTTTATCGACAAATACAAATAAATATACTACACCATTGCCCATCACTTCGTTCAGGAAAGCAATATTTATCTATTTTCTTGGGCTTTGTGGCACTTTTACGATACCCATAGCCGGGAAAGCCCAGAGCGACAGCCTTAAAACGGTACCCGTCGAAAAACTAAAGCTGCCCATCCGGAGCCCGGCAAATATACGGCATGTTCTCGTACTCCCAATCATCGCCCGGTCGATCGAAACCGGTTGGTCCTTCGGGTTGGCCAGCGCTTCCACTTTCCACCTGTACAAGGAAGATTCCACCGTACGAACCTCTAACGCTCAGGCAATAGCGCTTTATACCACCCGCAGGCAGTTTGTGACCGCTTTAAATGGTTCCATCTATTTCCCGGGGGAACGATGGATCATCAATGAACAGTTCTCCTACAGCTCATTCCCCGATGATTTCTGGGGTTTGGGTAAACGGGCGCCCGGCGGCAACGAGGAATCTTATAAATTTAAGCAGTATTACATCTACCTGCATCCGCAGCTCAAGATCGGCCAGCATCTCTTTTTGGGCACCGTTTTCGAGTTCCAGCATGTCTTCGACATCGAATATCCTGCGGGCGGGCTTTTCGACCAGGAGAATGTCCTTGGGCGTGATGGATATCATATCGCGGGTCTGGGGCTGAGCCTGACCTACGATACCCGGAACAACGCTTTCTGGCCGGACCAAGGCGGAATGTACCAGTTTTGGTTCGACCATTTTGCCCCGTACTTAGGGTCTGATTATCAATACACTAACTTTGTCGTCGATCTCCGTAGGTTTATCCGGGTCTTTAAACAGCAGATCCTGGCGCTGCAGGCTTATGGAACCTTTAATGCGGGGGAGGTTCCCCTGCGGAGTCTGGCTTTTTTAGGTGGGGCCAACAGCATGCGGGGCTACTACGCGGGGCGTTACCGGGACAAGGATGCCGGCATCCTGCAAGCGGAATATCGTATCCCGCTCTGGGGGCGTATTGGGGCGGTAGGCTTTGCCGATATAGGCAATGTGGGCTCCGAGCTAAAGGAGGTGAATCTGGTGCACTTTAAATATTCTTATGGCGGCGGGCTCCGCATTGGCCTCAATCAAGCCGAAAAGCTGAACCTCCGGCTCGACTACGGCCTGGCCAAAGGTCACTCGCAGGGCTTTTATCTTCAATTAGGGGAAGCATTCTAATGGGCCCGGGATCGGCCGCTTTGGACGATGGCTCAACGCAGGATCCATCGCATGGCGATCTGGTAGGAGAGCCACGCAAAAATAAATCCCCCCAGGATATCCAGCGAATAATGCACATGCTGTACAAGGAGCAGAATGGCGACAGCGAACGTGGCTACCAGCGCCAGCTTTTTGTCCGACCGGCCGGGTATGGTGAGATAAAGCAGAAAGATGGTAGAGGTATGTCCCGAAAAGAACAGATCCTTGGTGATGAACTTGTCGCCATAGAAGAAATTGCTCAGCGGGTCTTGCAGGGGGATCAACCCGGCCGGGGGGTCCAGCGGGATCAGGGTGATCGTCAGCGTACGGAACACCGAAAGCAGGATATAGGACCATAGAAAGTTGAGGAACATCTGCGGTGTCTGTGTGGCACGGTATAGGGAATAGCCGGAGATCGTCCAGATAATGATGAACAGCGGCACAGAGACGTTGTGCGGCATGAACCAATCCAATACGGGGTCGTTGAGCTGGACCCCCTGGCGCACCTCGATGTGCTGAAAGAACACAGGGAAGCTGCTCAGGATAGCGATGATGATGACAAGACCTGCAATTACCCGGCGACGAAAGGAAGGCGCCTGCCAGGCTCCCTGCCATTCCTGTCTGACGGATATGAATGTACTCTGCGGCATAGAGAATCCACAAAAGTACATTCTATCCATCAATTAACATAAACTTAATAGGTGGCCGATTAAATCCTCGGTCGCGATTTAACCAGAACAGTCGCTGCCCGGCTTCGAACGCCTGCGGCGTTCTCTACAGGGCTAATGTCGGTGTCGCGTTGCGACGCAAAACGGCCTCCGGCCGTTTTAGTAATGCCACCTTACAAACGCTTCCATGGCCGCATATTTCGTGAAGCCCAATTGCGCATACAGGTTAGCGGTGTTGGCATTGCGGTCTTCGGCACGGAGCCAGAACTCCCGGCTATCGCTGCCCTGAAAGGGTACCATATCCTTTTGCGACTGGTGGATAAAGATGCCGAAGCGTTTTTTGAGCACCTGGTCGGGGCTCATGGGGATGGCCATCTCGATCTCGCTGATGTCCCATTCCTGCCATGCGCCTTTGTAGAGCCACAGCCAGCAGTCCTTGAGCCAGGAGTCGCCGGCGGCTTTGAGCCGGCGCAGCGATTCGAACACGATGTCAAGACATACCTTGTGCGTGCCATGCGGATCGGCGAGGTCGCCGGCGGCATAGATCTGCTGGGGCTTCAACTTGCGAAGCAGTTCCATTGTCTGCGTGATATCGGCTTCGCCCATGGGCTTTTTCTCGATCGTGCCGGTTTCGTAGAAGGGTAGGTTCATGAAATGGATGTTCTCGTCTTTGAGACCGACATACCGGCAGGTAGCGCGGGCTTCACAGCGACGGATCAGACCCTTGATCGCGCGGATCTCGGGCGTGTCGATATCGCTGGTTTTTTTGGTTTTCAGATAACGCGTCGCCTGTTCGAGGATCTGCGAAGATTTGCTGCTGTCGATGCCGGAAAGTTCTTCGAAACCGACGGCGAAGTCCAGGAAACGGGTGACAAACTCATCGGTCACCGCGATATTGCCCGAAGTTTGGTAGGCGACGTGGACATCGTGGCCCTGGTCGTGCAGCCGCATAAAGGTGCCGCCCATGGAGATGATGTCGTCATCGGGATGGGGCGAGAAAATGAGGCAGCGTTTCGGAAAGGGCTCCGAACGCTCGGGATGTGTAGGGAGGTTCGCCCCCGGTTTGCCCCCCGGCCAGCCGGTGATGCTATCGCGGAGCAGGTAGAAGACCTGGAGGTTGATCTCATAGGCATCGCCTTTTTCTACCAGCAGATCGCTGAGACCATTGTCGTTGTAATCTTTATTCGTGAGGCTGAGGATGGGCTTGCCCAGCTTTAAGGCCATATTGACTACGGCTTTCCTGGTGATGGCCGGTGTCCACACCATATCTCCCGTGAGCCAGGGCGATTTGAACCGGGTGAGCTCGGAGGCAGCCACATCGTCGAGGACAAAGGTCGTGTCGTTGTGCTGCTGGAGCAGGGAGGCCGGGATCTGTTCGGTGACATTGCCTTCTACAGCCTTTTGGATGACCGGTGCTTTTAGCTGGCCCCAGGCCATCAGGACGATACGTTTTGCCCGGAGGATAGTACTGATGCCCATGGTGACGGCCAGACGGGGCACTTGCGTGATATTTTGAAAATCGTGTGAATTCGCGATACGGGTGGAATTCTCGAGCGGCACGAGCCGGGTATGGGAATAGATGCTCGAACCGGGTTCGTTGAATCCGATATGCCCATTGTTGCCGATGCCGAGGACCTGCAGATCGACGCCGCCGGCATCTTCGATCATCTTCTCATAAGCGACGCAGTGTTGCTTGATCTCTTCTTTTTTCCACTGCCCGTTAGGAATATGACAGTTGGCTGGATCGATGTCGACCTTGTCGAACAACTGTTCCTTCATGAACCGGTTGTAGCTCTGGAGCGCGTCGTTGTCGATGGGATAGTATTCGTCCAGGTTAAAGGTGATCACATTTTTAAAACTCAGCTTTTCTTCCCGGTGAAGACGGACCAACTCGGCATACAGGGATTTGGGGGAGGAGCCTGTCGCCAGACCCAGAACGGTCTTTTCGCCCTTCTTTTCCTTTTCACGGATCAGCGTGGCGATCTCTTTGCCAATAAAACGGGAGCCTTCTTCCAATGAACCGAAAATTTTTACGGGAATTTTCTCGAATGAGTCTACCATGCTCATAGATGCGATGTTTTAAAAGAATTGTGATGGTTCGGTTTGCAGCGCGAAAGTAAATCCTAAAAGCCATATCTGACGCATCGGGTTCAAACGTTTGCGCGAGATGCAGGCGCTTACTTGTCTTCGCGCGTCAGAATGTGCCAAACGCGTGGAAAATGTAATGTCCGCTGATCGCCCAGAGAAGAAAAATAATTTGCAGGGGACCGGTAAGCCGGTTTTTCAGGGACCGGATCGCCTGATAGAGCAGGTTCCGGGCCACCTGGTAGTTGATGTTCATGATCTCGCTGACCTCGTCATAGCCGAGATTCTGGTAGTATTTGAGATAGATGATCTCTTTTTGCCGGCTGCTGAGCTGTTCCAGGGCCCCGAGGATGCGGCGTTTCTTTTCCTCGTCCACTTCTTCGGCGATAAGAAAGCTTTCATGGCTCCATTCGAAGGCAGTTTCTTCGCCTTCGCCGGTAAGGGGCAGGACGTTCCTGTTTTTCCGGTAGGCTTTTAATAATTTGTATTTCAGTGATTTGAGCAGGTAGGCGCGGACGGAGATCACGGGCGTCCGGGACTTAGCCTGCCAGAGCTCGATAAAAAGCTCCTGGATGCTATCTTCGAGCAGGTTTTCGTCGGCGGTGAATTTCCTGCCATACCGGAACAGATGTTCATAATGCGAACGGAAAAGCGTTGCAAAAGCATCCCGGTCTCCTTCCCGGAAAGATTCCCACAGCAGTATGTCCTCTTTGGCAGTATTCAATGGTTGTGCGCGTGCTAAAACTTGTGGAAAGTAAAAAAAAATCGCCAAATCTGCATTACAAAATTATCTTTATGGGTACGTCAGAATAATATAGCAACCGATTTTATGTCAAAAGAGTTTCACGAGCCTGAGGATTTTTTGTCTGATGAATCCTTCCTGTCCTGGTATTTCGGGTCCGGGCGGGAGGAGGGCGGTTCGTGGGAGAGCTGGATGGCCGACGCCCCCGGCCGGCGGGAACTGTTCGACCGGGCGGTAGCTATCCTGGATGCGACGCAGATAAAGGAGAAACCCCTGCCTGCCGCGCAGTTACAACATGCCGAGGCTGCGCTGCTGGGACGGATCGACCTGCTGGAAGACATCCGGAAAGGCCGGAGCAGACCCGCGCGGGTAGTTTGGCGTTGGATGGCGGCTGCCGTGGTGCTGGTTTTGGTGGGGGTGGGAGTGGTCGTCTACCAGATGCTGCCCGTCCGCCAATCACAGCTGGCATCCGGGTATGGGCAACTGTTGTCACGGGAGTTGCCGGACGGTTCGGAGGTGACGATGAATGCTAACAGCCGGCTGCACTTTTTCCGGAATTGGCAGGATGGGGTCGATCGCGAGGTCTGGATCGAGGGAGAGGCTTTTTTTCATGTCCGTAAGACCCCGATGAAAAGCCGGTTTATCGTACACACGGACGAGTTCGATATCGTAGTCACCGGTACTCAATTCAATGTCGTCAACCGAAATGGCAAAGACAATGTGCTGTTGCAGGAAGGCAGCGTGATCGTCCATCCGCGGACCGGCGAGGACCTGCGTATGGTTCCCGGAGATTTCGTGCAGTGGGATGGAACGAAGCTCGAAAAGACCGGCGTGCGGCAGGACAGCCTTACGGCCTGGCAACAGCATCAGATCGTTTTCGACAAGACACCGCTTCGTCAGGTCGCAGCCATGATCCAGGAGCAATACGGTGTCAAGGTAACCCTTGCGGACCCTTCGATCGGCGACAGCGTGATCTCGGGGATGCTCCCTAATAACAACCTGAACGTCTTGTTGCAGGCCCTTGAAACTACCAGCGATTTCGATGTTACCCGCGACGGCGGGAACATTACTATAAGAGCCTCCGCGCATTAGCGGACGGCACGTGGTGCTTTGAGAATCGATGTTGAACCAAAACGCTGTGTGAATGAAAAAATCGAATGGCTATCCATATTGGCTAAGATTTTTTCTGTGTGTGTGCCTGGCTGCCGCCACGCTCCCTGGAAGTGGGCAGGCCGTGCTACGCGATCCCGCCGACAGTACTTCGAATGGCCGTAAGCCACTGATGGAGGTATTGATCGAGCTGAACCACGCCAGGGGAGTGTATTTCCTCTTCAGCCAACAGCAGATCGGCAAGATGCTGGTCAACCCGCCTGTGCTTTCTTCCAATGCCAGTGTAGAAAAATTGTTGACGCAGGTCTTGCGCAACACGGGCCTCATCTACAAAAAAGTCGATGAACGCACCTTCGTGATCCTGAACCGGAAAAAGGATACAACGGCCACCGCTCATGGCGCCGCGGTCCAGGGTTCGGCGTATCCGGATGACGAGCCAGCCGACGCGCCGCCCCGGGAATCGGTTCCCAACACGATCTCCGGAAAGATCATCGACAACGAGGGAAAGGTGCTGACCGGCGTCACCGTTTCGATAAAAAATACCCATCGGGGTACGAGCACCGACCTCGACGGTGAATTTTCCATTCGGGCCGACAACGACGATATGCTACTCCTGTCCTGTGTGGGCTATGTGAATAAAGAGATCCCGGCGGGGCTGGCGGCCCGCGGTTCCATTGTGCTTAATCCAAGCGATCAGCCGTTGATGGAGGTGCTGGTGACGGCCATGGGCATCGGCAAACAGGAGAAGACGCTGGGCTATTCGGCATCGGAGCTGGACGGAGGCCTGTTCACGCAATCGCGGGCCGTCAATCTCGGGAATGCCCTGGCCGGGCAGGTCGCGGGGGTGAATGTCATCGACAATGCCACCGGGCCCTATGGCAGCAGCCGGGTGTTGATCCGGGGCAATGCCTCGCTGAGCGGCAATAACCAGCCTTTGTATGTCGTAGACGGCGTTCCGTATGACAACACTACGCAGTCCTATGCCGGCCAGTATGGTGGGGTCGATCTCGGAGACGGATTATCCAATCTCAATCCCGACGACATCGAATCCATCGTTATCCTCAAAGGCGTGGCGGCATCCGCCCTTTACGGTTTTCGCGGCGGTAACGGCGCCATCCTTATCACCACAAAATCGGGTTCCCGTACGCGTGGTATAGGGGTGCAGGTGAATAACAATGCTACTCTTAATTCATTGATCGATGAACGGGATTTTCAATACGTGTACGGACAGGGTGTGTCGGGGATCAAACCGCAGAGCGCCCATGTAGCGCTTGCGGCACCTTATTACAGTTGGGGAGGCAGGCTGGATGGTTCGACGGCAGTCAACTACCTCGGGGATTCATATGCTTACAGTCCTGCGTCGCATAACTTTGAAAATTTTTTCCGCACGGGTGCGACCAGTCAAAGTTCGGTGGCGCTAACAGGCGCCAATAGTAAAGGACATTTTCGACTGGGTCTTACCGATCTCCATCTGGGTACCATCGTTCCCAATTCTTCCTTGTACAAAGAAGGGCTGAACCTGAACTCCACCTATTCGGTCACCAATCGTCTCCAAATGGACCTGACGGCCGATTATGTATTCGAGCATGTGGGCAACCGGGCCTCACTGTCGGATGACCCGGGTAATGTGTTTGCTCCAGCGCTATACCTGGCCAATTCTTTCGACATCCGCTGGATGAAAGACCGGACAATACGCCCCGATGGCACCGAATGGCTTCCCGGCGCTACCGATCCCTATTTTGAGAACCCGTATTATATCGCTTATGATTATAACAATACCACGGATCGCAACCGGTTGACAGGCGGTCTGACGCTCCGGTATAATCTGCTGGACTGGCTCTATGTGCAAGGGCAATTGACACGCGACGGGTACGTATTCGATGTGGAATCCATTGTCCCTTCCGGCGTGGAATATACCCGCACCGACGGCCTTCATGGCGGCAACCTTACCCAGTACGAGGTGAATTTTTATGAGCTTAATGGCAACTTCATGATCGGCGGGCAAAAAAAAATCGGTGAGGATCTTTCCTTTGACGCTAACATAGGAAGCAATCGCGAGGACAATGTCACGAGGATCAACGGTATCGGGGCGGTACCCAATTCTTCCAACCGGGCCGCGGGTCCATTTCTGATCACAGGAGATTACAATGCCAACGATATCAGCACAGCGAATAAACCCTATAGCAATTTCGATCAGCATTATCGCGTCAATTCCATCTATGCCAATGCCGACCTGGGGTATAAAAATTATCTGTTCCTGAATGTCACAGCCCGAAACGACTGGTTTTCGACGCTCAATATCCATACGGATCATTATCTCTATCCCAGTGTTTCGGGCAGTTTTATTTTTTCGGATGTCTGGCACCTTCCGGCCTGGATCAATCTGGGTAAGCTGCATGCTTCCTGGGCGGCCGCTTCGAATGGGACACAGCCTTACCAAAGTTTGCTGGCCTATGGTATCGAAAGCTATTCCATCAACAATCAGCCGTTGGGCTATATCGCTACTTCCAATTCGGTGCCGGTAGTTCCCAATGCCAATCTTCGGCCGGTAAGCATTCAGGAAAAGGAAGCCGGTGTCCGGATGCAATTCTTCCACGATCGGGCAGACTTTGATCTCACCGCTTATGACAAGCAAACGACTAACGACATTGTGAATGTAACCATTAGCACTACGTCCGGCTATGGGCAAGCTGTTGAGAACGTCGGAAGGATCCGCAACAGGGGGTTGGAACTTCTGCTGGAAGGCACGCCCATAAAAACAAAGCATTTTAGCTGGAAGACCTCATTCAACTTAGCTGTTAACAATAATAAGGTGCTCGACGTCGGCGGGGGGCAAAGTATCGTCATCGGCGGTGCTTATCCGCGCTGGGGAAGCGAGGTCAGCATCAGCAATGTCGTGGGTCTCCCTTATGGACAGATCATGGGCTATGCTTATAAGCGGGACGGGAAAGGCAATAAGATCTTCAGCGACGGCCTGTCGAATCCGACACCAGCGGGCGAGCCGGAGCAAACGGGGGTGGTGCCGCTGGGGTCCACTGGCTACCGACAAACGGGAGGATACTCCAATGAATTCCATTACGGAGCATTTACGTTGACGAACCTGATCGATTTTAAATTCGGTGCAAAGATCTATTCAGGGACTAATTTGCTGTTGTATTATTATGGTTTGCAAAAGACCACCTTGCAGGGAAGGGATGGTGGTTATATTGGAAAAGGCGTGCTGGATAACGGCCACCCCAATACGACCGCTGTACCGGCACAGCAATATTTTCAGGATATTTCGGCGGGCGGAACGGATCACATCGCAGAAGAATTCGTCTATGATGCCAGCTTTGTCAAATGGCGATCTGCTTCGCTGTGTTACACCGTTCCGGCGGCGGTGCTAAAGAAAGGTTTTATCAAAGGACTGAGTTTTTCCCTGGTGGGCAGGAATCTGGCTATATTGATGAAACATACACCGAATATCGATCCCGAATCCAGCATCAATAATACAAATGGCCAGGGGCTCGAATTGACCGGCTATCCGCAAACACGGAGCTGGGGTGTCAACATAAATTGTAAATTCTAACGGTATGCTGCTACGAGTGACTATCGCCTGCCTTATTTTCCCGGCCCTTCTCGCGGGCTGCAGGAAAGGCTTTGTGTCGCTCAATACCAATCCCGATCTGACCACCGCCAGCCAGATCAATTTCAACTATCTTTTCTCCAATGCCGAGCTGCAGACTTCGGGAAATACGGACGGCAATGGGTATGAGGATTGGCGCAATAATCTGATCTATTCCGGCTGTATGGTTCAACATTTGTCGTCCACACTTTCGTACTGGGACGGGGATAAGTATTTGTATAATCCCACCTACAATTCGGCTTACTGGGACGAGAACTATCCCAACAGCATAGCCAACATAGAAGAGGTGATCGCCCACACGCAAAACGATACGGCAGCCTACAATCTTTACCAGATAGCCCGCATTTTCAGGGCTTTTATGTTCCAACGCATGACGGATATGTACGGGGACTGTCCCTATGCCCAGGCCGGACAAGCTGTTACCTCGGGAACTTTTTATCCGCGGTATGACCGGCAGCAGGATATCTATCCCGGATTATTGCAGGAACTGAGTGACGCGGCAGGCAAGCTGGACGGTACCAAGCCCAATACCGCAGGCTCCGCGGATCTTCTTTATGGCGGAAATATCGCTGCATGGAAAAAATTTGCCTTTTCGGAGATGGTGCGGCTGGCTATGCGGATGTGTAAGGTCGCGCCCGACAGTGCTCACGTTTGGGTCAACCGGGCCGTACAGGGCGGCGTGATGAGCAGCTATACCGACAATGCGATCATCCGGCATCAGGCGGTGACCGGGACCCCCGTTGTCAATGGTCCCGGGCTGATCTTTGTGAGCAACGACCCGAACGGATACCGGCTTAGTGAAACCTTTGTGAATTGTCTGCGAAATACCGCCGACCCGAGGCTTGGTTTTCTAGGCACCGTGTGTTCCGATCCTACGAATCCGGGCGATATGGGGGATACCGCGAAGTCACTTCAACTCGGGCAGCCTAATGGCTATGACCCTGCCTATAGCGGCACAACCTATGATCTGGTAAATGCAGCCAACTGGCGGGGAAATGCGAACAGCTATTCAGTAGTTAATCGTTATACTTTTGCCCGGCTGGATGCTCCGACCTTTTTCCTTACGGCGGGTGAGACCCAACTGCTGCTCGCCGAAGCAGCGGAGCGTAATTGGATAAACGGCGACCCCGCTGCCTACTTTAACGCGGGTGTAACTGCGGCGATGCAACAGCTGGCACAGCAGGCCGGTGCTGGTCCTTCCACAGATGCTATCACCGCCTGGCTTGCCGCCAACCCTTACAACGGAACACTGGAGCAGATCAATACGCAATATTGGATTGCGGGTTTCATGGATGAGAACGAATGTTTCGCTAACTGGCGCCGCAGCGGTTATCCCATTCTCGCAGCGGTGAGTTATCCCGGCAATGTTACCAATAACACCATTCCCCGCCGGTTCACCTATCCGCAAACCGAAGCTTCAACCAACACCGCCAACTACAACGCCGCCGTCTCCCGGCTTCCCGGAGGCGATAAGATGACTTCCCGAATGTGGTGGGATACACCCTAATCAGCTTTGATGAACAGCAGGACGGCCGATCATTTTGCTAAATCGTATTTGCAGAAATTTTTTTCATTGGAGCGTTACAAAACCTTGCGCCCCGGCACCTGAATACAGAAACGGTGAATTTATAATCAAACGCTGCAAAACAAAATGAGAAGATCAAGCCTCCGGGTGCTTGGCTATGTCCTGGGCATCCCTCTCTGCATCGTTGTCGCCTGTCCGCAGCACGCTTTTTCTGCCGACGGTAGCCGCAACAAGTTAAACACAAACACAACCATTGCCGGTCCCATTACGGGTAAGATCACAGACGCTTCCGGTGCGCCGCTTGCGGGCGTGACTATTTTGGTGAAGGGGACGCATAAAAGCGCCACGACGAATGTAGATGGGATGTTCACCATCGCGGCGGGTAAGGGCGATGTGCTGGTATTCTCCTCCGTGGGTTTTGCCACGCAGCAGATCACGGTAGGTAACGACGCAACGGTCGACGTGCGTATGGTTACTTCAAATGCCGAGCTGACATCGGTCGTGGTGACTGCCCTTGGCATTAAGAAACAGGCCAGAGCGTTGGGGTATTCCACCACGGAGGTCGACGGCTCGAAGTTCACCGAGTCGCGGGAAGCGAATATTGGTAACGCCCTTACCGGCCAGGTGGCAGGCGTCAGCGTAGCCGGCACGGCGACGGGGCCTTCGGGCAGCAGCCGCGTGGTCATCCGCGGAAACTCTTCGCTCTCGGGGAACAACCAGCCATTGTATGTCATCGACGGTATCCCTTATGACAATACGAATCAGGGCTCGTCAGGCCAGTGGGGCGGGGCGGATCTCGGCGATGGCCTTTCCAATATCAACCCTGATGACATCGAGAGCATCCAGGTACTCAAAGGGGTGGCCGCGTCCGCTTTATATGGCTATCGCGGCGGTAACGGCGCCATTCTAATCACTACCAAATCCGGGGCGAGATCAAAAGGGATCGGGGTGCAGGCCAACAACAACTTCACAGTCAATACGGTGCATGACCTCACGGATTTCCAGTACCAGTACGGGCAAGGATTGCTGGGTGTCAAACCTACGACGGCACTGGCTGCGCAAAATTCGGAATATGACAGCTGGGGCGCCCCGGTGGATGGGACCCAGGCCGTGAATTTCCTCGGTGACAACTTTGCCTACAGTCCGTATAAGAACAATATGAAGGATTTTTATAAGAAAGGAATAGTCAACCAGAGCTCTGTCGCCTTGTATGGTTCCAACGATCAAGGTCATTTCCGGCTGGGCCTATCCGATCTCTACAATGGCAATGTCATTCCCAATGCCAATATGAAGCAGCAGGGGATAAATTTCAATACCGAGTATCACGTGCTGCCCAAACTCACGATCGACCTCACTGCGAACTACGTTTTCGAACAGGTAAAGAACCGCGTCTCCTTCAGCGATGCGCCCGGAAACGTGGCTGCCAGCGAGCTATACCTGGCCAACACTTTTCACATTAAGTGGGAGCAGCCCAACCAGGGCACCAATGCCCTGGGAAATGAGCAACTGCCGGGAGCGGATCAGTATTTCAACAACGCCTATTTCGTTGCCTATAAATTTCAGAACCTCACCAACCGTAACCGGCTCACCGGCGGGCTCACGGTGAAATACGATTTTACCAAATGGTTGTTCGCCCAGGGCGGCGTGACCCGCGACGGTTATACCTTCGATCTGACGCAGATCACGCCTTCGGGCACGGGTTATGACCCGGGCGGCCAGATGACGGTATCCAATGTGAACTTTCATGAGCTCAATTGGAACTATCTTGTCGGCGTGCATACGAAATTCGGCAACGATTTCACCTTCAACGCGAATGCGGGGGGCAACTCGGAAGACAATGTGAGTTCGTCGCTCAGCGTCAACGGCGCCGGTCCGTTCAATGTGCCTTTTTATTATTCGCTCACGAACGTGACGAACCGGCCGGCAAACCCGAGTTATGCCCGTGTCCACGTCAATAGTGTCTATGCCACCGCCGATCTGGGCTACAAGGACTTTCTTTTCCTGAACCTCTCCGGAAGGAACGACTGGTTCTCCACACTGGCGATCAATAAGGACCGCTATTTATATCCCTCGGCGAGCCTGAGCTTTGTCTTTTCCGATGCCTTCACGCTCCCGGCCTGGATCAGCTTTGGTAAGCTGCGGGCCTCGTATGCGCAGGCTTCTAACGGTACGTCGGCCTATCTCAACTCGCAGACCTACGGTTACCTGGGCTATGCCATCAATGGGCAGTCGATGAGCTTTATCCTGCAGAATGTGATTCCCAATCAGGATCTTGCCCCGGTACAGATATCCGAAGCGGAGGCAGGCGCCAATATGCAGTTCCTGAACAATCGCGTAGGGTTCGACCTGGCCGTTTATGACAAGAATACGACGAAGGACCTGGTGAACGTTACTACCAGCCCGACTTCCGGCTATAACGGCATCGTGGAAAATATCGGTAAGATCCGCAACCAGGGCGTGGAGATACTCCTGAATGGAACGCCGGTGCGTACCAGGGACTTCTCCTGGAACATCAGCTTAAACCTCGGCATCAATAACAGCAAGGTCCTGTATCTCGGCCCCGATGTCAATTCCATCGCCGTTGCGGGCGCCATTGCCCGCTGGGGCAACGGGGTGGCCATCAAGAATTGGGTGGGTCTACCGTATGACCAGATCACCGGCTATGGGTATAAAAGGGACGCCAAGGGCAATAAGATCTTTAGCGATGGCAGCGATGGCCTGACCGCCGGCGAACCGGAACAGACGGCTCAACAAGTGGCGCTGGGCTCAGGGGTCTACAAACAAACGGGTGGTGTGACCAATGATTTCCATTACAAGAACTTTGCGCTTTCCTTCCTGATCGATTTCAAATACGGTGCGAAGATCTACTCCGGCACCAATATTTTGCTCTACGATTACGGCCTCCAAAAAACGACCTTACAGGGTAGGGCGACCGGTGGTTATGTCGGCAAAGGTGTCGATCTCGCCGGGCATACCAATGCCACAGCCGTGAATTCCCAAACCTATTTCCAGGACCTGTCTGTGGGGAACGATCAGATCGCAGAGGAATTTGTGTATGATGCCAGCTTTATCAAATTCAGATCGCTCAGTCTGACCTACTCGCTGCCGTCTTCCGTGATCAAAGGCACTGGGATCAAGGGGGTGAATTTCTCATTTGTTGCGCGTAACCTGGCTATTTTGATGAAGCATACGCCGAACGAAGACCCTGAGGGCAACTACGCCAACGGCAATGGTCAGGGGCTGGAATTGTCCGGCTACCCGTCCACCCGGAGTCTGGGCTTTAACATAAATGTTAAGTTCTAATTTAATTCGAGTGCAAATTAAATCGACAACAATGAACCAGAAGATATTATTAGCGGCTTGCGTTTCGATGGCCCTGCTTGGACCCAGCTGTAAAAAGGATTTCGTCTCTATCAATACCAATCCCAATGCAGTCTCCGCGGAACAAGAACAGTACGCCTCCCTCCTCACCGATGCGCAATTGACCTCGTCCGGCAATAGCGACGGGAATGCGTATGAAGACTGGCGCGGTAACCTGATCTATGCTTCCTGCATGATCCAGCATCTCAGTTCAACTGCGGGTTATTGGGATGGGGACAAGTATTTCAACAATGCCAGTTATTTGTCCTCTTATTGGGATCAGGATTTCGGGCCCCAGGCCAGCGGTGTCAACAATGAGAACAGCAACTCCGCGCCTGTCACCAATCTGGTCGACATTACCTATAACCTTAGGAACGTTGCCGCGCAGGTGAACCTGTACAACGAGGCGCGGATCTTCAAGGTCTATCTTTTTCAGCGGCTCACCGATATGTACGGGGATATTCCCTACTCGGAGGCAGGTCTGGGCTATCTCTCCGGCATTACGGAACCCAAATATGACAAACAGGAGGATATCTATAAAGATATGCTGAATCAGCTCGACTCGGCCGCTACCGCGCTGAATGCGTCAGCCGCTACACCGGGCGCCAGCGATCTGATCTATGGCGGCAATGTGGCCAAGTGGCAAAAGTTCGCCTATTCTGAAATGGTTCGCATCGCGATGCGGATGAGCAAGGTCGATCCTACGGACGCACAAACCTGGGTGCAAAAGGCGGTAGCGGGCGGCGTCTTTGCTTCCAATGCCGACAATGCCCTTCTCGTTCACCAGGCCGCGGCGCCCAATGGGGCCGGCAGCCAGGTCGCCAATGGTTCAGGACAGGTGCTGGGGGTTATCGATCCTTCGTCCGCACACCTGAGCCAGACCTTCGTCAACTTCCTGAACTCCACCGGAGATCCCCGGTTGCCTTATTTCGGCACCATCATCGCCGACGCCACTGTACCTACGGACATGGGCGATACGACAGCCGCTAACCAGTTGGGACAGCCAAACGGCTATGATGCAACAGGCGGGGCAACGGATATTTCCAAGGCGCCTGGCTATCCCGGCAATCAGAATAAATATTCTTATGTCAACCGCTATACGTTTGCGCGGGCTACTGCTCCGACGTTCTTCCTGACGTATTCGGAAACCGAACTGCTGCTGGCGGAAGCCGCCTACCGGGGTTGGATATCCGGTTCGGCGGCTACCTATTACGCCAATGGCGTTACCGGAGCCATGGCCATGCTGGGTGCACAGGCAGGCGCCGGCCCATCCTCAGGTCAGATCAGTGCCTATGTCACCGCCAATCCGCTGGTCACCGGTTCCGAGCTACAGATGATCAACGATCAGTATTGGGTGGCTTCTTTTATGGATGAGACCGAGTCCTGGGCTAACTGGAGAAGAAGCGGTTTCCCGGTCCTGACACCCGTGAACTACACCGGTAACGCCACAGGCGGCACGATACCTCGCAGGTATACGTATTCGACCGCCGAGGCGGCGACCAATCCAACGAACTACTCCGCTGCCGTCGGCGGCCTCAGCAATGGTGATAAGATGACGTCCCATGTATGGTGGGATAAATGATAGTACAGCATGTCCATTCAAAACGAGGATGCGGGGTCTCTAGCGAGACCCCCTTCCTATTTTAAAGGCTATCGCGTATTCGCCGATGGGTTTGTTCTGTAAGGCGGGTGGAATATCGATCACCAGCGCTTTGCCGTTTTGATGCCATTTGAGCTTTTCCTTCCGGCCGAGGATCGAAATACGGCTTTTGGGTTTGGCCGTGAATTTGTCGATGATCACCCGGGCGGGGAGTTTGATTTGCGCGTCGTCGCTAAGATAAAACGCATAAACGGCGGCGCTGTCTTTTGACTGCGTGAGATAAACATTATCCGATGACCAGGGATAGATGGTCCTGCTGCCGTAGATACCTTCGCCGTTGACTTTCATCCATGCACCGATGTCTTTTAATCGCGCATAGGCGGTGTCGTCCCAGTCGCCGTCCGGAGAGGGTCCGATGTTGAGCAGGAAATTGCCGCCGCGGGAAACGATCTTCACCAGCAGCTGGACGAGCTCGCTAGAGGATTTATAGTGATCGTGGGGCACATAGCTCCAGGAATTGCCCATGGTCATGCAAGTCTCCCAGGGATCATCCATGGGATGTGCGGGGATCTGCTGTTCGGGCGTGGTATAGTTCTCATATTCGCCGGGTACGCTGCGGTCGACGACGATGAGTCCAGGCTGGTGGCTCCGTGCCATGGCGGCGATCTTTGGCATGTCGACGTCCTGGTCGTAGCGGATCCCGCGTTGCCAGTCCACGGAGGAATTGACGGTCGAGAGGGGGCGGACCCAGCCGCCGTCGAGCCACAAGAGGTCCATGCGGCCGTAACCCGTCATCAGCTCTTCGATCTGGTTGTAGGTATAATCTTTGAAGGCCTTCCAGCGTTCAGGATATTTGGCCGGATCGTAGTTGACGTTACGGTCTTTGGGTGGGAAATAGGACCACCAGTAGTCATTGGAGTGCCAGTCCGGCTTTGAGAAATAGGCACCGATCATAAAGTTATCCTTTCTGAAGGCGTCAAAGACTTCTTTCGCCACGTTGCTCCTGGGGTTCGAAGAGAAGGGTGTCCTGGGTGAGGTGATCTTATAATCCGTTTGTTTCGTGTCGAACATACAGAAGCCGTCGTGATGCTTGGTGGTGAAGACGACATACTTCATGCCTGCGTCTTTGGCGGCCGCGGCCCATTTAGCCGGATCGAAGTGGGTGGGGTTGAAGGTGGTCTGCAGGTTCTCATAGGCTCGTTTGTATTCGAAATAACTTTTTGAATACGGGCCTTTTCTTTGCGTCCACCCTTCGTCTTCGGGGCAGATGCTCCAGCTTTCGACGACGCCCCACTGGCTATAGGTGCCCCAGTGCATGAGCAAGCCGAACTTGTAGTCCTGCCATTGGGCTATCTTTTGCCGTACGAGGGTGTCGGCGGGTTTGAAGTAGACGTCGTAATGGTTGACTCGCCAAAGAGCATAACGTTTATACTGGTCAGCAAGCCGGTGTTGAAAATTCATATAATTACGACTTGCTTTGGGGCTCCACAGTACTTCGGACAGGGCGCTCAGGCGGGGGAAGAGCATGTATTCGACTTTGGAGGGGTTGCTCATGTATTCCGTCCAGACATTGGCTTGCGCGCCGAGGACATAGGCGGTGTCGTCGCCGGTGAGTTCCGCGGGGACCGGTTCATAGCCGTATACCTGCTGCAACGGCAGATAGCCGCCGATGGTGAGGGAGTCGTCGTTATGCGTTTGCGAGTGATCGAAATAGACGTATTGACCCGGCGTCATGATGACATTGTGGTGTTGTTTGGCGGCATCGATACCACCTTTTTCACCGCGCCAGCTCATGATCGTGGCGTTGGGGGCGATGCCGCCTTCGAGGATCTCGTCCCAGCCGATGATGCTTTTGCCTTTGCTGTTGATGTATTTCTCCATGCGCTGGATGAACCAGCTTTGCAATTCGTCTTCGTTCCTGAGGCCGAGCTCCTTCATCCGTTTCTGACATTTGGGGCAGGCCTTCCAGCTGTCCTTGGGACACTCGTCGCCACCGATGTGAATATACGGAGCGGGGAAGAGCGGGATGATCTCGTCGATGACGTCCTGCAGGAATTGGAAGACGCTGTCGTTTCCCGCGCAATATACGTCCTTGAAGACGCCCCAATGCTGCGCGACCTGATAAGGACCGCCGGTACAGCCGAGCCAGGGGTAGGAGGCCAGGGCTGCTAAAGCATGACCGGGCATCTCGATCTCGGGGATCACCGTGATATAGCGGTCGGCGGCATATTTAACAACTTCTTTAATTTGATCTTGTGTATAGTAACCACCGTGAGGAGTGCTGTCGTTGCCGGTACCGGGATTGTGGCCGATGATGGTCCCGCTGCGCCAGGCGCCGGTTCTCGTTAGATTTGGGTATTTTTTGATCTCGATCCGCCAGCCCTGGTCTTCGGTGAGATGCCAGTGGAAATAGTTCATCTTATGCAGCGCAATGAAGTCGATATAGCGTTTTACGAAATCCACCGAATAGAAATGGCGGCCGACGTCGAGATGCAGACCGCGGTATTGGAAACGGGGATAGTCGTCGACGGTGACGGAGGGGATCTTCAGCGTGCCGTTCGTTGTGCGGATGTTTGGTCCGTTGGCTGTGGCCTCGAACGGGCCCAGCGGCAATAGCTGGATCAGCGTCTGGATGCCATAGAAGGTGCCGGCATGGGTAGAGCCGACGATGGTGATGCCGTCGGCAGTGGCGTCGAGATGGTAATGACCGTTCCTGCCGCCGGGCTCGGTGCGTAGGGTGATGGTGTGCGCGCCTGGCTTGTTTACTTTGAGCTGCAAGCCATAGAAGCGGCCGAGATAGTCGTTGAGGAAATTGGCCGCCAGGAGGTCCGAGTCGCTTGCGAGGAGTACGGTGTTTTTGTCGAGGGCGAAGCTGCCGGAATGCCAATCAGTGCTTACCGGTTCCGGGATGATGGCGGCAGGAGCATCCTGTGCATAGCTATAGAGGCCCGGGATCAGTAACCCGAGCAACAGCAGGGAGCGAAAGTGGTTGGTCATGCGACGAATATAGGGCAAAATGCCGAGCCGCCACTTGCAAACGATTGCTAAAGATTCGATGAGCAAGTCTCACGGATCAGGACTCGCGGCACTCAATGTCGGATCACCGGCAGGATGATGCCTGACGGATGCGCCGCGTCGTGCCAGATGCGGATCGTCGCCTTCTGGAAATCTGCTTCACCGCAGGTGGGGATATTGCAAAAGGTCTGCGGGTTCATATCGACCAGCGGGAACCAGGAGCTTTGGATCTGGACCATGATGCGATGTCCTTTTTTGAATGTATGCGCGATCTCGTTGATGTCGAAGGCCACTTCCTCGACCTGTCCTGTCACGAGCGGCTCCGGTTTTTCATAGCTGTTGCGGAATTTGCAGCGGAACACTTCGGCTCTTACGAGCCGCTCGTAGCCTTTGGGGTCGGACGTTGTGGTCTGGATGCCGTCCTCTTTACCAGGGAGCACGTCGATGAGTTTCACGACCAGGTCCGCGTCGGTGCCGGTGGAGGAGAGGAAGATGTCTGCTTTAAGCCGGCCGGTGACAATCAGCGAATCCGTGAGCGGGGCCGTTTGGTAGACGAGGACGTCGGGGCGTTCGGCGGCGAAGCGCTGGTCGGTGACGATATAGGCGTTGTCGCGGCCGCCGTGGATGCCATCGATATAGGGGACGGGATGGGCGGGGTCGCTGAGGTATTCGTCGTAGGCGGCGTTCGTACTCCCGGTGGCCGTTCCCGGGGCTTTGTTTTCGAGCATTTCCTGGACCGATCGAATCACTGGCGCCGAAAGGCCGCCGCCCGCACGTAGTTCAAACTTCACTGGCTGTGCTTCTTTAGGCGGCCAGGTGCTATAGGTCTTCCACTGGTTGCTGCCGGTCTCGAAGACAGTGGCTTCGGCCAGCGGGGCAGTTGCGGAGTCTTTGAGATAGTGATTGAAGAAGCCTGTTTCTATCTCATGATAATAATCGTTCACATTCTGCTGGAAGTCCAGCGCGCCGAATTTTGTCCAGGTCTTCGCGGCCCAGCCGCCATGGGTCCAGGGGCCCATGATGAGGTGGTTGTCGTTGGGCGTGGATTGTTTTTCGATGGCTTCGTAGGTGCGTAGCGAGCCGAACATGTCTTCCGCGTCGAACCAGCCTCCCACCACGAGCACGGCGGGTTTGATGTTGCGCAGGTGGGTGCGGATATTACGGGCCTGCCAATAGCTGTCGTAGGTGGAATGAGCGAGGTATTCGTTCCAGATCTTGCCCTGGTTATTGAAATATTCCGCGTTGTTGGTATTCCTTAGCGGGCCCAGATCGAGAAAGAACCGATAGGCGTCGTGGATCTCGGCGTGGAAGAGATCGCGGCCATAGCTTTTCACCGGCGTGGGCCGGGGTACGTCGAAGAAATTATCGAAGTCGAAATTGTCGAGCAGGAAGAAGGCGCCGTTGTGGTTGGCGTCGTCGCCGATGAACTCGTCGGTGACGGGCGCCTGGGGACTAACAGCCTTTATGGCCGGATGCGCGTCGGGTAACGAAGCCGAGGCGAAGAAACCCGGATAGGAGATGCCCCAGAGACCCACCCGGCCGTTGTTGTTTTTGACGTGTTTCAGGAGCCATTCGATGGTGTCCCAGGTATCGGTGCTCTCGTCGGTTTCTTGTTTTGTCTTATGCTGATCTTTAGCGGGGGACATCTCTTCGAAATCGCCTTCGCTCATAAAGCGGCCGCGGACATCCTGGTAGACGAAGATATACCCGTCGTGCATCAGCCGGCTGTTAGGTCCCAGGCCGCCGCGATACAGCGTATCACCATAGGGGCCGGCCGAGTAGGGCGTGCGTTCCATGAGAAAGGGATAGTTCTGCGTGTGATCTTTTGGGATGTAGATCTCGGTGCATAGTCGTTTCCCGTCGCGCATCGGGATAAAGACTTCTTCTTTGTCAAAATTGTCCTTTACATAGTTGCGAGGTACCTGGGCGGTGCAGGCGAAGGGCAGCAGCAGGAAGAGCAGACCGCGGTTGATGATGCGTAGCATAAGGCTTATCATTTTAGCACAGGCAGGATGATCCGGGAAGGATGTTCGGCGTCGTGAAAGACGCGGATCGTCTCCTTCTGGAAATCGCTGTCATCGGCCGTATAAATATCGACAAACTTCTGCGGATTCCGGTCGGCTAGTGGGAACCAGGTGCTCTGGATCTGGATCATCAGCCGGTGCCCTTTTTTGAACGTATGTGCGATATCGGGCACGGCCCATTTCACTGTCTCCACCTTGCCGGGAGTGAAGGGGACGGGTTTTTCAAAGCTTTCCCGGAAGCGCCCGCGCATGATCTCGGCGTGGACCAACATCTGGTAGCCGCCCATGGGGTAGCCGGCAGGGTTGTCGTGACCGCGGACGGGGAGGGCGGACGGCGCGGTATAGCTGAAGTCGTCGGGGAAGACATCGATGACCTTGACCACGAAATCGGCGTCGGTGCTGCTGAGGCTTACCTTCAGATCGGCGATCACGGGGCCGGCGAGTGTGAGGTCTTCGGTAAGGACCGGTGTCTGAAAGGTCAGCACGTCTGTTCGGCGGGAGGCGAAGCGCTGGTCGTCGTCCATGTATTCGCGGGTGCGGTTGAAATGAACGTCTTGGGTATACGGCACCGGGTGGGCGGGATCGCTGATGTATTCGCTTGCGCTGTTCTTGCATGTGGGTGCGGTCCAGGCGAGACCGCCATCGGGCTGCAGATACATCGGCTGGTCCTGGGATTGTTTGGGCGGCCATTGGTCGAAGGTCTTCCATTGGTTGGCGCCGGTAAAGAAGATCGTGGCGGCGGCAAGATTCGGGTCGGCGCCTTTGCCTTTGAGATAGTAGTTGAAGAAGGGGATCTCGATGTTGTTCTCATACCACCAGGAGGTGTTGGAGCCCCACTGCACATTGCCAAGATGGGTGCCGTCGAGGGAGGCCCACTGTCCATGGTACCAGGGGCCCATCACGATATGGCTGTTGGTGGCGGGGCTTTGGGCCTTGAGCGCCTTATAGACATTCCAGGCGCCGAAACAGTCTTCCGCGTCGTAGAGTCCGCCAACGACGAGCATTGCCGGCTTGATATCATGGAGCGCCACGCGGGCGTTGCGGGCCTGCCACCAGCCGTCGCGGTTGGGATGCTGGTAAAGATCTTTCCAGAAGGCGATGGAGTCGCCGGTGAGGGTCAGGATATTCTTCAGGGCGCCGGTCTCGAGATACCATTTGTAGTTGTCCTTGGTATAATAGTCGAAGCCCGTGGGGCCTACGGTCGTAGGTTGTGGCCGCGGTTTACCAAACGAGGAATAGAAGGCCCATGCGTCCATGACGAAGAAGGCGCCGTTGTGGTGAAAATCATCGCCCATGAACCAGTCGGTAACCGGGGCTTGTGGGCTCACGGCCTTGAGCGCCGGATGGGCGCTGGCGGCGGCCATGGTGCTGTAGAAACCGGGATAGGAGGTGCCGAAGACGCCTACGCGGCCATTGTTATGCGGAACATTCTTCACGAGCCAGTCGATAGCGTCGTAGGTGTCGGTGGACTCGTCTATGTTCCTGGCGGAATCTTTGATATCGCCGGCTTTTTTGTCCTTAATGAACGGGCGTACATCCACGAACTGCCCTTCGCTCATCCAGCGGCCGCGGACGTCCTGGGTCACCATGATATAGCCTTCGCGGAGATAATAGCGGAGATAGCTTGTATAATAATTCCGCCATTTTTCCGCGCCATAGGGTGCACAGGAATACGGAGTACGGGTCATCAGGATGGGGTGCTTTTCCGTGGTGTCTTTTGGAATATAGAGTGTGGTGAACAACTTAACGCCATCACGCATGGGAATATACTGTTCCAACTTAAAGTAATTTTCCCGTATCCATGCGCTGTCCTGCGCGGTGCCTTGTGCATAGGTGACTCCCGCCGTTATGGTGAGGAGGAGAAAAAATAGAAATTTTCTCATGTTATGCGTTATGTTTAGTTTAGAGATTCAATTTAGGTAAAACATGTCTAACCGGAGGAAGTTTTTGCAGTCATCCCTTCTGGGATCGCTGGGTATTTTTATGAATAGGAAGGCTGTCGCCGCTGTCGTCGATCATAGCAGTGCCGGCGGCAATGTTGCCGGGCAGCCGGTGGTGCTTTCGACCTGGGACACGGGGGTTGCGGCCAATAAGGGCGCCTGGGAGATCCTAGTCAAAAATGGTCATGCCCTGGATGCAGTGGAAGCGGGGGTACGCGTCACGGAGGCTTCCATTAATTGTTGTGTAGGTTTGGGCGCCAACCCCGACAGAGATGGACATGTAACCCTGGATGCAAGTATTATGGACCACCAGTGGAATTGCGGCGCTGTAGCTGCGTTGGAGCGGATCAAACATCCGATCTCGGTGGCGCGGCGGGTCATGGAGAAGACCCCGCATGTGCTGCTGGTCGGCGTGGGGGCGCAGCAGTTTGCAGTGGCCGAAGGGTTCCCCTTGCAACCGGAAGTGTTGTCCGAAGATGCCAGGAAGGCCTATCAGGAATGGCTCAAGAAATCGGAATATAAGCCGGTGATCAATATCGAGAATACAAAGAGCAGTGGCGCCGTGCCGCATGCGGCGGGCGATGGGGTTGCAGCCGCTGATGGTTCCGATGGGCCCGTGTATGCCGCGGCGCCGGCGCGGCTCGCCGACGGCGGATGGAACCACGACACCATCGGGATGATCGCCATGGATGCCGCCGGCAATCTGAGCGGCAGCTGCACGACGAGCGGCATGGCATTCAAGATGCGGGGAAGGGTAGGGGATTCGCCGATCATCGGAGCGGGATTGTTTGTCGACAACGAGGTCGGCGCCGTTACGGCTACGGGACAGGGTGAAGACGTGATCCGCATCTGTGGTTCGCATAGCGTGGTAGAATATATGCGTCAGGGGCTATCGCCCGAGCAGGCCTGCAAAGCGGCGGTAGAAAAGATCGCGCGGATAAAAAAAGAAAAAGCGAAGGATATCCAGGTGGGCTTTATCGCCATCAATAAAAAAGGAGAGACGGGCGGATATGCCTTGCAGCCCGGTTTTTCGTATGCGATCAAAAGCGGGACGGAAGAACGGCTGATACCCGCAAAGAGTTATTTTTCATAACGGACATTATATGAACTACCGGTTAGAGATATGTGCATTTAACCTGGCTTCGGCGCTGGTGGCGCAGGAGGCGGGAGCGGACAGGATCGAATTTTGTGCCGGGCCCGAAGAGGGCGGCACCACGCCTTCGATGGGAGCGATCCGCACGGCGCGGGAGACGCTGCGGATACCGTTGTATCCTATCATCCGGCCGCGAGGCGGAGATTTCCTGTACTCCGATGAGGAGTTCCGAAGCATGATCCGGGATATCGAATATTGCAAACAAGTAGGTTGCAATGGGGTCGTGTTCGGCATCCTTTGTCCCGATGGTTCCATAGATAAAACACGTTGTGCCCGTCTCGTGGAACTTGCCTATCCCCTGGGGGTGACCTTTCACCGGGCCTTCGACTGGTGCTCGAATCCTTTCGAGGCGCTGGAGACGATCATCGGAATCGGCTGTGAGCGGATCCTGACGTCGGGGCAGCGGCCCAAAGCGCTCGACGGGGTAGAGATGATCGACCAGCTGGTGCGTGAAGCCGACGACCGCATCGTGATCATGCCCGGATCGGGTGTTCGCTCCGCGAATATCGTGGAGTTGGCCGAGAAGACCGGCGCCTCAGAGTTCCATACCTCGGCGCGGGTGTTGAAAGCCAGTGCCATGACCTTTGTGAATGCGGCCATGAAGGAGAGCCAGGACAACGTGATGGTGGACCTGGATGAGGTCCGGAAAATAAAAGAACAGTTAGACGCCTTTACGGGCGTCTAACCGAAAAAACTATTTCAACTTCGTGATCTTGAGCATGTTTGTCGGCAGGTGTTCCTGGATGGGCAGGCTGCCGGTGTTGACGACTACGTCTCCTGGTTTAACAAAGCCACGTTCCTTGAGGATCTCATGCTGATCGTGGATGATGTCGTCGACGCTCTCTTCTTCGCCATAGTGGAAAGCGCGAACCCCCCAGCTCAGGCTGAGCTGGTTGATCAGGCTTTTCTCCTTGGAGAAGATATACAATGGCGATTTGGGCCGGTAGCTCGAGAGGATAAAGGCTGTATAGCCGGATTGCGTCATACCGATGATGGCATCCGCGTTGGCGTCCCTGGCCAGCTTACAGGCGTTGTAACAGATGGCGTCGCTGAGGAACGACGGGGAGTGCGGTTGCGGCACCAGGTCGTCTTCGCGGTTATAAGGGTATTCGGTCTTTTCAACTTCGAGGATGATCTTGCGCATGGTCTCGACGACGAGGGCGGGGTGCTGACCCGTGGCCGTTTCGGCGCTCAGCATCACGGCGTCTGCGCCTTCGAGGACGGCGTTGGCGACGTCGGTTATCTCGCTGCGGTTGGGCTTGACGCGGTCGATCATGCTTTCCATCATTTGGGTGGCGACGATCACGGGTTTCGCGCGGTGGATACATTTCCGGATGATCTCGCGCTGGGCCATGGGGACCTTCTCGACGGGCAGTTCTACGCCGAGGTCGCCGCGGGCTACCATCACGGCATCGGAGGCGTTGACGATATTGCGCAGGTCGTCCATTGCGGAAGGCATTTCGATCTTGGCGATGACCTTGGACTGGCTTTTCCTTTCGGCAAGCCGGCGTTTGAGGTCGATGATATCTTCTACTTTACGAACGAAGGAAAGTGCTACCCAGTCCAGCTTTTGCTCGATGATGAATTCCAGGTCGACAATATCTTTTTCGGTCATGGCGGGGAGGGAGATCTTGGTGTCGGGCAGGTTGACGCCTTTTTTCGGGAGCAGTACACCGCCATAGGTAACGGCTACCTTGACATCGCCTTCGGGCGTTACGTTGACGACGACCACTTCCAGTTTTCCATCGTCGATGAGTATCTTGTTGCCGACCTGAACATCGTGGTGCAGATTGGGGTAAGAGACATAGATCTTTTCCTTTGTTCCCACCACCTTTTCGCGGGAGGTGAAGGTGAGGATATCGCCGGGGGCGATGGTGAGGCTGCCGTTCTGGATATCGCCCACGCGAAGTTTCGGACCTTGCAGGTCACCGAGGATGGAAACGTTATAGGGTTCGTTGACATTGATGGCGCGGATGTGCTCGATGATCGCGGCCTTGCCGGCATGATCACCGTGGGAGAAGTTGAGGCGGAAGACGTTGACGCCCGCTTTGACCAGCTCCAACAGTTTGTCATAGGTGTCGCAGGCAGGCCCCACGGTAGCTACGATCTTCGTTTTATGAAAGGCGTGCTGTTGACCTGCTTCTTTATCCATATCCTGGTACAGGTACTTCGATAAATTCTTTGACATTGAAGGATTTTTTGTTTGCGCTAATGACCTTAAGATGCTAATATTTTGACGATTTTCAGCCAGTCTTCGCTGATCTTTTGTTTTGCTTTGACGGCTTTCTCGAGGGGTGTATAATGCATCTTGTTATTAACGATGCCGATCATCACATTGTAACGGCCTTCGATGAGCGATTCCACCGCCGAATACCCCATGCGGCTGGCAATCAGCCGGTCCATACAGGAAGGGGCGCCGCCGCGCTGGATATGTCCGAGTACGCACACGCGGGTGTCAGCCGAGGGGACGCGTTCCTTGATGATCGCGGCCACGTCTTCCGCACCCCGGTCGCCTTCGGCTACGACGATGATGTTCACGAGCTTTTTGCGCCGTTCTTTTTCCAGCAGCCCGTTGACGAGCTCTTCGATATCCGTTTTACGTTCGGGGATCAGGATGTTCTCTGCACCCGTAGCGATGCCGCTGTGGAGCGCGATATAGCCGGCGTCCCGGCCCATCACTTCGATGATAAAGAGACGGTCGTGGGCGTCCGCGGTGTCCCGGATCTTGTCGATGGCTTCTACGGCGGTATTCACGGCCGTATCGAAACCTATGGTGAAATCGGTACCCGCGATATCTTTGTCGATGGTGCCGGGGAGGCCGATACAGGGGATATCGAACTCTTGGCTAAGTTTATGGGCGCCCCGGAAGGAGCCGTCGCCGCCGATGATCACCAGGCCATTGATACCTAGTTTTTTGAGGTTGGCGTGGGCCTTTTTCCGACCTTCGTGTTCGAAGAATTCTTTACACCGTGCAGTTTTGAGGATTGTTCCGCCGCGCTGGATGATATTGGCGACGCTGCGGCTGTGCATAGGTACGATATCGTTTTCGATCATTCCGCTATAACCCCGCATGATCCCAAATACCTCCAATCCATTATAAATACCGGTACGAACAACGGCACGGATGGCTGCATTCATTCCCGGAGCATCACCGCCGGAAGTGAGTACGCCAATTTTAGTGACTTTGTTTTCCATTTTGGAAGCCTCTTCTTATAATTTGTAGTTTAAAAAAGTTTAACTAATGGCACGAATTGTTAGAAAATATCATATTTTTTTACGAAAACGTTCCCGCTGGTCAAAATGAAGTCCCAAAAGTAAGGATTTGAATTGAATTGCAGACATTAGAAGCCGAATGTTGTATGGAATTCGGGAAAGTACAATACATAGATCATATTAATTTTTCATTACCGCCTGACGATCCGGTGACGGAGCTTTTGTGGGAACGCCTGGCTCCCTTGCCGCGCGAGCCTTTGCGGGTACATGTAGGCGGCACGGAGTGGGGACGTACCAGCTGGGTGGGGCGAGCTTATCCGCTGGGGACAAAGCCCAAAGATTTTCTTGCCTGGTATTCGCGTCAGTTCAATACCATCGAGCTCAACACGCTTTTTTATGGTGTGCCGGCGACGACTACCATCCGGAAATGGGTGGATGCGGTGGTGCCCGGTTTTACCTTTTGTCCTAAATTTCCGGAGGCCATCAGCCACAAGCTGCAGCTGTCGAATGCCTCGCGTGAAACCACCGAGTTCATCGACGCGCTTGGACTCTTCGAAGGGAAGCTGGGACCGGCGTTCCTGCTGTTATCGGATCGTTTTAGTCCCGGGCAGGCCGGGCTTTTGCAGCATTACGTCCGGCATCTGCCCACGGGTTTCGCCGCCTGTGTGGAGCTGCGCGGCCAGGACTGGTTCGGCGCGCCCGCGGCGGCCTTTACCGGATCCGCCAGTGCGGGGCCTTTCGGTGGGTCAGCGACCGATGGCCCTTACGCCGCAGCCATCCAGGATACTTTTCATGAGATGCTGGACAGAGGGGTAGGCACGGTGATCACTGACGTGGCCGGACGCAGGGACGTGCTGCATATGCGGCTGACCTCGCCGGTGGCCTTTATCCGTTTTGTCACGAACAGTCTGCATCCCACCGACTACCAACGTGCCGATGCGTGGGTGGAGCGGCTTGCGCAGTGGGCTTCGAAAGGCCTGCGAGAGGTCTATATTTTTGTCCATAGCCCCGAAGAGCTTACTTCGCCGGAGATGATGAAATACCTGATCATTAAATTCAATGAATACGGGCTCGCGTCGCTGCCGGTGCCCAATCTGGTGAATGGCGGGCAGCCGGGGAATCTTTCTTTGTTCTGATGCTCCTAGCCGGCGAGCGGCTCGAGATGGATCTCGGCCAGCATGCAACGGGCGCTGCCGCCGCCGTTAGTCTCGATGGTCGTGAGGGGAGCGTAGAGGATACGATTGAAGGATTCTAATTGTTTTATTTGTTCGCGGGTCAATGATTGGAACGCCTGTGACGACATCACCAGCAGCTTTTCGCCTTTTTGGTTGTTCACCTGAAGCATATTTCCGGCAAAGTGGTTCATCTGGTCGAGGGTGATCGGGATGACCGTCTTGTCTGAGTTTCGGATCGTTGCTTGCAGGTGGGTCCGCTCTTTTTCATCCGGCACGGAGTCGAGGCAAACGACTACGTATTTATCAGCTACGCACATCATCACATTGGTATGATAGATTGGCCGGTTCGCTGCATCCACGGCGGTAAAGACTTCCGCCGTGTAATCCATTTTTTTGCAGAAATCCAGCAGGACCTGTTTATCGGTGCGTGGCGACAGACAGGCGTAGGCTATTTTTTTCTCGCGGTCCAGCACCATGCTGCCCGTGCCTTCGAGGAAGAGCGTCTCGTTTTCGTAGCCGCTGAAGTCGAGGGTGGCATCGATGAGGAATTTTTCGCCTACTGTCTTTAAGACACCAGGCTTGCGTTCGAGCCGGCGATTGACGGCAAACATCGGGTACAGACACACCGTGCCTTCTTCGTGGAAGGAGATCCAGTTATTCGGGAAGATGCTATCGGGGGTGTAAGGCTGCGGGGTGTCTTCGATCACGGTGACGTCGACGCCGTTGTCGCGTAAAAGACGTACGAAGTTCTCGAACTCGCCGAGGGCACTGCGTTGCGCGTCGCCGGATTCGCCGGCGACCTGAAAGGCGTTGTTGACGGCAGTCTCCGCGTTGAAGCTGAAATTCACCGGCTTGATCATCAGTAAATGGGAGGTCGTTTGCATAGTATCAATGTTGTGTTGCCGCTGCTTGCCGAGATCAAAGCTCGTCGCGGTGCAGCGGCATGCTCATGCAATGGAAGCCGCCACGGGCGCGGGAAAGCTCGGCCGAAGGCATCAGGATCAGGGTATTCTCGACCTGGTCCGGTTCGAGAAGGCCTTTTTCCATTTTGTCGATCAACTCACCCGCTGCCGCGACGGTGAAGCCGGCGGCTTTAAAGGCTTCCACGGTCTTGTCATTACGATCATAGCCAAGGACCACGCCTTCTTTGAGGGCGAGGAGGTTACATGAATCGGTCCATTGCTCCCGGGCGTCGAACGGGAATTCGTTGTTGCCGGAATAGATGAATTTGACCTTTTCGGTGCACTCGAGATCGTTCTTGCTGATATCGGTGAGCAGGTCCTCGAGGCTATCGAAATATTCCGGGTTGTCGGGATCTTTTTTCCGGAACTGGATGATCTTTAGTTTCTCTTCCTTCTTGTTGTTTTCGAGGATGCGTTGGATCTTGTCCTCGTCCTCGTGTTTGATGGCCTTATTGGAGAAGGTGCCCAGCAGGATCCAGACATTGCGTTTCACCTGGGTGAAGATGGTGTCGATATGCATGAAATCGCGCTTTTTCGGAATGCGGATGATAGTGACCTTTTTCATGACATTCTTTTCGAACAGCACCCGGATCGCCTGGTGGGCCGCCTCGGGCGAGGTGCGTTCGCTGACGCCGATGAGCAGATGGTCTTTGCTGACGACCATCACGTCGCCGCCTTCGAGGGTGACCTTG
>JAICXX010000104.1 GCA_025934485.1 Chitinophagaceae bacterium
CATCAAATGTGCCACCATCACCCCCGACGAAGCCCGCGTCAAGGAATTCCACCTGAAACATATGTGGAAAAGCCCTAACGGGACCATTCGCAATATCCTCGACGGGACCGTTTTCCGCGAGCCCATCGTGATGAAGAACGTACCCCGCCTGGTTACTAACTGGACCGCACCCATCATCGTCGGCCGTCATGCCTTCGGCGATCAATACCGCGCCACCGATACCGTGATCAAGGGCAAAGGCAAGCTCACCATGACCTTTACCCCCGAGGACGGCGGCGCCCCCCAGACCTTCGAAGTATTCAACTTCAAAGGCGACGGCGTGGCCCTCTCGATGTACAACACCGATGAATCGATCAAAGGCTTTGCCCGGAGCTGCTTCAACATGGCCCTGAGCAAAAAATGGCCGCTCTATCTCTCGACCAAGAATACCATCCTGAAAAAATACGACGGCCGCTTCAAGGATATCTTCGAGGAGATCTATCAAAAAGAATTCAAACAGGCCTTCCAGGACGCAGGCATCGTCTATGAGCACCGGCTGATCGACGACATGGTCGCCAGCGCCCTCAAATGGAACGGCAATTTCGTATGGGCCTGTAAGAACTACGACGGCGACGTACAAAGTGATTCCGTCGCCCAGGGCTTCGGTTCCCTGGGGCTAATGACGTCCGTGCTGGTCACCCCCGATGGCAAGATCATGGAAGCGGAAGCGGCGCATGGCACCGTCACCCGTCACTATCGTGACCACCAGAACGGCAAGCCTACGTCCACCAACCCCATCGCCTCGATCTTTGCCTGGACCCGCGGCCTGGCCTTCCGGGGAAAATTGGACGGTAACCAGGAGCTCATCGACTTCGCGGGCGCGCTGGAAAGCGTTTGTATCGAAGTCGTGGAAGGTGGCAAGATGACCAAGGACCTGGCCATCTGCGTTCACGGCAACAAGGTCGAACATGGGAAACACTTCCTGTATACGGAAGAATTCCTCGATGCCATCGACCAGGCATTGCAAAAGAAATTGGAATAAAAACTTCGCCCAAAGGCCTCGGCTCGCTCCGGGGCTTTTTTTTCCGGCCGGGCGTTCACAGTGTATTGTAATTGGCAAAAGCCGCCGCATCGGTGATCGGCAGCCCCTGCGTCCTGCCGGACCGCAAAAGCGATTGCAGGCTGCCATGTCCGCCGGCCTTCCCGAGTCCGCGGCTGGTATAGATACAGCCGAATGGCTGCCAGAGGCGCTCGTCGCCATAGGCATAAAAATCGGCGTTACCCCCCTGCCACGCGGCGACCAGCGGTCGAAGCGTCGCCTTATCCATATCCAGCATATCGCAGGCGACCAGGAGGATATCGGGCCCCGGCATCAGCTGATGGGCGCTGAGCAGTCCATTTAACGGTCCGGGAATGTCCAGGGAATCGGCGATCAGCCGATTCGCCGGAAGCACCGCGGCATACGCCTCCAACTGCCGGGGATGGATGGAATAGAAGACCCGCGCGAAACCATCTAGCCGCTGCCCCACATGCTGCGCCCAGGGCATGCCGTCTTTGAGCATAAGCCCCTTGTCGCGGCCCATCCGCCGGCTTTCGCCGCCGCATAGCACCAAACCTACAAGCAGGCCGCCACATCCTTCGCCCGATGGTCCGGGATACTCAACCCTCACTTTCATAAATATGTTTGGAAACATCGCCGGTGACGGCGTGGCAATTGCAGTTATTGCCCCATTCGTGAGTGCCGTCGGCATAGTGCTCACACTTCCAGATCGGCGCCTCATGTTTGATGCGGTCGATGATATACCTGTTAGCTGCATACGCCTCGCCGCGATGCGCGGAGGCGGTGATCACCACTACGGCCGTGTCCCCCACGGCTACGATGCCCGTGCGATGTTGCGCCACAGCGGTCTGTAAGACCCACCGGCTCTTTGCCTCGGCCAGGATCTCCCCGATCATCTTCTCCGCCAGCGGGCGATAGGCCTCGTATTCCAGAAAGGACACCGGCCGGCCCCGATTGTTATCGCGCACCTCGCCGCTAAAAAGGACGACGGCGCCCGCGCCCGGATGATGCGCACCGGCAAGCATCCCCGCCATGTCGATGGGTTCGGCGCTGAGGCCCCTGGCGACGCCTGCGGCTTCCCTACCCTCCACTACTGGGCGGAATGATGACGATGGTGTCATGGCTCTTCAGTTTATAAGCATTGTCGATGAATCCCTCTTCCACGGCAAACCGGCAGGACGACAACATCGCTTCCGCCTTACCGTTGATGGCCACGAGCAACGTCTTCAGCTCATCGGTATTCCGGGCTTCGCCCTCGACCTCGAATTCCGGCTCAAAGTAATCTTTCAGTCCGGCGTAAACGTGTATTTTCATTTATGTTTTATCCTCCAATACTTAACATACTCAGATCACTGCCGGTGAAGCGTAACGGTTGCTTTTGTTCCAGCGCCGCGGCTAATTTTCCGGCCCATGCCTCCTCTCCTTCTTCCAGTTCCAGCGCGATGGGATGGTTGCTGCTCAGACAGCCGTAGATGCGGCCCTGGCTATCCAGCCGAAGCCGGTCGCAGTCCTGGCAGAACGGCTCGCTTTCATTCGCGATGATACCGAAGACCTGCCCCTCGTCCGTGCGCCAATACCGTGCCGTAGCGGCGGCCACCCTCGTGAGCGGCTCGAACCGGTAACGCTCGCCGATGATCCGCAGCATCTCGTCCTGCGTCACCAGGAAACGGCCGGCATCCTGGTGCAGATGTCCCATGGCCATCACCTCGAGAAAACGAAGTTTTACCCCCCGTGAGAACGCGAACTCCAGTAACGGCAGGATCTGCGAGTCGTTGAGGCCCTTCATGATCACCGCATTCACCTTCACGTCGAGCCCCGCCTGTATCGCCGCGTCGATGCCCCGGATCACCCGCTCCGCGGAATGCCGCCGGCTCATGGCAAAGAAAACGGCCTCATCGATGGCGTCTATCGAGACATTCACCGCCTCCAGCCCCGCGGCTTTGAGGGGCGCCGCCTGCCGCTCGAGCAAAAATCCGTTCGTCGTCAGCCGGATGTCCGGGATACCGGCATCGCGGATACCCTTGATCAAAGCGGGCAGCCCGGAATACAACAGCGGTTCCCCGCCGGTCAACCGGACCCTTGTGAATTGCAGCTGCCCATGCAGCCTGCGGATAACCGCCAGCAATTCCTCCACGGTCAGCGCCTTTCCCTCGTGCGAGCTATTAGCGGCTTTCAGCGCCTCGTCCCCCGCCACACAATAGACACAGCCCAGATTGCAATGTTGCAAAAGGCTTACCCGCAAGGTCCGGAACGTTCTTCCATATTTGTCGTTGATCAAGGCCATTACACCGGTTTTACCGAACCATAAAGATACGGAATTCGCTATTTTGCAAACATGAAGCAAAAGACCCAAAACTGCGACCTGCATTCTTGTTTTCTATGCCAGCGCTGTCTGCCGGAATGGCTGCCGGCAATAGAGACCCACCGCAAAACCTTGCAATTCAGGAAAGGAGAGCTGATCTTTGAAGAGGGCCAGATCGTCAAAGGCATCTATTTTGTTTACAGCGGCACCGTCAAGGTGCACAAAAAATGGGGATCGGAAAAAGAGCTGATCATCCGTTTTGCCCGTAAAGGCAGCATCTTCGGCCATCGCGGCATCGGTATGGATCACCATTACCCCATCTCCGCTACGGCGCTTGAACCGGTGACCGCCTGCTATATCGATCTCGCTTTCTTCCGGGCTACGATCCGCGTGAACTCCGGGTTTACCCAGGGGCTGCTGCTGTTTTTCGCGGACGAACTGCAGGAGTCGGAAAAAAAGATGCGCAACCTCGCCCACATGCAGGTCAAAGGCCGCGTCGCACAGGGGCTGCTACAGCTTCGGGAACAGTTTGGGCTCACCGCCGAAGGATATCTCGGGCTTACCCTGAGCCGCCAGGACCTGGCCTCGCTGGTGGGCGCCACCTATGAAACCGTCTTCCGGACCATCAACGAGCTGGCACAGGAGCGGCTGATCCTCGTCGATGGAAAACACATCGCGATCGCAAACGCCGAAGGCCTTCTCGAATATACCCTCGAAACGGGCAGTTGACCGCAGCCGGCCCCAATATTAAATCGTATAGCAAAGCACGGAATCGCCGGCTTCCAGATCGCCGCTCTCCGCGGGATGCAAGGCCAGCATATTGGCCTCCATCCCCAGCCGGATGTCGCCCGATCCGTTGAGCGTTACCGGCGAAAGGGCCGCGGGGGCGCCATGTAAACCTGCCGGAAAGAATTCGTCGAGCGGGGATTTCTTTTTGCGCGGCACCGCCAGCGGCAGACCCAGCGCCTCGGTGGCCGGCAGCCCATAACACGCCTGGAGATAGGGCCGGATGAGCAGGATCATATTGACCAGGCAGGAAAAGGGATTGCCCGGGAGGGCAAAGACCATACAGCCACCCGGAGCGACGCCGGTCCACACCGGTTTGCCCGGCCGGATGGCGATGCGATGGAAGAGCTGCCGCACGCCCGCAGCCGCGAGTGTCCCGGGAACATAGTCGGCATCGCCGGCGGATACACCGCCGGAAAGGATCAGGATATCATTCTCCAGCCCCTTGGCGATGGCTGTCCGCAGGATTGCGGGATCATCGGGGGCATGGGTGATAGAAGCAAGGCCGGCGCCGCTTTTCTTCAACGCGGACCCGAGCAGCCAGCGGTTGCTGTTACGGATCTGCACCGGCCCTATGGGGTCACCGGGCGGGACGACCTCGTTGCCGGTGGTCAGCAACCCGATCCGTGGGATACGCTCCACCGTTATCCTGGTCTGGCCGAGGGTAGCCAGCAGGCCGATCACCGCAGGCTCGCAGACCACCGGCCGGTCGATCACCACCACTCCCGCGGCAAGGTCTTCGCCCTGCCGCGCAATATTCTGATACCGGCGCCATGGAAATCGGGGGTCGGCGGGTGCGGGCAGAGTACCCGCAGGCAACGGATCGGGCAGGATAGGCAGGATCCGGGCATAGTCCGCGCCTTCTTCCATGTTCTCCCGCCGGATAACGATATCCGCAGGCTCCGGGACGGCAGCGCCGGTCATGATCTTATAACATTCACCGGGACCAATGCCGCCTACCGCCGCATGGCCCGCCATGATGGTCTCGACCACCGTAAATCGTTGGATACCCTGTTCCAGGTCGCTGAAGTGCATCGCATAGCCATCCATCGTGGCGCGGGGAAAGGGGGGATAATCGCGGTCCGCCCGGATGATCCCGGCGAGTACCCGGCCGCCGGCCTGTTCCAGCGCGACAGTCTCCGTGCCGAAGCTCCTGGCTTGCTCCAGTACGAGCCGTTGCGCCTGGCGGTAATTGATCAATGGCCACCTCCTTTCATCATCTTACGCGCATGGAAAACGGCGGGTAGAATGGCTTCCAGCGACTCCCGCGCACCGTCGCTGCTGCCGGGCAGGGTCACGACCAGCGTATGGGCGATCGACCCCGCCACTCCCCTGCTCATCATGGCCATGGGAGTGCGCTGCTGGCCATAGACGCGCATAGCCTCCGCGATGCCGTCGGCATCGCGTTCCAGCAGCTCCTTCACCGCGCTCACGGTATTGTCACGCGGCCCGAGCCCGGTCCCACCTGACGTAAAGATGTATTGGATGTCTTCGGCTACCCATTGCCGTATCTGCTGCTGGATCGCCGTCTTTTCATCGGGAACTACGGCATAATGCCGGACCTCGGCGTTCACGGCCTTCAGCATTTCCTGGATCACCTTCCCGCTCTTGTCCTCGCGTTTGCCTTCGGCGGTAGAATCCGAACATACGAGCACCGCACAGCTGGGTGGCGTGGCGAAATACCGCTCGCGGTCGCTTTTGCCGCCCTTTTTCTCCAGCAGCCGGATATGCCCGATCTCCAGCTGTTTGTCCACCGGCTTGAGCATATCGTAGATCTCCAGCGCCGCCACCGACACTCCCGTGAGGACCTCCATCTCGATGCCGGTCCGGCCTATAGAACGCGCCTCGCCGATGATCACGATGCCATTTCCGGCGGCCGTGCGTTCACCCAGCAGTTCGGCATGCGTCGAAGGGTCCAAAAATTCAAAGGTCATCTCCATGCCGTCGATGGACACGGGATGACAATGCGGAAGTAGCTGAGACGTATGTTTGGCACCTAGAAAACCGGCCGCGCGGGCCACGTCGAAGAGATTGCCCTTGGGTAGCTGACCGCTACGGATCAGCTCGATGGTGGCTGCGCCGCAAAATACGACACCCACCGCCCGGGCAGTTCGCAAAGTGATTTGCTTGTGGGAGATATCACGCATACAAATGAGCCACCACCGGCGGCATGTCAAAACGCCGGCCGGGTCGACCCGGCCGGCGCCTCATTAATTAAATTCCAATTAGTTCCACGCTTTCGCATCCTCGAGGAACTTGGCGAGGCCAATGTCCGTAAGCGGATGTTTCAGCAAGCCCATGATAGACTCCAGCGGGGACGTCACCACGTCCGCGCCGGCTTCCGCGCATTTTACGATATGCAAAGGGCTGCGGATGGAGGCCGCGAGGATCTCCGTCTCATAACCCTGGATAGAATAGATCTCGGCGATCTGGGCGATCAGCTCGATCCCATCCCAGCTGCTGTCATCGATGCGGCCGATAAAGGGCGAAATATAATTAGCACCCGCTTTCGCCGCCAGGATAGCCTGACCGGCAGAGAAACACAGCGTGCAATTGGTCTTAATACCGTTGTCGCTAAACCATTTCAATGCCTTGATACCATCCTTGATCAGGGGCACCTTGACCACGATATTCGGATGGATGGCATGCAGTTTCTTTCCTTCTTCGATGATCTTATCGAACGTCGTCGATACCACTTCCGCACTCACATCTCCATCTACCAGTTCCGCGATCGTCTTGTAATGGTTCGTCACAGCCGCTTCACCCTTGATGCCTACTTTCGCCATCAGGGAAGGATTGGTCGTAACGCCATCTAAAATGCCTAAGTCATTTGCTTCTTTGATTTGAGCCAGATCGGCCGTGTCGATGAAGAATTTCATAATATGATGCTTTTTTTTGGGGTACAAAGATACTACTTATCCGAGTAGCAAGAGTAGAGGAAATAAAAAGCGGCCGGGGGAAATAAAAAATGGCAAAGTTACTTATATCGCACCGCTACGACCACCTACCGTTGCTGCCTTCCGGCCCTGGCGGGGTTCAGCGGGAGCTGGTCGTATAAGACTTTGCCGCTGCGAAGATACAGAAGCTCAACCTATCCGCCAACTATTTATTGACACTATTGAAACGCGAAATACCCACCAGCTCGTCGGCCCGCGCACCCAGGGGACGATAATAGACCAGGATCAGATAATTGTTCTCCGTATCGATGTGATTGCCCTCCGACTGTGTAAAGGATGGCCGCATCGTCGCGTCGGACTTGTCCACCGTAACATAGGCGTAGCTATAATAACCTTCCTTCAAAAAGAAGGCGCGTTCATACCGGCGTTTCTCGGGATTCCAGGTCATCCGGGTGGAATCATTGAGCCCCCCGCCCGAAAAACGTCCGATCATATACACATCCTTATCGGGAAACGCTTCGCCCGTCGCGGGCACAAAGCTAAAGTGCACCGTGGCATAATCCGTTTGCCACAAAGGATTGTATTGTTCCGTGGTATTGATGTAGAAATTACCGTTGAGGTCCTTGTAGGGATAGTATTCCTTCGTGCTCCGGTCCCCATCCGGCTTGGCGATGATATCCGTCGTATATTTTGTGGTCGTGACGCCCTGTACCCGCTCGCTTTGAAACCGGAAACTCTGCAGATCGATCCACCGCCATTCGTTGCCCCCCTCGAAATTGAGGTCGTCGGGGTTATTGTATTGCAGATTGTTGCCCGTGGCGAAGGTGGGCTTCAGGTTCCGCATGACATTGTCCCACCGGTAATTTTGCAGCACGTCGACCTTGATCTGATCCAGCGGATTGGCAGGATTCACCGCCGACGTATTCACATCGAACTGGATATGTTGAAAGGCCCGGGCCAGCGTATTGTCCTGCGGCTGCAGCAGCTGGCTGCGGACCGGCACCCGGGCGTCGACGACCAGGAACCGTTTCGTGAACGCCAGTTTCGAGGTATCCGCATCCAGAAAGACCTTGAGCATATAATTCCCGCTATGGATGGGAATACAATTGGGGTCCGGCAGGATCGCCTGGTAATGTGTATAACGGGTGAGCGCTATGGCAGAAAGCGTATAATTGTCGATGCGTATCTGCGAAAAACCTTTCAGATAATCGAATTCGCTCACATCGGCGGGCGTCCAGTCCTCATTGCATAAGACGAACGTATAGTAATAATTTTTAACGGCACCATCGTCGAGGTCGTCGAAATGCAGCTCCAGCTGATCGGTGCTGTTCAGCCGGAGAATAGGATATTGCAGCTGATTGCCCGCCATGTACAATTGCGGCGACCCGATGGAGGGCGAATAGACGAAATCGGGAATTTGCGCCCGGAGACCGCCGGCCGCCAGCAGGATCAGAAATATGAAGCTAATACGTATCATGAGCATAATATTAACACAAAAATTTTACCAGTCGTCGCGCACCCGTTATTTTTGACCACTGAATAACATTCCGTTTGAATACACCCTCGTTTATAGCCCGGCGCATCGCCTTTAACCGCGAGAAGTCCTTTTCCCGGTTCATCATCCGGCTGGCGATCTCGGCCACGGTGATCAGCGTAGGAGCCATGATCCTTACCCTGGCCTTCACGAATGGGTTCCAGTATGCCATCAGCCAAAAGGTCTTTAACCTCTGGGGGCATATCCGCGTACAGCATTTCGCGCCCAACCGTGCGACGATCTCGGAAGAAGCTCCCATGGAGACCAACGATACCGTTCTCCGTCTCCTGCAAACCACGCCCCATGTCACCACCGTTCAGGCCTTCGCCACGAAATACGCCGTGATCCGCAGCACGGAAGGGGTCGACTACGTCGAGGTAAAGGGAGTTGAAAAAAGCTACGACTGGAACAACCTGAAGGGCTTTCTCAAGGAAGGCCGCTGGCCCCGTTTTCCGGACAGCGGGTACAGCAACGAGATCGTTCTCTCCCAATCCACGGCCAAAGAACTAAAGATCGGCGTGGGCAGTAAAGTCCTCATCTATTTCATCCAGCCAGACGGCTCTGTGCGTATCCGGCCCATGTATGTCTGCGGCCTCTATAAAACGGGGATCGAAGACTACGACAAGCTCCTGGCCATCGGCGATCTCCGGCTTATCCAGCGGCTGAACAACTGGAAACCGAACGAGATCGGCGGTTACGAGCTCTTCACCGACGATTATCGCACCGCCTGGCAAACGAGTAACACCATCTATGACGCCTTGCCCAAGGAATGGGGCAGCCGCACCACGGAAGAGATCTATCCCAATATCTTCGACTGGCTTAACCTCCAGAACAATACGATCATCATCGTACTCATCATTATGATCGTCGTAGCTACTCTAAACCTGGTCACCTGCCTGATCATTTTGGTGCTCGAGCGGACTCCGATGATCGGCGTCCTGAAAGCCGTAGGTACGACCGATGGGTCTATCCAGCGTATCTTTTTGTATCAGGGGGGCATCATCACCTTGTTCGGGCTGCTGCTGGGAAATTGTTTCGGGCTGCTCGTCTGCTGGCTGCAGCAACGCTTTGGATTCATCACCCTCCCCGAAGACGCCTATTTTATTTCGAAAGCCGTGGTCAAGCTGGAATGGTGGCACCTCGTGCTCGTTAACGCCGGGACCTTTGTCATCTGTTTCCTGGTGCTGATGATCCCCACGGTCATCGTCCGGCGCATGCAGCCCGCCCGGGCCATCCAGTTCCGCTAACGGATCGGCCTGACCGGCACGGATAGGATCCGCAGGCTCACCCCACCAGATGGCTCAGGATGATCCCCGTAGCCACAGCCGCATTCAGCGACTCCGCCGCACCGATCCGCGGAATAGTGATCCGCCGGGTAGCCAGCTTCAGCAAGTCGTCGCTGATGCCCCGCGCCTCATTCCCGATCACGACAAACCCCTGCCGGATACGCGGCAGGCCATAGAGCTTCTCCCCTTCCAGCACCGCCGCATACACCGGCAAATGCAGCCGGCCAAGCAACGCCACGGGATCCTCATATAGCACATTGACCCGGCCGATGCTGCCCATCGTGCTCTGGACCGCCTTGGGATTGAAGACATCGGCACTCTCGGGCCCGGCCACGAGGACGGAGATCCCGAACCAGTCCGCTAGCCGAACGATCGTCCCCAGATTCCCCGGGTCCTGGATCGTGTCCAGCACGAGGTGCACCCCCGCCGTCCACACCGGCTGGGGAAATTGCGGCTTTTCGAAGATGGCGACGACCTGGTTTGGTGTAGCTAATGCGCTCAACCGTTCCAGTTCGTCCTGACCGACCTCTACCAACACCCCCGCTTTTAGCCGCGGCACTAAGTCCGGCGGCAGCGCAAGGGTCCAATCTTTTACCGCATAGACCAGTCGTGGCCGCAGTTGCGGGTCCATCAACAGCTCCAATATGACCTTGGGTCCCTCGACGACGAAAACACCCTCCGCATCGCGGAATTTTTTATGGGCTAAACTTTGAATATATTTGACCTGCGATTTCGTGATCAGCATAGCCTATCAGTTTACACAAAAGAATTTGGTTTGTCTACTATGTTCCGCCGCCGGCAAGTTACTGTATCTTTTCCCATCCCTGCATTGCTGTTGATCACGGTCGCCGTCGCCGGGCTTTTTTCCTGTACCGTTCCCCGCAAATACCAGTATCATCGCCCTTTTGTCTTTGCCGTCAACGTCAAAGTGGTGGGCAACCTGGTCCCCGATGAAAAAAAGGATCTCGCCGCAAAACTGGCCAATCAGCTCGACGACAGCCTCCGGCCCCAGATCATCTCCATTGGTGGTGTTTATAACCGCGTGATGAACCCGCCCGTATTCGACACGGCCAATGTCCGCCGGTCCACGGATTTCATGGTCGCCCTGCTCAACGCCACAGGCTATTACAATCCTACGATTAAAGATACTATACGCCGGGACACCGTCCGCTTCAAACGTCATCCGGAAAAAAACGAATACCGGGTCACCGTGAATTTTACCGTCAACCCCGGCAAACAGCTGAAACTGGATTCGTTTGCCTTCGCCCTTTCGACACCGGCGCTGCAACAGCTCGCCCTGGCATCGGCCAAAGCCACCCTGCTGAAAAAAGGCAAGCCCTACTCCAAACAGCTGATGTCGGAGGAGCTGGACAGGCTCGTGGCCCTCTTCCGCAACAACGGCTATTATCGCTTTTCCAAAGAGGACATGGTCGTCGTGCTGGATACCGTGGTGTCCGCCCTCATCGATCCCAATATCGACCCCTTTCAGCAGGAGGCCCTGCTGCTCGAGCTCAAACGAAAACGGGAACATCCCACGATCGATGTGGTCGTTGCCCAACGCCCGGTCCGGGACTCGTCACACCTTATGCAGTATCACATCGGGCATGTCACCGTCTATCCCGATCTGCCGATCGTGCTGGAGGATACCGTCACCGTGAGCAATATCGACACCAGCACGGCCAAAGGCTTTACGCTCATCACCCGGTCCGGTAAATTCAAGCCTTCGAAGATCATCGAGAATATCTATGTCCGGCCGGATTCGCTGTACCGGCTGCAAAAGTCGCTGCGCACCGTGAACCGTTTCAACCAAATGGGCGCCTGGCAACAGGAGACCATGAGCTTCGATCCCTCCGAGAACGGAGATTCCATCCTCGACGCGACCGTCAAGCTCTATCCCGCCAAAAAGATGGTGCTCAATGCCGACTACGAGGTGGCCCGCAATACGAACGATATTGTCACAGCCACTAACCTGTTTGGCATCAACCTGAATTTCGGTTTGCGCAACCGCAATGCCTTTCACGAATCCGTGACCAGCGCCTCGACCCTGCGCGGCGGCGTAGAGCTGGGCTCCGACTTTATCCAGACGACCCAGATCAGCGCCGCACACACCTTATCCTTTCCCGAGGTCCTGCCCAAGTTCGTCTATAACTTCGCGTTGCATACCTTTGCCCATAACCGCAAGGAAGCCCTCGACAGCGTCCGTTCCGTATTCAACATCAACGCTTCCTATGTCGACCGTCGCCAGTTCTTCACCACCCGTTCCATCAACGGTTCCTGGGGCTACGAATGGACCAGCGGCAACCACTCCTGGCTCGTCAGGCCCATCAACATCGAATACACCCAGCTCATCAAGACCGATAGCTTCAGCCGCTATCTCGACTCTTTCCCATCGCTGAACCTGGCCTTCCGGAGCGGGCTGGTCCTCAGTTCCCAGGTCATCTACAAATCCGTGCATAAATACGGCCCGCACACCGATTTCCTCACGCTCAGCGGTGAAACCAGCGGTGCGCTGCTGGGTCTGATCCAGAAGCTCAACGAAGGCTCGCTCTGGCGTTTCATCAAAGGGGAAGTAGACTACCGCCATCATATCGATTACCGGCGAACGCAGCTGGCCTTTCATGCTTATGCCGGTGCTGGCTGGGCCTATGGCCGGGGGAATGGCGGCGAAGAGACCCTACCCTTCTACAAGGCCTTTTTCGCGGGCGGCCCTAATTCGATGCGTGGCTGGCAGGTGCGGCGGCTAGGTCTGGGCTCGTCGAATTTCTATGATACGAGCGCCAATGGCTTGCTGGACCGTTTTGGCGATATCCAGCTGGAAGGAAATATCGAATACCGGTTCCCGCTGGGAACGATCCTGGGTGTCAAATTGCTTAGCGCAGTCTATGTCGACGCCGGAAATATCTGGGACCGTCATGTCCTCATCGATTCCCCGCAGATCACGGCCCAGGCGGACAAAGGCAGCGATTTCAAATTCAACCGTTTCTACAATGAGTTTGCCGTGGACGGGGGCACCGGCTTGCGCTTCGATTTCGATCTCTTCCTCATCCGCTTCGACTACGCCTATAAATTGAAGAACCCCGAGACCGGCAGCGACTGGTTCCAGGACCTGAAACTCTTCCATGGCCAGTTCCAGCTGGGCATCGGTTATCCCTTCTAGCCGAATTTATTTTCAATAGATTTCTCGGCGGTTTCCATGGTCAGCGCCTGCTCCACCGTGTATTCACCGATCCGCGTACGGCGCAGACTGCTCAGATAGCCGCCACAGCCCAGGGCTGCGCCCAGGTCATTGGCCAGACTGCGGATATACGTGCCCGTAGAGCAAACGACCCGGAATTCCAGCACGGGCAGCCGGAACGCCGTGATCTCGAAGGTCCGGATGGTGACCCTCCGCGGGTCCAGCTTCACCTCCTGGCCCTTTCGGGCCAGCTCATAGACCCGCTTGCCACCGACTTTGATGGCACTATGCGCCGGCGGGACCTGATCGATCGGGCCGGTGAATCGAGTGGTGATCACCTCCTTCACAATGTCCGGCGTGACATACGAGGGATCCTTTTGCACCACGGGCTCGCTTTCCAGGTCATAGGTCGGCGTATAGGCACCCAGGGTGATCGTCCCGGTGTATTCCTTTTCCTTCGCCATGTATTCGTTGATGCGTTTGGTAAATTTGCCCGTGCAGAGGATCAGCAGGCCCGTGGCCAGCGGATCGAGCGTGCCGGCATGGCCGATCTTCTTTGTCCGCACCAGCCGCCGCAGCTTGCGCACTACGTCGAAGGACGTCCAGTCGAGCGGCTTGTCGATCAACAATACCTGTCCTTGTTCGAAGATATTTTCCATTAAATTGCTAAACGTGCTTTTATCTCTAAGTATTTGTTCACCGTCTGCACCGTGAGATTCTCCGGCGCCGTCAGGATGGTCGCGATGCCATGCTGGCTCAGCTCTTTGACGATCAGCCGCTTTTCGTAGGCGAATTTTTCGGCGATGGTCTTTACATAGACGCCTTCGATGTCACCCGACTCGCTGCCGATCAATTGCTTCAACCCGGTGTTCTCGAAGAACACCACCAGCAGCAAATGTTTTTTCGCGATGGCGCGAATATACGGCATCTGCCGCTCGAGCCCCGAAAGGGACTCGAAATTGGTGAACAGCACCAGCAGGCTTCGCTGTGGGATGCGGGTACGCACCATCGCATAAAGCTTTTCATAATCGGTCTCCTTCCAATGGGTCTGCTGGTTATAGAGGCTCTCGAGGATACTCCCCATCTGCATGCTCTGGCGGCTCGCCGGCAGAAAGGTACCGATCTGATCCCCAAAGGTCAGCAACCCCGCCTTGTCCTGACGGATCAGCGCAACCCGGGACAACACCAGGGTGGCATTGATCGCATAATCCAGCAGGCTCAATCCGTCGAAAGGCATCTTCATCACCCGCCCTTTGTCGATGACGCAGTACACCTGCTGGCTTTTCTCATCGGTAAACGTATTCACCATGAGTTGTCCGCCCTTTCGGGCCGTGGCCTTCCAGTTCAGGCTGCGGATATCGTCCCCGGTGACATATTCCTTGATCTGTTCGAACTCGAGGCTATGCCCTAATTTTCGGATTCGTTTGACACCGCTCTCCGCCAGATTGTCCGATGCCGCGAGCAGTTCGTACTGCCGCAGCGCAAAATAGCTGGGCAAGACCCGGATCGTGGTCTCCGCCGGCAGGACCTTGCGCCGGATCAGTAACCCAAAGGGGCTCCGGATATAGACATTGATGGCATGGAACGTATACTCTCCGCGTTCTTTCGGGTGAACGGTATAATCCAGCACCTGGCTTTCCGCGGGCTTCAACCGGACATCGAGATGGAATCGGCGCTCCTGCAGCTGGTCGGGCAACTCGTCGATGATCCGCAAGACCACGGGGAACGGGAACCGGCTTGTCACCTCGAGATGCACCGGATTAACGTCCCCATTGCTCATCCTGTCCGACAACCGGCGCACCACGGTAACCGGCTCGCGCCGGGTGAACAGCACGACATAATCCAGCAGCGTCACCACCGCCAGAAAGAGCAGCAGGAGCTGTGCGATCACCTGCAAAAATGGAACGCCATAGGCGATCACGAAGAGGCAGATCACCCCTACCAGCAACCAGTACCAGCGGCGGGCAAAAAAGAGCGAAAGATAAAAACGTTTGAATATTGACATTACCTTGGCACTTCTATAGAACGAATGATCTCTGCAATGACGTCGTCGGCCGATGCCCCTTCCATCTCTTTTTCCGGCGTCAGCACCAGCCGGTGACGCAGCACCGGTGGCACGATATAGACGATGTCCTCGGGCGTCACAAAGTCACGTCCCCGCATAGCTGCCAACGCCTTTGCTCCATTCAGGATACCTATGGACGCCCGTGGCGAGGCCCCGAGATAGATCGCCTTGTGATTGCGGGTGGCGCCCACAATGGCGGTGATGAACCGGAGCAGCTTCTCTTCGATGTGCAGCCCGCGGATCTTATCCCGCAGCTCCTGGATGCGCGCCGCGGTGAGCACCGGCGACACCGTCTCGATCCGCTGGTTGCCCTTCATCAGGTGATGGTTGGACACGATGTGGAATTCCTCCTCGAGGGTGGGATACTGTACCCGGATCTTGAACAGGAACCGGTCCAGCTGTGCTTCGGGCAGATGATAGGTTCCCTCCTGTTCGATGGGGTTCTGGGTGGCTACGACCATAAAAGGCGGCATGAGCGGATAGGTCTGTCCATCTACCGTGATCTGCCGTTCTTCCATGACCTCGAAGAGCGCGCTCTGCGTCTTGGCCGGAGCGCGGTTGATCTCATCGATGAGCACGATATTGCTAAAGATCGGGCCGTGCTTGAACTGGAAATTGTTATCCCGGGGGTTGAACACGGAAGTGCCGATGACATCGCTCGGCATCAGGTCCGGCGTAAACTGGATGCGCGAGAAACCCACGGAGATCACCCGGCTCAGGAGCTTTGCGGTAAGCGTTTTGGCGACGCCCGGCACCCCTTCGATGAGGATGTGCCCGTCCGCGAGGATACCCGCGAGCAGCAGCTCGATCATCGCTTCCTGCCCGACGATGACCTTCCCGATCTCCGTCTTGAGGCTCTGCACACTCCGGTTCAGCTCATCCAATTCCGTGCGTTGTTCGAATAAATTCTCTTCCATGTTAGGTATGTTTATAAAATGCTTCTAATTGCCCGTGAAAATCCAGCAGCTCCTCATCCGAAATATACGCTTTTGTCGGCAGGTGATACATATAGTCCACCAGCGGCGCCAGCGATTCTTTCGGGTACCCGGTGCGGTAAGCCAGCCGGTCCACAAACGCCTCATCCAGCGCCGTCACCGGTAAATGGAACCGCGTACGGACCTGGTCCTGGAAATAGGCCACCATCTTCATCGCCAGGTTGTGGTTGTCGCGGCGCTGGAAATAGAGCCGGCCGATCGTCCGCACGAAATCCAGCGAGGTATTGCTCAGCGGGTTTATCACCGGGATCTCCCGCTGCCGCCGTTTGCTCTCGATCAGGTAGAGGATAAGGAACAGCAGGAGCAAAAGCCAGAAGGCCCAGCGCAGCATCCCCGCCCTCGGGTTGTTCAGGATATAATCGAGCGCCGAAAAACTCCGGCTATGATCGTACCGGTAATATTCATCCCAGATGATCTCGCGGGTATCTGCGGGCAGATAGGAAAGCGCCTTTTCATAATACACGATGTTGTGCTTATGCAGCAAAAAGAAATTGCTGAAGGCCAGCGGAGCAAACTGCAGATAGACGGCCCCGCCACCCTTATACGTGAGCCGGATAAAATTCGGCCGGCCACGGCCATCACGGCCAAGGACCGAGGTGTACTGGGTATCCAGCCGGGTGATCCAGTTGTCATAGGAATCGCCGGGATAGGCAAATTCCTTGTATGCGGTATCCACCGGGCTGTAAACGCCCACCGTGAGACTGTCCGGCTCCGCGTAGAACGGCGTTTTCCCCGTCGTCTGGACCGAGAGCGACTTGAGCAGGTTCTCGCTGATACGGTTGGCGGAGATGAACACCTGGTTACCCTGCTGGACGAAATTCATAAGCGCCGTGACGTCCGAGGCGCTCGCCACTACGGAATGGCCGATGACCATAAAGACCCGGCCATTACCCGACAAATTCGCCAGCGATCCCGGGTTGTCGTTGGTGCTGACGGTGATCGTGGCATCCGGGAAAAGATGCGGCAATAGCTCATATGCTACCTTGGTGCCATAGGGGATGTCATCGTGACGCGAGAGCGACATCCGCCGGTTCAGCTCTTTTTTGTCCGTCCCGCAGGAGGCCAGCAGCAGGATGGCCGGCATAACGATCAATATCCGCAAAACCGAACTCATGATCGTACGGTTTTATCGAAGTCCACAAAATGCTGATACAAACGTTGGAATTGCGTTGCACCCAGGGCAAACTCCCCATACCACACCTTTTCATAGGCCGTGGTGAGAAAACGGAAAGGCCGTTCCTGTGGCGTGCCGTTCAGTTGCTGCAAATATTCGTGATTGGTCGCCTGCAAGGTTGGCCGGATCAGTCCCTGCTCGCCCAGCGTCCGCAACGAACGCAGATATAGATAACGAACGGCCTGCCGGTGATCCCCAGCCGCCAGATAATGCTGTAGCCGTTCCTCCAGATCTTCTTCTTCCTGTTCCTCGCCGGCCTCACCCTCACCGCTCCTCTTCCGCACCCGTCGCCGGTAGAAGGCATGCAGATTATTCTCCGACACCACCTTGATGACCACGAACAGCAGCAGCCCTGCGAGGGCGATCAGAATGAACCAGCGGAACGCCGCGCTGGTCAGGATGCGCCAGAGCCATAAGGCGAATTTACTGGGTTCCTCCCGCTGATGCCGCCAGTAATCCGGGTCATTGGCGTAGGCAAAATGCGGGTTCTTTCTATACGCCTCGATCGTGGAATCGGGAACGGTACGCAGCGTTGGCGCAGGCTGGTCGCCCGTGCCCGTCTCGCTGGCCGGATTCACCAGCGTAGAAGTGTCGAGCGTAGATTCCTGCCCGGGAGGTGAGACCGCGCCGTGGCTGCCAACGACGATGGTGTCGGCGACCGTGGTATCCAGTTTTTCAGCGGTGTCCGTGGAATGCTGTGCCAGACCGCGGGATGCGGCCAAACACGATAATAGAAGGAAGAGGATCCCCGCCCGGCATAGTACCATCATAAAGCGCGCATTTTTTTCTCCAGACGGATGGGATAGATAACAAAATACCAGATCACGAAGGTGAGCGAGCTCAGCAGGATGGTCAGGCTGATCGCAATGGGCATTTTGGAATAACGCGTCACGAAACCTTCGAGGAAGGCGGCCACGATGAAGATCGGCACCAGCCCGATCATCAGCTTCAATCCATCCTTGCCGCCGCGTTTTAGCGAGACGATCCTGCGGTGCGTCCCGGGGAACAGGATGCTGTTGCCCAGCACGAGACCCGCGGCCCCGGCTATGATGATCGAGGATATCTCCAGCGTGCCGTGGATCCAGATCACCAGCACTGAAGCCCAGCCAAGCCCTTTAGAGAAGAAATAATATTGGAAGGCACCGAGCATCACGCCATTTTTGAAGAGTTGCCAGACCGTGCCGATGTTGACGAGGAAACCCAATACAAAGACCATGAACGATACCTTGATATTGTTCACGGCGATCCAGAAGAACATGCTCAGCTGGTCCCCGTTCTTATAAACACCAAAAGGATCGCCGCGGGCGATATTGTCTTCCGTCATATCCACATACTGGTCTCCCAGCACCCCGCGGACAAAGGTTTCGTCATGCGCCGCAGAAAAAGCCGCTATCACAGCGAAAAGCACAAAGATCAGGAACGAATAAAGGATCTCCCGATGATATTTCCGGACCATCAGCGGCAGTTCCGTCTTCCAGAAACGCGCGATCCGCGAGACCTCCTCCCGCTTGTTGCGATAGATACCCAGATAGATGCGCGAAGCCAGCCCGTTGAGGTATTGGGTGACCCGGCTTTGGGGATAAAACGTCTTGGAATAACCCAGGTCGTTCACCAGATCCGTGAACTGACCGGCCATTTCGTCGGGATCGGTAGCAGGCTCATACTGATATTGCTTCCACTTATCGATATTTTTTTTAATGAAGAGCCCTTCTCTCACAGGAAAAATTTAGACTTTATAACTATATATTGGCTAAATATAGTACATTTCTGCATGCTCAATGTAAAATTGGACACCGGCTTCAATATCGAGGTAGAGTTCACCATTCCAGCCCTTTACAAACGCTTTCTGGCATGGGGCATCGATATCCTGATCATGATCGCCTATTATATCGTGCTCAGCAAGGTGATGAGCGGGGTATTCGGCATGTCGTGGATCGAACACACGTGGATGGTGGTGCTGTTCGGCCTGCCGCCTTTTTGCTATCATCTGCTTTGCGAGATCTTCCTGGGCGGCCAGAGCATCGGCAAAAAGGCCGTGCGGATCAAGGTCATCTCCGCCGACGGCGGCCAGCCTTCCATTAGCCAATACCTCATCCGCTGGCTGTTCCGCACCGTGGATTTCCCCGTTTGGATCCTGGCGGCCATCGGCTACAGCAGTCTTCCCTGGTGGAGCTCCGTGTTTCTCTTCGGCGGGCTGGCCTGTGTCCTGATCTCACCCTATTCCCAGCGTATCGGCGACCTGGTAGCCGGGACCGTTCTCATCGACACCCGCACCCGTCACTCCTGGGAAGACACGGTATTCACCGAGCTTTCCGATAACTACCAGCCCCGCTACCCCGAAGTCATGCAGCTAAGCGACAAAGACATCAATACCTTGAAAAGCATCATCAATTCGGTGAGCCGGTCCGGGGATTACGATCTTTCGATGCGGATCGCGGAACGCATCCGGACCAAGCTGAACCTGGCCAGCGACCAGGACTCGCTGGAATTCCTGCAGACGCTGTTGATGGATTACAACTATTATTCGACGCGTTAAATTCAGGCTACCTTACCGGTTGCCGCTGTCAAAATGACCATGAATAGGATACCGAGCAGGAAAAAAACGAGCGCGATGATCATCATCACTCCTACAAAGCGGTAGAAGGCCCGCATGTTCTTAAAGGCAGTATTGAGCTGCACCTGATCGTTGCCGGACAGCGCCACCTGCATCCTGGTGGCGAAATTGTATAAGTACAAGCAGGGAAA
>JAICXX010000083.1 GCA_025934485.1 Chitinophagaceae bacterium
ATCGCGACGCACCCAATCGCGACGCACCCAATCGCGACGCACCCAATCGCGACGCACATGATGGAAAACGGAAAAGAGAAGCAGGATACCGGCTGCCAAAAACATACCCCGAAGCACCGGAAGCCCCGTCAATCTCTTAATGTGATATGTATTTTTTGGCCGATGCACCCGGAAAGAATTCTCCCCGAATGTAAGATTTTACGCGAAAAACCACCGTTAAAGCACCGTTAAACACCCTTTTCCGTGCAGCACCGCAGGCTAACATGGTGGCACACTGCTCGAAAGCCGATCCGTCAGCATATTCGTATTCTTGCAATGCATCTTGATCAGGATATTATGCCGGTGCACCTCCACCGTCTTGTAAGAAATACCCAGCGATACTGCCACCTCTTTGGAAGTCCGTCCCTTGACCAGCATCCCGGCGATCTCCAGTTCACGCGCCGTAAGCGCCCTGATCGTTTCACGCATATCATTTTCATGCACCACATCCACCGTTTCCCACAGGGTGTCCGAGATATAGGTCCTGCCGCCATTTACTTTCGCAATAGCAGTAAGCATATCCGCGAACGAAGAATGTCGCGACAAGCAAGCCCGGACACCCAGCCGGCTCAAATGCTCCTGTATACCATGCGAAAAATGCGACAGCACCAAGATCATACCCGCTGTCGGACAACTGTCGTGGATCGCGCCCAGCTGTTTAAAATCCAACGCGGTGACAAGGTCATCCGATGCCAGAACGATCCGGGGTTTATGCAGGCGGACAAGCCCACAGGCCTCTTGGGGATCGCCTGTGTCGCCCACGAGGACGAGGCCGGGTTGATCGGATAAAAAGCTCGCCCATCCTTCCCGGACCAGGCGTTGTTGATTTAATAGCACAATTGGAATCATCGGCAAACCACTAAGTTCTAAATTGGTTAAAGCTTGCGATCCCAGGTTGTATTGAATAGGGTATCGTAAATATAACGATTGTAGTCGATTTGACATAGCTTTTTATGGTACCAGGAATTCCCTCGTATTCCACACATTTTCTACGTTATACTGAAGAAAATATACGCCGGACATCAGCCCATATACATCGTAACGCACACGCGAGGCCGGGTCCACATGGATCAGCTGACCGGCGGCGCTGACGATACGGATGGCGGCGGGCTGTTCATTGTCGAACCATACATGGACCGAATGATCATCGGCAACAAGCCGTAGGTTTGGATCGCCGGCTCCCGGCCTGTGCACGATCACAATATTCGAATAGATGACCGCGCCGGACGCTTCGTTGAGCGCTATGCGATAATATATCGGGCTGCCCGCGGGCTGGAAATCCGTGTAGTCATAGGTATAGAGCCCATTCCCCGGTACCCCCGGTACTGTAGCGATGGGTTGCCAGTTGCTCGCATCGGTGCTGCTGTACACGGTGAAGTTCACACCCTCGTTCTCCTGGTCTACGGCCCACTGGAGCGGCACGCTGTTGCCCTGCCAGGCGCCGGTGAAAGAGACAAGCGACAGCGGCAGCGTGACAATCGTCGAGGTGGCCGAAGCGCTAAGGAACGGGTGAGCACTAAGCGTCTGCTGCACATAATGCGTCGCCGTATTCACAGTGCTCGTCATGGATTTAGTCCAGGTGCCGCCGGACGAAGAATCGAAGTATACTAATCCGGCTTCGGTATTGCCATTGAGCTCCGTCGCAGGATCGTAGTAGATCTGTAAAAGACCCGTATACGTCAGCTGATTGCTGAAGTAAAATACCCGCTTGATCGTACCATTGGATGCTATCTGCACCGGCGTGGCCGTCTCCGTAAGGATATTATTGCTCATAAGCAGGTCGGTCCCCGGCGTCAGCACCAGGCTGTCCGCACTGAACAGCGTACTCGCCTTGACCGTCATGCTCGTCACCGTCCCCACCGAGAACACCGTCTTTTGAGCGCCACTGTGAAGGGCGGCAAGAACCAACGATACCGGCAATAGAATTTTTTTCATCGTCTGAGATTTAAAAAATTTACAAACGGATTACTGGATCACCGTAATATCGAATGCAACGGTCCCCAGCGCAAGGTTGTTCCCGGAGGCATTGTTGATCACCAGAGTTACGGTGTTGGTGGCAGACGCATAGGCATAAGCGATACCCAAACCCGCTGCCAGCACGCTGCGCGGCGTAATGACCACCGATGCATATTGCTTCACCCCATTGAGCGTTAGCGTTTCCGTGGCGGTCTGATTGTAGGTGATCTGGTTGTTATCGGTGATAACCTGGTTCGTGAATCGGATGATCGAGTTCAGCACAGTGCCTGCCGTTCCTACTTTTACTGTTCCCGCGACATCCAGCGTAGCGGCCGGACTGGTATTGTTGACGCCCACATTGCCTGCGGAAGTGATCCGCATCCGCTCGGTACCGGTGCTCGAAGCGGTCGTATAAAAGATCAGGTTGTGATTGTTCGCGCCATTGCCGATCACGAAGTCATTGGCCTGGCTGTACAGATACGCATTGTTGATACCGCCGGTAATGCTCGACGTATTGTATCCGCTGGAGTTGATGCCGAGGTCGACATAGTTGGCATTCTCATTGCCATTATCGGCAGTCGCAACCAGGTCGGAGCTGGCGTTGGCGCCATTGCTTTTATTTTGGATATTCAGCTGGAGATAGTTATTGAGACTGCCTTTGCCGCCGATTACATTGAAAGAAGAGGAGCTATCCTGGTATACCAGCAAGGCTTCAGGGCTGGCAGAGAAACTGCTCGAGCCGATGCCCACGAGGCCGGCAGGGCTGATCCGCATGCGTTCCGCGGTGCTGTTTCCATCGGTTGTAAAGAATAGGAGATTTTTGCCCGAAGTGGCGTTGCCGAACACAAAGTCATTGGCCTGGCTGTACAAATAGGCGTTATTGGCGCCGGCTGTGATACCCCCATTGTTGTAACCGCTGGAATTGATTCCCATATCGACATAGTTGGAGGTCTCGGTGCCATTGTCGGCGGTCGCAACGATGTCGGAGCTGGCATTGGCGCCGCTGTTCAGATTTTGGATATTCAGCTGGAGATAGTTATTGAGATTACCTTTTCCGCCGATGACATTGTAGCTGTTGTTGTTCTGATAGACCAGCAAGGCCTCGGCATGCGTGGAAAAAGCGGTCGAGCCGATACCCACGGCGCCGGAGGAAGTGATCCGCATCCGTTCCGTATTCGACGTAATGAACGGCATATCATAACCATTGATCGTTCCAATCGATTTCGTTCCCGCCATGGTATTACCCCCCTGGACCCAGCTGGTGCCGCCGCTGCTTCCACCCCCGGGCGCCGGCGTGCTTAGATTCTGCACCTCCCAGTTAGCCCCATCGCTCACGACGGCAACGACCTCGTTAGTGACATCGAGGATCCAGCTCGAATAGCCGTCGATCTGCTGCGAGCTCGTAGTCGCAACGGTGAGTGCGGGAGCAGGCGTCGTAGCGCTATAATTTTTGATGACATACAGCCTGCCCGTACACGTAGTCGCATCCGGCAGCGTCACCGTAGCGGCAGACGTCCCCGTAAAGATCGACGTATAGTCGGTGCTGGTGAGCGTCGTCGACGCCGTGAAGCCACGATACGCCGGCGAAAAAGAACCACGCAGGTCCAGCGTGGAAGTAGGGGAGGCGGTGCCGATACCCACCTGCGCGTGCACTACGGCCGCGGAGAACAGGGTGATAAAAACTGCATAAACGTGTTTCATCTTATTGGATTTGGGAATTTAAATAATTCTGCCACTTCTGCATAAGCGCGGCAAGCTCATCGAGATTCAGCGGCTTGCAGATATAATCATCCATGCCCGCCTGGATGCATTCGTCCCGGTCACCGTTCATGGCATTGGCTGTCATCGCCACGATCACCGGCTGCCGCTGGCCACTGGCACGGATCTGCCGGGTCGCCTCGAGCCCATCCATTTCCGGCATTTGTACATCCATAAAGACCAGGTCATAAACACCCGCGGCTACGCTGTCCAACGCCTCTTTACCGTTGGAGACGATATCGGCATGATAGCCCAGCCGGACGAGTACCCGGATGGCGAGCTTTTGGTTGACGGGATGATCTTCCGCTACGAGAATACGCATGGGTTTGGTTTGAGGTTGAAGATCGTGCCTCAAAAGGGCACCACAAGTATCGCTGAGTTGATGTTGTCTAAAGGGACGCTCTAAAATGGCCGTGTTTCGCATGAAAGCCGGAAGGCTAAAACTGCCCCCCATGCGCTTCAGCAAAACAACACCCAGGTCAGGAAAAGCAGTGAGCGGTTGCAGATCATCCAAAGCATCGCCGTCGATAAATACCAGCCGCACATCGGCGGCGCAGGGAAGACCTTCGGCAATACCCGCTGCCGTAACCACGGAGAAGCCTAGTAAACCCAGCCGGGCCGCAGTCGCATCACGACGAATACCCGCCTCATCGATCAAAAGTACCTTAGTGCCCCTTTCAGTCGGCGCCACATCCGGTACTCCCGTACGACGTACAGTAATAGAAAAGCTAAACGTGCTGCCCCGGCCCTGCTCACTGCTGATGCCGATACTACCCTGCATACTCTCTGCCAACTGCCGGCATATCACCAGACCAAGCCCTTTACGGCCCGTCCCTTCATCCTCAGGCACACCGGTTCCCGTGAGCAGAACTGCCAGCTGCTCCGGGGCAATCCCCTCGCCGGTATCGGCAACTTCGAACCCCAGGACCAGCTCGTTTTTCGCGCCACCGTCGAGTACCTTGACGGCAATATGAACATAACCGGAAGAAGTATGCCGGACGGCATTTTCCACCAAATTCACCAGTAGCTGCGACAAACGCTTTCGATCGCCTTTAACCTGTTCGGGAACAGCAGGCCCGATATGATACAAAAGCTCAGGCCCGGTTAACGACAGCGCAGGAGCAAAGGCCGCCAGCACCTCTTCGATGCAATCGCGGAGACCGAACTCCCGCTGCCGGGCCTTCGTAATAGTAGGATCGATCGTCTTCGACAGTTGCAGTGAGCTGCTCGCCAGCATATTGTTCACCGTAACGAGAAGGTTTTCCCCACTGTGAACGATCGTTCGGGTATAATCCAGTTGCTCTTCATTCAGCGAAGTTTCCGCAAGCAGGGTAGCCATGCCCATAATGCCATTCAACGGCGTACGCACCTCATGGCTCAACGTGGTCAGCAACTTCTCCTGCACACACTTGATCTCGCTGGCTTCCCTGCTGCTCCGTTCTTCCTTTCTCACACATCTGTCGAGCTGTACCTGCAGGTCTTCCAACTCCTGTTCCAACGCAGCATGCGACAATTGCCAGGACCGCAGCCGGCTGACATAATACCGGTAAGCCAGGAAGAGCATGACGATCGTGCCGGTAACTATAAAAAAAATGTCGGTGGTTTTCATCGGTCAGTTGAGCTTTTTAGTTTTGCGGTTTTCGGTTTTAGCGACCATTCACGACTGACACCGGCCATTAGCCACGTGTTTTTCGAAAATGGATCGAATACATAAAAGGGTATGTTCCAGGAGCCGGCGACAAATGCCAGCTCTATTCCCGGATGCCAGGAATTCCCCGGCTCTTGCTGCAGTGCAATTCCGGCAACAAGCTGACGGAAGATTTCCAACCGCACCTCGGTCCAGCTATAACATTGCCCATCGACGCCCGCCGGATAAGCCACCACCGATTGGAAGATCGAAGAGGCTTCGACCGGGCCAATTGTCCAGTCGATGTTCATTCCCAACCCCGCGGCACTGGTCCCACCGGCCATCAACCCAATGGTAGGAGTAAATGTCAAGTGACCATAGCGCTTCGCCGACGCAGAAAACGTCCAGCCCACACTAAGGCCGGCGGTCTTCCCGGCGTCATAATTATACCGGGCCTCGACATACCCGCCATCGGTCGTCTTATACCATATCCTCGTCACAGGAACGGCAGAAGCCGAACGGGAGATACACCCATACTGCTCGAGCCCCAGCGATCGTTGAGCATCCAGTTTCTGATATGTCAGCAAGGTCAATATCAAAATAAATCTATTCGTCATCATTAATGATCATCACGTCCGCCGTAGCTAACCTGTCGAAGATCGAGATGTCTTTGAGATATGGGTTCCAGCTAAAGATCAGCGAGTCGATGGGCCGCCACAGGATCACCCAGCTGAAGACATCGATGCTATTGCTCAGTCCGGAGTGTATCCTGTGATCGAAATGAAGAAAGAACGGAACGAGACCCTGGCAAGCCATTACTATCCCAAGACTCACAAAGAGCAGCATGTAGGAACGCCGCTTGAATTTTTCGAACTCCGCTTCCTTGAGCGCCCGCTTTTCCTGGAAATGCCGCCGGATCGAATACATCAACGGCTCGACAAGGTCTTTATCCTCTTCCTCCCGGTAGCAGATCTTATAATCTATTATGGAGTGACGCTTGATGGATTGGATGGAATTGTTGATATAGTTCTCGAAACCATGACTCAACTGCCGTTTGTACAGCGGTGCAGGATCATGGGCATTATAATAGTCCCGCATGGAGGCCTCATCCACGGATAAGAAGATCGTAACTCTTTTCGATAGCAGCTTGCTCATAGGGATTTTAATATCTTTTTAACGCCAATGCTGATTTTTATTTATGCAAATTCTTCGATTCTTCTCCATTTAAAAGATATCGTAGGTCACACTACAGACTTCCATTTATTTTTTCAAACTTCCCTTACACCCCCCAATTTGAACCCGTACTAACCGTTTGAATTCTATGCATATTGATATTACTACCCGTGAAAAACGATTGGACAGTATCGTCAGCTACGCACCTGTAGGCATCGTACAATTCGATCCTGCCGGAACGATCATAGAGATGAATACCAAAGCCCACGGGCTTCTTCAGAGCCTGGGCTGCCCGGCCACCTGCCCGCGGGAACATGCGTTCGAACTTCTAAAAACCGTGGCTCCCGCGGTGATGGAAAAGCTCACCGGCGCCTTATTCTCAGAGGGCCTCATCTTCAAAAACGAAGTCCACATAATAGAATATGGTAAGGAGACAGGACAGGGAGACCGCTGTTGGCAGATCTCCGCAAGCTGGATAGACCCGCAATGCATAGTCCTGGCCTTCGACGATATCACCGATCAACACCAGCAACAACAGGCGATGTTGTCGGCAATCTCGGAGAAGGCAATCGAACAGGGAAAATCCGAACTGGCAGCCGACATCTTACATGATATTGGAAACGCCGTGGTAGGGCTGGGTGCACATATCGGCCGGATCAAACGCGGCCTCGAAGACACTAAAGATAACCTGCTGGCCGGTCTCGCCGATTTTCTAAATGCACAACAGTCTCAGATCGCCACGGGCATCGGCGAAGCCAAAGCCGCGGCGGCAACCACCATGGCCAGGAGCCTGGCCGATAGCCAGCAGGAATTGCACACCGGCATCCGGGAATCCATCAATGGCCAGCTCGCCATCCTCTCCCATATTCAGGCGATCTTGAATATCCAGCGACAATATGTCGCCGGCAAAGAGACCGGCGAGCGCCTGCAGGTGAACCTGCGTGGCGTCATCATGGATAGTCTTTCCATGCTTGCCGCTACGGTGACCAAAAGGGGTATCGTGGTTCATTCAAAGCTTACGGAAGAGTCCACCCTTTTACGCGGCGACAGGACAAGATTGATGCAGGTGATCATGAACCTTATGAAGAACGGCATCGAGGCGATCGATCTGGCTGCGGAGGAAAAGACGATCAGCGTATCACTGGAGCGGACCGCGACGACGCTGGAGTTGGAAATAGCGGATAGTGGCTGTGGATTCGACGAGGACACTGCCGGAAAACTTTTTGGCCGCGGCTTTACCACGAAGTCCACAGGGACCGGCCTGGGCCTTACTAACTGCCGCGAGATCATCGAAAGCCACAACGGCACGATAACTCTTACCAGCGATGGCCCGGGAAAAGGAGCCGCCACACGCATTAAATTCATACTTTAAAACTAACATTATGATAGAAGCTGCCAACGCATCGGTATTAGTCATCGACGACGAGGAAATGGTTCGCGATAATATTGAAGAAATACTTACTCCGACCCATAATCAGTCCGGAGCGGAAGAGGTAGACAGGGCCGCCAGCATCCTTTTCGATACGCTGCCGAAAAGTGCTACCGCCCGCAGACGCACGAATATGCCTGCATTCACCGTGCATAAGGCCTCGAACGGCATGGAAGGTGTAGAAATGGTGAAGAAGGCCGTAGAGGCCGGCAAGCCCTATGCGGTGATCTTTCTGGATATGCGCATGCCGGGATGGGATGGCATGGAGACTGCGGTACAGATCCGCAAATACGACACCAAGGCCGAGATCATCTTCGTGACAGCGTTCAGCGACCGGTCCATCGAGGACATCATCGATCGTGCGGGGCAAAACGTGGGTTATCATTGCAAACCCTATGCGACCGAAGAGATCGCACAGATCGCCACCAAAGCGGTATCGGATTATAACAAGCTCCGAAATCTCGAACGATTGATAGAGGCTATCTCCTCTATCAGCATCGACGAACAGCAGCTCAATTCCCTCCTGAGCAATATCCTGGATCAACTGGCCACCTATGTCGAAACGGACACGGCCTTGCTCGGAAAGCTGCATGGCGACGAACGCTACGAACGGCTGTTTTCCATCGGACCAGTGGAGGAAAAGATCGACATGGAAAACGTGATCAAGCTCATCAAGTCCACCCAGGTCGGGGACGGCGAGGTCGTTCAGGCTCAGGAAGCCATCCTGGCGCGGCTCGATCATTATACGATATTCGCCGTGCTCAAGCAGGAACAGAAGCTCAAGACGGAAAAGCTATACCTGCTCAAGCTGTTTGTCCTCAATGCGGCCAAGGCCATCCGCAATGCTGAGCTGCGCGAGAAACTGCTGCAAAAAGAAAAACTTTCCGCTATCGGCAATGCCGTCAGCATGATGATGCATGACCTGCGATCGCCGATACTGAATATCAAGAGCCTCACCGAACTTGCAAGAAGCGAGGAAGACAAATCGGATTGCCTCGCGATGATCGACGCCTCGGCCGAACAAGCCGCCGAGATCTTCGAAGACTTTCTCGACTTCGTCAACCAGCGACCGGTAAAAAAGGCCCCCGTTGAATTGGGCCAGGTGGTGGAAGAAGGGATCAAACTCGCGGAGGCCAGAAATGCAGGGGCTGCGATAAAGATCCTGAGGACGATTCCGGCGGCACTCATCGTGCCCGGCGATGCCAGCAAGTTGAAACGGGTGATCATGAACCTCGTGAACAATGCCACCGACGTTCTCCTGGCCAAAAAGATTCCCGATGGACAAATTTCGATCACGGCTTCCGTGACGGAAGGATCGGCTAAGCTTGTCGTCCGTGATAACGGGCCCGGCATCCCCGCTGATATCCTATCCAAGCTATTCGAGCCTTTTGTCACCAAAAACAAAGCCAACGGCACCGGTTTAGGTCTGGCCATCGTTCGTCAGTTTGTGGAAGCGCACGGCGGAACGATCGGCGTGACCAATGACAAAGGCGCCATCTTCGAAATCAGATTACCCCTATGATCCGTTGGATAAAGCTGCTTGCTGTCGCCTTGGCGCTTTTGCCCTTACTTGCGCTGGGCCAGCGGCAGCATATCCGGTTTGCCCGCCTGGGTACCGACCAGGGACTGTCCCAGAGCAATGCAGGATGCATGTTGCAGGACAGCCGAGGCTTTATGTGGATCGGCACCCGCGATGGACTCAACAGATACGACGGCTACCGGTTCACCGTCTTCCGCCACCAGGACGGCGACAGCACCAGTCTGACCAACAGCTATGTTACATCCATTGTCGAAGACCGTCACGGTGATCTCTGGGTCGGCACGTGGGGCGGCGGGCTATGCCGCTACAATCGGCAAAAAAAGAGCTTCACTCACTATACATTGCACACCGGGAACGGCGCTGCACATGGCGGCAACCCCGGCACCGTGGGTGAGGACTTCATCAACGTCCTGGCGCTCGACGAGACGGGCAGGCTTTGGATCGGTACCGATGGCGGCGGGCTCAATATCCTCGACCTTGCCACCGGAAAAACACAAAATATTTTCAGTACGAACAAGAGCGGACCCGGCGACAACGACATCACCGCCATCTGCGAAGACTATCAGCATTTCTTTTGGATCGGTACGTTTAAAGCCGGAGTGAGCCGCTATGACCCCGCGTCAGGGCATTTCGACCGGTATATGCAGCGCGATGGCGACACCACATCATTAACCTACAATGCCATCTCATGCATCTTCGAAGATGGTAAACGACAGCTTTGGATCGGCACACGCGGCGGCGGGATGGACCTGCTGAACCGCGCCACTGGTACCTTCCGCCATTATCGCTACGATCCAAAAAATCCCAATAGCATCGGCCACGACGAAGTCTTCAGCATCGAAGAGGACGATAGCGGCCATCTTTGGATCGGCACCGAGAACGGCGGACTCAGTGTCATGGACCCCGTCACAAACCGCATAGATCGCTATGTCCAGGACGATATCGACAACACCAGCCTGGGGAATAATTCGATAGACTGCATTTACCGCGACCGGGAAGGCAATATGTGGCTGGGAACATACGCAAGCGGTTTGAGCATCTTCAATAAATCAGCCAATCAATTCACTACCTTCCGGCACAATGGACAGCCTGCTTCGCTTTCCAATAACAACGTACTTTATTTCGCCCAGGATGCGGATCGATCGATCTGGATCGGTACCGACGGCGGCGGACTCGGCCGGATGGATGTGGCTACGGGGAAGATCACGACCTATCGTTATTCGCCCGCGAACCCCAATTCGCTCGGCGGCGATTATGTGCTGAGCATTCACGAGGACCGGACCAGACGGCTTTGGATAGGTACCTGGGGTGATGGGGTGACGGCGCTCGACCCATCCCGCAAAAAATTCACCCGGTTTCGCAATAAGCCGGGCGATACCACGTCGCTTGGCGGCAATAATATCTACTCGATCGTAGAAGATACCGACGGCGACCTTTGGCTCGGCGCCTATGGCAACTGTCTCGATCGCTACGATGCAAAGACCGGCACTTTCCGCCACTACCGGCCGGAAGCAGGGAATAGCAACAGCCTGGCCAGCTCTCGTATTCACACGATGCTGGCCGATGATTCCGGTATGCTGTGGATCGGCACCTTCGACGGCGGTCTGGACAAGTTTGATAAACACACGGGTCGCTTCACCCATTATATCCATTCTGCCGATAGTACCAGCCTGAGCAATAACTCCATCAATTGTATCTACGAAGACGAAGGGCATGCCTTGTGGATCGGCACATCCCTCGGCCTCGACCGCATCGATCGGGCGAAGGGGGTCTTCAAAACCTGGACAGTAGCCTCCGGGCTGCCAAGCAATCTCGTGTATGGAGTGGTGGGCGACGGACGTGGAAAGCTTTGGATCACCACGAGCCATGGCCTTGCGCAATTCGATCCCGCCAGTGGCCATATCCGCAATTTTTCCATGGCGGATGGGTTGCAAAGCAATGAATTCAAACCACATGCATACCTACGCAGCTCCGCCGGATTGATCTACGTGGGTGGGGTCAACGGCTTCAACGAATTCGATCCGGCGCGCATCGACTCGGATCGTACCCAGTCGCCGCTGCTTTTTACCGGTTTCCAGATCTTTAACAAGGACGTCTCCAGGTCTAATGACAGCTCGCTGACCCTTTCTTATCTCAACAGTGTCATCTCGTTTGAATTTGCCTATCTCGACTATGCTGCGCCGGAGAACAATCAATATGAATACAAGCTGGATGGCTTCGACACGGGCTGGAACAACATCGGCACAAGACGCATGGTCACCTTTACCAATCTGGACCCCGGCGATTATACCCTCCTGGTCCGCGCAAGGAATACCCATGGCGGATGGACAACGCACCCCGCGAGTCTCGCGATCACGATCACACCGCCATTTTGGAAGACATGGTGGTTCCGTGCGCTGCTCCTGCTGGCTGTTGCGGGCATCGCGTTGGCGGCGCACTGGGGAAGGACCCGGGCATTGAAACGTCAAACAAAGCTCCTCGAGCTCAAGGTGTCGCAATTGCTCGAGCGGGCCGTTGCCCAGAACCGTTATGAACTGGCTTCCGATATCCTGCATGACATCGGCAATGCGATCGTCGGCTTCGGTACCTATGTGACCCGGTTGAAAAAGATGACGGAGATCTCCTGGACCACGAAGATCGCCGGTCTGGCGCAACTGTTCCGTCAGCATCAACAGGAGATGGCCGGAGCGCTCGGGCCGGTGAAAGCCGGGGCGGTGATCGATATGCTCGAGGGGATCGATCGCGTCGAGCGCGAGCGGCACCAGGAGTTTAGGCATACGGTGGAAGAACAGGCGGCGCTCACCGCACGTATCCAGGATATCCTGGAGATTCAGCGACGCTATGTTTCCGGCCAGGAGACCCAGGATCGCAAACCCGTAGACCTCCGGCGCGTGATCACCGATGCCGCGGCTATGCTGCAATCCACCTTTCAAAAGAATGCCATCGAATTCCACCTCGAAGAAAGCCCCGCGAACGTGGTCGTCAAAGGCGACCGCACGCGGCTCATCCAGCTGATGCTGAACCTGCTCAAGAACAGCGCCGATGCCCTGGCCGCCGCCAACCCGAGCGCTCCCGGCTCCGACACCACCAAAGCACCCGCCCCCCGTAGCATTGTCGTCGCCCTCCATCAAAACGATCAGGCAGTCGGGATCCGCATTAAAGACACCGGCGCCGGCTTCGACGAAGACACCGCCACCAGCCTGGCCACGCGTGAAGGCTTCTCCACGAAAGCCACCGGCGGCGGCGTAGGCTTGCTGCAATGTCACGCCATCGCCGAAAGCCACGGTGGAAAGCTCACCTTGTACAGCGCCGGCCCCGGCCTGGGCTGTCTCGCAACCGTCGAATTAAACGTTTCATAAGATCACGCTCATGGAACACTAAGTGCCATTCTCTATTTTTCGTCAATTCAACGCCGCCGGAATCCGTGCTTCCGGAGAATCCGTACTTTTATCTCATCCCATCTTTTTCAACCGTATGGAACCGAATACAGCTTTGAATATTGTACGTAATCCCCTCAGGAAGTTGCCGGTGCTTTTTTTACTTAGCGGCGTTCTCGCGGCGTCACTCATTTTCCTGCGGATCCAGGCAGGGCGTGAAACCCGGCTGTTCGAAAACCTCAAAAACATGGTCGATGCGGCCGCTGGCCCGAACGCCTCACCCGATGCGACGGTCATCGAAGCTATGCATCTCACCCGGGCGATAACGAGCAGCGCTTTGGGACATAACTCATGGATAACCTTCAATAACGACACAAAAACCCTCGCCAGGTTGCTGCGCTGCTATGACTATCCTGTGCGGATCGGCCAGATGAAGCCGAAGGGAGAGCTTCCGGCGCACAAGATCATCGAAGTATTTATTGATGGCCGCTGGCTCATCGCCGATCCCCTAAATAATAAAGTTTTTACCCGGCCGAATGCATATGAGGGTATCCTTTATACTCAAACTCCCCTTTTGGATGAATATGATCTGTATTTTTATATCGCTTTAGTCGCTTTTATCCTGCTCAACGCCTACATATACGTTGGTACGCGTGGATTATTACCCTGGCAGACGGCCGCGGACATGGCAAATTTCCATAGCGGGGTACTCCTTGAACAATCGCACCAGAGCGGTGTAATTATCGGCCAATCGATCCCCTCACGTGTTTTTTTGAATTAGCGGATCGCAATCCGAGCATATTTCCTTCGGTGTCCTGGATAAAGGCGATAAACCCATACTCCCCGATATCGAGCTTGGGGCGGATGATCTTTCCCCCGGCCTTCTCGACCCGGCTAAGTTCGATCTCGACATCCTCGCAATCGAAATACAACAAGGTCCCTCCCGGGCCGGGCTGCACCTCGTCGATCTTCACGATGGCGCCGCCAGTGCCGCCTGAGGAGGGAAAAGTCGCATAGTTCATCTGCGTATGCCGGTCGGTTTCCACAACCCTGTCCGTAAACTCCACCTTAAACACCTCGGTATAAAATTTCTTAGCTCTGTCGAAATCCGCTACATAGATCTCAAACCAGTTGATGACACTTTTCATTTGCTTGTTCTTTGGTACATCGGCAAAAATACCCAGCCCTCCCCACACGAAATTGTAAAAAACCGACGCCGCAGGCCGCCGCACCGTCACACCTCCCATTCGGGAAAACCCGGCATCCGCTCGACGCTCTTCCGCAGATATACCCGCGGACTCACCCCCGAAAACCGCCGGAAATCGCGGATAAAATGCGACTGATCGAAATAACCCGACGAATAAGCTACATCTGTAAGCGAAGAATAGGCGCCCTGTTTAAGCCGCGCCATAGCGTTTTGAAACCTGCTGATGCGACTATACAGGATCGGCGTAAGCCCGATGTGGCCAAGAAAAAGCCGTTCGAGCGATCGCTCCGAGATCCCCAACTCCCTTTGCACAAATGATAACTCCCGGCCCTCGCGCAGCGCCCCGGCAGCGAACCCCGCCTTTGCATTTTCCAGGTGATCACCCGTCCGCTTCAACCCCATAAGAAACCTCGCCAGACAGGCAAATTGTTCCTCCACCCCACGGCATTCCAAAAGCCTCCCGGTCAAAGAAGTCCGGCGAAGAAGCTCGCTCAAAGAAAAATGAGCATCTGTCAACTCACTCGCCGCCAGCCCGAATAGCGAACGAAGCGCCGCAGGATGAAAGCTCACCCCGACCTGGCAATAGCTTCCCGTGGCACGCAATTGCCCAAACCCAGTAGGCTGGCCAAAAACAAATAATTGCGGCAGCCGGCCACCGTCAAAACCCGTAAACGCCTGCGGCGACTGCTGAAAGATCAACCCCGGTTGGCCATTGGGCATCACCGTAAAAGCGCTCCGCGCCCCCGCGTCCAGCTGGCCCTCCAGGCACCAAAAGAAGTCGACGTCGTCCCGCAGCGCCGCCGGCGGCGCAACCCTTCGATAGCTCATTCCTGCAAAATTCGGTAAAATACCTAATGGCCCAAACTGTATAATTTATGTCCTTTGAGACAGCCGCGACAAGGATTACCTTTGACTCATGAAAAGTAAAGCCGCCAGGCAAAAGAAACGAGTAGTGATCGTAGCCATGACAAAGCTGCTGCTGCTCGACTTTGCAGGCCCGGCCGATGTCTTCAACTATGCAAACAAGTGCCAGCAGGACTCCGGTCTCCCCGAGGGCTACGAAGTCCTCGTCGTCTCACCGACGGCGGACCGCATGGTCTGCCTCGCCACAGGGATCGATATCTACTGCAGGTTGTCCGCGATGGACGTCACGGGACCTATCGACACCCTGCTCATCGCCGGCAATGATTTCAGCGAAAGGACAGCACCGTCATTAGAGCCGTTTTACAACTGGATGGCAAAGATCGATGAAACCAACACCAGACGTATCGGCTCGGTATGCGGCGGCGCCTTCGTACTGGCAAAGGTCGGGCTGCTCGACGGCCGCAAAGCCACCACCCATTGGAACCTCGGCGAAAAGCTAAAGCAAGCCTATCCGCAGGTGGACGTGAACAGTGACCCCTTCTATACCGTCGACGGCCACGTCTATACCTCCGCCGGAGTTTCCTCCGGGATCGACCTCGCCCTCGCACTGGTCGAAGAGGACTTTGGCCGCGACCTGGCTACCAAGGTGGCGCGATTCCTGGTGTTCTATCTGAACCGACCGGGTTTCCAGTCGCAATTCGGTAGCCTGCTTCCGGTTTACGAAAGCTCGAATATTGCCGGCAGGATCGAAGGCTGGTTAAAGGATCATCTACCGGAAAAACTGGATGTCGTCGAAATGGCGGAGCATCTCAATATGAGTGTCCGGAACCTTACCCGTGTCTTTCGAAAACACACGGGCATGTCGCCGGCGAAATATATCGAAAAGGTGCGCGTGGAGACGGCCCGGAAATATCTGGAAGACACGGATATGCCGCTGGAAAGGATCGCCGAGCATTGCGGCCTTGGCGGGCTGGTTTCCATGCGCCGTACCTTCCTGCGACATCTTATGACAACACCATCGGACTACCGGCGGGCTTTTCGGACGTCCCGGAAAGAACCAGCGCCCGCGATGTCTGTTATCGCTTAATTCACAATAACAATATGCAAATTGCAATCAATGGGTTCGGCCGCATTGGCCGGACGACCCTGCGCGCTTTACAAAGCCATCCGGAAGTCGAAGTCGTTGCGGTAAATGATCTCACAGACGCAATGACGCTGGCGAATCTTTTAAGGCTCGATACCGCTCATGGCCGTTTTCCGGGCGAGGTCACCGCCGAAAACAACGCTCTCATTGTCAATGGGAAGCGGATCCCCATGCTGAGCGAACGCGATCCACAGCAGCTGCCCTGGGCAAAGCTCGGCGTCGACGTGGTCGTCGAATCCACCGGCCGGTTTACCGACAAAGAAAAAGCGCATGCCCACATCCACGCCGGCGCCAAAAAAGTGCTCATCACTGCCCCGGCAACCGGCGGCGTCAAGACCATCGTGCATGGGGTCAATAACGAGCTCATCGGTGATGACGTCATTTACTGCACTGCCTCCTGCACCACAGGAGCTATCGCACCCGTGCTGCATGCAATAGACAAAGAATTCGGCATCGAATCCGGGTTTATGGTCACCGTCCACGCCTTTACCGCCGATCAAAATTTACAGGATGCTCCCCATAAAGACCTGCGCCGTGCCCGGGCCGCTTCTTATTCCATCATTCCCACCTCTACCGGCGCTGCCAAAGCTATCGGGGACGTATTGCCCAACCTCAAAGGGAAAATGGACGGGTATGCCTACCGTGTCCCGGTGATCGATGGCTCTATCGCCGATCTGTCCGTGAATCTCACAAAAGAGATCTCCGCACACGACCTGAAAGCAACCCTGAAACGTTACGCAGATACCTCATTGCGGGGGATCATGGAATACACCGAAGAACAATATGTATCGTCCGACATCCTCGGCAACACGCACTCCTGTATCGTAGACGCCAGCCTCACGAAAACGATGGGTAAGTTTATCAAAGTAGTAGCCTGGTACGACAATGAGGTAGGCATCTCCAACCGCGTAGCCGAATTGGTTTCATTGATATAAGCACAAAAAGCACGACCCGCTATAAGGCGGCCGGTCCTATATTAGGGTTAGTTGTTGGATCAGTGGATTTTCAATACTTTAGCCTGAAAATTGGCGGCCAAATTCTACTGCTTTGTAACCCTCGCGGCGCTCACTGCTGTCAGCGCCCTGGCCCAGGCTCCCGGCACCAGCCCCCGCCTGCTTGCCTACCAGTACCTGCGTCAAAACAACCTCACCCAGGCCGAAAATGCCTTCGGCCAGGCCATCAAAGCCGATCCCGGCGATATTTTCAACTATCGGGATCTCGCCATCCTTTACCTGACGCAAAATAACTACGCCAAAGCGGAGAACACGGCAAGCGCCGGCCTAAAGCTAAAGCCCGATGATAGCTATATCCGGTCCGTACTCGCCAAAGTCTACATCCAAAAAGGCGACCGGCAAAACGCAACACGACAACTCGAAGAGCTCATCAGACGAGACCCCAAAAGTATCTTCGCCTATTGTGCGCTGGCCTCCCTCGGCGAATCAAAAGAAAAATACCTGTTGAAAGCGCTGAAATACGCGCCGGCGAATATCGTCATCCGACTGCGACTGGCGGACCTCGGGATCGATAACGGAAAGCCTGATTCGACCATCGCTTTTCTGCAGGACATCAAAAGGCTCTCGCCGGACTTCAGCTCCGAAGTAAGAGCCTCCTACAACGAGCTCATACAATCGCTACGCGCCGGCAACCTCAAAAATGCAAAGGATCATCTAACGAGGTTCCAAAATGTCCTGGAGCTCACGGGTAGTTACATCTCCGCACTCGCCCCCCTCAACGGACCGCAGCTTCCATCGGGGTATGCCGAATTCGCCTCCAGCCCTAACATCGGCGAAGACGTCACCGCAACAAGAGGATTTGGAACAAACAAAGGTTTCACAGACGCAACCCGTGACATCGGGCTCGAATCAGCAAGCGCAGCCCCAAGGACCGGCGCAGCACCGGGCACCGGCGGCGCCACGAGATCCGTCGTCGCCGTAACAGATTACACCGCCGCCGGCGAGATGTATTTGTATACGAGCAGCGTCACCGGCGGCCGCCAAAAGTCACGCCTCCTCATCAGCACCATCGGCAGTTTTCAGGAAAATCCCGTTCCCGGTGGCATCGATCACGCCGCGGAGGACAATGACGCCGCCTTCATCGACTATGATAACGATGGCTATCCCGATCTTTTTGTCGCCACGACAAAAGGTATCCTTTTATATAAGAACAAAAACGGCAAGTTCACAGCTCAGACCAACATAAGCATCGGCGCCGGCGTAAACAAGCTGCTATTCGCCGACTTCGATCAGGACGGCGACATCGATATCTATTGCTCGACCAATGGAGCAGGCCGGTTCTTTCGTAACAACGGCGACGGTACCTTCACCGAACAGGCCGGCGCGATGGGTCTCGCGGTCACAAACGCAAGAGCGAACATGGATTTCGCCGACTATGATCAGGATGGCGACCTCGATATCATCGCCGCCGGCGAGACCCACGGCCCCGCGCTGCTGAACAACAACCGGCATTCCCGGTTTAAAGACGTCACCGCCGCGGCAGGCCTGCGCAATCCCAGGTTCAACGGCAGGGCCGTGGCCTTTGGAGATTACAATAACGATGGCCTGCCGGATCTCTTCGTCGCCGGTGCCAACGGCCAGGCCTTCTTATTAAAAAATATCAACGGCGACCATTTCGTCGTCGACCCGGCCTCGCAAACGCTCACGGCCTCGCTCCATTATGTACAGATTGCCGATGCCGTGTTCACGGACTACGACAACGACGGCCGCGTCGATCTATTGATCGCAGGCACCACCGGCAACGCGACGGAAAAGGCCGTCCAGCTCTTCCATAACAATGGACCAAAAGGTTTCAGTAATGTCTCCTCCATCCTGCCACCAACCACCGGCCAGGCAACAAAGATCGCGATCGCCGACTTCAATGGGGACGGTGACGACGATATCTTTCTCGCAGGCCCCGGCGGCGTCAAACTAATCCGCAACGACGTAGGTAACACCAACCATTACATGCAGGTGCAGCTCACCGGGCTTTCCTATGGCAGCAGCAAAAATAACCGAACGGGTATCGGAGCCCAGGTCGAGCTCAAAGCCGGAAATCTCTATCAGCTCAAGACGATCAAAAGACCCATCACCAATTTCGGCCTGGGAGCCCATCGCAACCCGGAGACGGCGCGGGTCATCTGGCCTAACGGCACGCCGCAATACATCGTCGATCCCACGGCCAATGAGCGGATCATGGAGGAACAGATGCTCAAAGGCTCCTGCCCCTTCCTGTTTGCCTGGAACGGCAAAAAATATTCCTTTCTGAAAGACATGATGTGGCGGAGTGCGTTGGGCATGCCGCTGGCGCTAAAAAACAAAGACACAAGCTATGCCTATTCCGGCCCATCAAAAGAATACCTGTTGATCCCCGGCGACGCCCTCAAACCCAAAGACAACAGCTATTCGATAAAGATCACGGAAGAGCTTTGGGAAGCCGTCTATTTCGATAAGGTCGCGCTGACAGCCGTGGATCACCCCGATTCCGTCGATCTGTTTGCCGACGAACGCATGGCGCCACCACCTTATCCCGGCAAAAAGGTCTATAGCGTAGGAAACAAATACTACCCCACGACCGCAGTCGACGGCAACGGCAACGACGTCAAAGAACAACTCAAAGCCTACGACTTCCAATACGTATCGAATTTCGACCTCGGCAAATACCAGGGGATCGCGGAAGATCATGATTTAATGGTAGACCTCGGAGAAAAGGCCGAAGCTACAGACAGCCTCTATCTCTTCCTCCGCGGCTGGACCTTCCCCGCCGATGCCAGCATCAACCTGGCGATGGCACAATCCGATGCCGTAACCCAGCACCCACCCCAACTGCAGGTCGTCAACGCGCAGGGCCAGTGGCAAACCGTGATCCCCGATATGGGCTACCCCATGGGCAAAGACAAAATGGTGATCGTAAACCTTTCCGGCAAATTCCTAACGCCCACAGACCGACGCATCCGCATCCGGACCAATATGCAGGTCTATTGGGACGAGATCTTCTTTTCAACGGGTCTATCCGACGCCCCGGTGAAGATGCACGATCTCACCATGACGAGCGCAAGCCTCGCCTTCCGCGGATATTCATCCATGTATAGGAAGGGCGGACCCTTCGGGCCACATTGGTTTGATTATTATGCCGTCTCCCATGGCGAAAAATGGCGGGACCTCACGGGCTACTACACCCGATACGGGAATGTCCTGCCCCTCCTGAAAAAAGCAGACGACAAGTATATTATCGCCGGAGGCGGCGATCAGATCAGCATGGCGTTCGACGCAACCCGGCTTCCGCCGCTGCCCCAGGGCTGGCGCCGCGATTTCCTCATTTACAGCGAAGGCTGGGTCAAAGATGGCGACCTCAACACCGCCTATGGCCAAACGGTCGCGCCCTTGCCCTTTCACGCGATGCCAGGATACCCGTACAACAACGCCGTTGCCTACCCGTCGGACCCAGCCCATCGGCAATATCAAAAACAGTACAACACAAGATTGATCACTACGGAGAACTTCAAAATGGCAATCAAATAGCCACTATTTGAGCATGAGCTCTATCACCGGAATTTCCACATTGGGTTTTCGCTCCGGCAGCAAAAGCGTAACATCGGCACCGTCGACCTTGCTCTTGATCTCCGAAGCGTCATGCAGGAACTGCACATACCGGATCTTATCCTTATATCCGGGCAACACGAGCGTATGCGTACCCGGATATTCCATTAAATGCACGTACAGCCGCCGGGTCGATTTATCATAGGTCAATCTCGTGCCCTCGGGGACCTTGAACTCCTCAGGCGCATAGGTGCAGTTGTAGATCGATCGGCTATTGGCATGCATCCACAAGGAAAGACTATCCAGCGCATTTTTGGCGCGGTAGTCGAACTCGCCCCGCGCCGTCGGCCCTACATTCAGGATCAGGTTGCCTCCATTTGCTACAGATGTTATCAGCAGATCGAGCAGTTGATGATCATTCTTCCAGCTGTTCTCATCCCGGTAATACCCCCACGAGCCGGAGAAAGTCTGACACGTTTCCCATGTCTTACCCCGGTATGGAGCCAGTTGAGTCGGAGAAACCTGTTCGGGAGTTTCGAAGTCGCCGCCATCGGCATAGTCGTCCAGCCCCAGCCGGTTGTCTACGATGATGCCCGGCTGCAGCTTTCTGATGAGCTTCAACAGTTCGACAGCACCCCAGTCCTCCGCATGCTTGCCGCGCTTGTCGCCCTTGCCCCAGGTCCAGTCCAGCCATAGGATATCGATCTTGCCATAGTTGGTCAGCAACTCCGTGATCTGGTCGCGCAGATACTGCCGGTATTTACGCATATCCCGCCCTTTGTTCAACCGGTCGTAATTGGCCTGGCTGGTATCCATCTGAACCAGCGGATGGGCGTCGTCCATCGTATAGTCCGGATGATGCCAGTCCAGCAGAGAGTAATAGAACCCGATCTTCAACCCCTGCGCCCGGAACGCATTGACATATTCCCTCACGAGGTCGCGATGGGCAGGCGTATTGGTCGCCTTGTAATCGGTATATTTCGAGTCGAAAAGACAAAACCCGTCGTGATGCTTGGTGGTAAGGACGGCATACTTCATGCCCGCCGCCTTGGCCTGTTTTGCCCAGGCAGTCGGGTCGAATTGATCCGGGTCGAAAAAGTCGAAATATTTTTGATACTCCTCGTTGGTCATGTGCTCGTTATGCTTCACCCATTCATGCCTCGCCGCCATCGAATAGATGCCCCAGTGAATGAACATCCCAAATCTGTCATTCGTCCACCAGGCCATCCTCTGCTGCTTTTCAGAGGCCGATTCGGAAAAGATCCGCTTGGTCGGAGCGACAGCCTGAGCCTGGGCTCGCGAAACCGAAACCGACATCGAAAACAACGATGCGATCAATACTATCCCTGTCTTTTTCATAGCAGCCAAGATAAGCCGAAAACCCGATATATTGGTTATCTTAGATCATCAACAAAGCCCATGTTCAAAAAGATCGCCGCCGCATTTTTCATTCTATGTACCCTGCAAACCGTAGCAACAGGCCAACGCACCTTCATCGACCCCGGCGCCGTCTGGCCCGATTCCGCCGGGCTGCACATCCAGGCCCATGGCGGCGGCATCATCAAAGTCGGCAGGGTTTACTACTGGTATGGCGAACAACGGGCACAGGGCCTCGACACGAATTATCGCTATGTCAGCGGGTATCGCTCCACCGACCTGATGAATTGGACCTTCATCGGCAATGTCCTCCAGCTCACCGATCCCGAAGATCTCGGCGCCCGATGGATACTTGAACGACCCAAGGTGTTCTTTAATAAAAAGACCCACGCTTATGTGATGTATTTTCACCTTGATGACCGGCGATACCAGTATGCCCGGGTAGGTATTGCAACCAGCCCCACACCTGAAGGCCCGTTCCGGTATCTCAAAAGCTTCCGCCCGCTCGGATTCGAAAGTCGCGACATCGGTCAGTTCATCGACGACGACGGCACACCCTATCTTATCTTCGAAAGCCGCCCCTCAAAAGGCTTCTATATTGCCGGACTTTCGGCCAACTACACGGAGGTCAACCGCCAGATAGCCTTTATTCACGCGCCGCTCGAAGGCGGGGCCATCGTCCACTATAAAAAGTTGTATTACGTTGTCGGCTCCGCCCTCACCGGTTGGCGGCCCAATCCCAACAAATATGCCACGGCCCGGTCACTCTCGGGGCCATGGAGCGAATTTAAGGACATCGCACCGCCGGAGACAAACACCTACGGCTCTCAATCGACCATGTTGTTCAAGGTCGCGGGCACAAAAACGACCAGCGTATTATTTATGGGCGACCAATGGCGGCCGAAAACACAGTGGGACTCCCGTTATCTTTGGATGCCCGTAACGATCGGCGGCGGCAAGCTCACGCTGCCACCGCCTCATCCATTCACCATCGACGTCAGGACGGGTAAGACCTGGCAGGTCGATCCCTCTACTCGCTTTCCTCAGACGCCTCAAAATTGATCCCGTTTTCGGCAATCTCGGTAAGCTTCTTGTCGGCTTCTTTTTCTTCTTCGAGCGTCTCCTCCAGCAGGCCGGCCACATCCTGATGTCCCAGCGTCCGGGCGATCTGGATAAGGCCCCCATAGGTGGCGATCTCATAATGCTCCGCTTTCTGTCCGGCTAATACCAGCGCCACATCCCGCGTGGAGCTGCCCTTGTCGGTATCCTCGATCACAGAACTTCCCTCTTCGGTGATCCCTGCCATGGCATCGCACTTTTTAGCAACGGCTTTTTGCCCCAGCAGCTTGAACGCCTTTTCAAGCCGCTGTACATGCGTCTTCGTCTCTTCCAGGTGCGATCCGAAAGCGGTTTTCAGGTCATCGGACGTAGCCGCCTTCTGAAGCTTTGGCAACGTTTTTACGAGCTTTTGCTCGGCCCAGTAAATGTCTTTCAGCTCATCCACGAAGAATTTTTCAAGCTTGCTATGTTGCGCACGTGCGTCCGCGTTGGTGCGGCCATTAGCCTTAGCTCCGGTAATCGATTTCTTTACCGCTATACGTTTCGTTGCAGTGGTTAAATTTGGCATAGAATGGAGTTTGTAAGTAAAAATGATTATATCTATTGTCTGCCTTGCAAAACCATGCCACGACTTAAAAGATACGCTCAGGGTCTTTTCCTGCAACCTGCTGTAGCTTTTTTTCCACGCTCCGCTGAGCCGGATTTTTACTTTTCCGATCATCATGTACTCTACCTCCTCCGCGAAACGGGATGTCGACAGAGCGTATCAGCTGGGTGTGTCATTGTTTTTGACAAAACCGGAAGACTATCGCGAGTTGCGCGGGATCCTCCAGATCGTGGTGACGTCTTCCAAAGACGAGCTAAAACGGAAGTTAACGGGATATAATAGCGTTAAAACAAGCTAAATCTGGTCGATTATGCATAAACTGAGAACCTCGGAAACCTACGGACAAACGCAGTACATCGACGAGTACCTGAAGTCTGCCTCCGGCAAAGAGCAGTTGGAAGCGGAATTGGCCGATGCCCGGCTCCTGCATCAGCTCAGTATTCAGCTTATACAAGAGGATGGCACAGCCGGCCTCTACAAGAAAATTGTCGAAGCGGCGGTAGCCATCATGCGCTCGAACTATGCGAGCATGCAAATGCTTTATCCCGATCCGGTCACGGGCGGCCCGGGCAAACTTCGCCTGCTGGCATCCAGCAACTTCACCCCGGAGGCCGAAAAATTCTGGGAATGGGTCTACCGCCACACCGGCAGTTCATGTGGAGCTGCCCTGAGGGCGGAAAGACGGGTTATCATCGAAGATTTCCGCACGGACGAGTATATGCAAACGGCGCCGACCTTATCCGTTTTCCTCGAAGCCGGTATCTATTCGGCGCAAAGCACCCCGCTATACTCGAGATCCGGCAAGCTCCTCGGCATGATCTCGACCCACTGGAATTTTCCCCATAATCCTCCCCAGCGTCACCTGGATCTGCTGGATATCCTCGCACGCCAGGCCGCCGATCTCATCGAACGGACCCAAACGGAGGAGGCATTGAAAGAAAGTGAAGCCAGGCTGCGGGTGCTAACCAGCCAGCTCGAAACGATGGTCACCGAAAGGACCAAAGAGCTCCAGCACTCGAACAACGACCTGCAGCAATTTGCCCATGTGGCAAGCCACGATCTCAAAGAGCCTGTCCGCAAGATCAGGACGTTCGGTCTGAGGCTGCGGAGCGAACTGGAGGCATCCACAGAGAACGCAAAAAAATACACGGAAAAGATCCTGCAGGCGGCCCAGCGAATGACGACCATGATCGAAGGAGTAATGTGCTATTCCTCCCATAACGCGGCGGAAATGGAATTCGAAGTGCTGGACCTCGATACCATTCTATCGGATATCCGGAACGATCTGGAAGTTCTCATCACGGAAAAGAACGCATCGATTAACTATGGGCAATTGCCAAAAATTCGAGGCGTCCGGGTGATGATCTATCAACTGTTCTATAACCTGATCAACAATTCGCTCAAGTTTTCGCGGCCATCGGTGGCACCCGTGGTGACCATCGATGTGGATACCCTTTGTTCCGAAGGCATTCCCTACACCAGGATCGTGGTAGCGGACAACGGCATCGGCTTCGATCCGGTATATAGCGAGATTATTTTCAAGACCTTCACCCGGCTGCATCCTAAAAGCAGGTACGACGGCGCCGGCCTTGGTCTTTCCTTGTGCAAGAATATCGTCGAGCGGCACGGCGGCTCGATTCTAGCCGGTGGAGCGAAGGATACAGGCGCCTCGTTCACGATCATGCTTCCCGTAAAACAGCTCTAAAAGGGCGTGGCACACAATATGCTACAGTCTCGAAAACATCGATCAAATGTCTACTGCTAAAAAC
>JAICXX010000288.1 GCA_025934485.1 Chitinophagaceae bacterium
GATGGCCGGTCTGTCGCCATCCGCCTTGACAAGACCTATAAAAAAGAAGATAACTACACCGTCCGCCTGACCTATATCGCGAAGCCAAACGAACTCGAGCTGAACGACACATCCCTGCTGAAGTACAACAAAGGATTATTTTTCATCAACCCCGATAGCAGCGAAAAGGACAAGCCCGTGCAGGTCTATACCCAGGGGGAGACGGAAAACGCTTCCGTGTGGTTCCCCACCATCGACAAACCCGATCAAAAGACCACCAGCGAGCTACGCCTCACGGTCCCGGCCAAATACGTCACGTTGTCCAATGGCCGTTTGGCGGAACAACACGACAACCACGATGGCACCCGCACCGACACCTGGAAAATGGATCTGCCCAACCCGCCGTATCTCTTCATGCTGGCCGTGGGCGATTTTCGCATCTATCATGACCACTGGCGCGGGAAACCCGTGGATTATTATCTCGAACCGAAATACGCTCCCTATGCCAGGGCCATCTTCGGCGTCACGCCGGAGGTCATCGATTTCTTTTCAAAAATCCTGCACTACGATTTTCCCTGGAACAAATATGCGCAGATCGTCGTACGCGATTACGCCAGCGGCGGCATGGAGAATACCACCGCGACCCTCCTCAACGAATATGTAGAGCGAACGCCGCGTGAGCTTCTAGACGCCTATAACGATAAAGGCCAGGTCACCATCGTCCATGAGCTGTTCCATCAGTGGTTTGGTTGTCTGGTGACTTGCCGCAACTGGGGCAACCAGGCCGTCGATGAAACTTTTTCCGAATTCGGCGATGGCCTCTGGGCCGGTCATCGATACGGCAAGGACGCGGAAGACGCGCTGCGCGATCAGGACCTGCAGGCGTATCTCGGGAATGCCCATGCGGCCACCCTGCCTATCGTCCGGCATCATTATGCCAACGAGCTCGACATGTTCGACATGGTCACCTATTATAAAGGCAGTAATGTGCTGAATATGCTCCGCACCTATCTCGGCGATTCCGCATTTTACACCGGGCTGAGCCGCTATCTGCATCAACATGCTTTCGGGAATGGCGAAGTCCAGCAGCTGAGACTGGCCTTGGAGGAAGTTTCCGGTCTCGACCTCACCTGGTTCTTTGATCAATGGTATTACCGGCCGGGACACCCGATGCTCGATGTCCGGCATGCCTATAACCCCAGCACCGGCACAGCCACCGTCTACCTGCAGCAAACCCAAGAGGGTGAACTCTACCGGATTCCTTTGGCCATCGACATTTACTGCAATGGAAAAGTCGAACGCCACAACATGTGGCTTAGCACCAAAGCCGACACCCTGAGCTTCCGGACTACAAGGCAGCCAGACCTTATCAATGTAGACGCTCAACGAGTCCTCGTCGCCAGGATCACCGATCACAAGACCATGCAGGAATTGCTTTTTCAATATACCCATGCTCCGCTCTACCTCGACCGAAAACAGGCCATCGATGCAGCAATGGCGCAGCCAGACGATCCCATCGCACAACAGATCCTGATGAAGGCGCTGGAAGACAGGTATTACGGTCTGAGGCTGGCTGCACTCCACGCCATTGGCAAGGACGATCCGATCGTAAAAGCGGCCATCCCCGTCATAGCGCTTCACGCCCAAAACGACTCCAATACATTGGTGAGGGCTGCCGCTATCGGTGTCCTCGGTGGAGAGAAAAACAAGAAGTATATTCCGCTCTTCGACAAGGCCTTGGAGCATCCTTCTTATGCTGTGGAGGCTGCCGCGCTGCTTGCCATCGACCGGATCGATCACGTTGCCGCGGTGAATAAAGCCAGGAGATTGGAAGGAGACGCCAGGGGTCCGCTCGCGACCGCGATCAGATCCGTATATGTTAATCGCAATTAACAATCCGTTGCAAACTGGCGCCAAAGCCATATTTTTGCTAAAGCGCCAAGCGCTTTGGATCGCATGCGTAGATTGAACGTCCGCATAATAGCTTTAGCCCTTGTACTGGTGTTTACCCAGAAAATGGGACTTCGTTTATGGATGCACCACTGGCTCCATGAAACAAAAGCGCTGTCCGCGTCCAAACACCCCACAGTAGACAAGCTACAGCCCAGCTGCGATTGTATCGACGATTTCCTCATGCCGCTCACCGGCACCGCCCTTATCGAGCTGCCGCCGCCCGTGAGGACCGTACACGTAGTAATGGCTGCGGCCTATATTCCTCCTTACTCGGCCGCCGAAGAACCTCTCTCCACGCTTCGGGGCCCGCCCACCCATGCCTGATCTACCCGCTTGCCTTGCCGGATGACTTCGACAGCACAAAATTTTACTACCGCTCAATCAACGCTTTTTACATGGGACGGCGATCTATCTTATCGTTCATTCTATTCGCACTCTTTATATTTCCAGGACATAGCAAAGCCGCCGGCTTCGACGGACCAGGTGGCTCAGCGCCTTTCACAAGGCCCCTGGGCAGCCCGGCAGATTCCGCAAAACCCGGTGACCCGGGAGGCCGCGGTGAGCTATCGGGCACCCTCACCGGCACCGTGACCGACAAGGACGGTAAACCCATCGCCGGCGCTACCGTCACGATCCCTGATCTTAAAACCGCCACGATCACGGATGCTTATGGGAAATATACCCTCCGCAAGCTTCCTGGCGGCGTCTATCTCGTACAGATCACCTATGTCGGTTATGGCACCTTCAACAGACGCATCGACCTCTCGAAGACCACACAGCTGGATGCCCAGATGCAGCCCGCGACCATCGAATCCGCCGAAGTCGTCGTCACCGGCGTCAGCAAGGCCACCGAGCTGCGGCGCGACCCCGTTCCCATCGTAGCCGTGACCAAGGCCTATATCGAGGTACACTCCGCCGCGGGCAACGTGATCGACGAGATCGCCAACCTCCCCGGCATCAGCGCCGTGACCACCGGCCCCAATATCTCGAAGCCCTTTATCCACGGGCTGGGTTATAACCGCGTCGTGACGGCCGAAGACGGCATCCGCCAGGAGGGACAGCAGTGGGGTGACGAACACGGCATCGAAGTGGACCAGAATTCGATCGACCGCGTCGAGATCATCAAGGGCCCCGCCAGCCTCAGCTATGGCTCGGATGCCATCGGCGGCGTCGTGAACCTCATCACCCCCAGCCCCGTGCCCGACGGAAAGGTCCAGGGCTATGTAAGCGGCCTCTATGGCACGAACAACGGACTGATCAATTCGTCGCTAAGACTGCAGGGCAATAAGAACGGTGTGGTATGGGGCGTACAGGCTTCGGACAAGATCGCCAAAGACTACCAGGACCGGCACGACGGCCGGGTCTATGCCACCAATTTCAGCGAAAAAGACACCCGCGGCATGATCGGCCTCAACAAATCCTGGGGCTCTTCCTATCTCAACGCCTCGCTCTTCGACGATCTTCAGGCCATCCCCGACGGCAGCCGCGACTCGCTGACCCGGAAGTTCACCTATCAGATCACCGACTCGGATACCTACCGGCCCATCGTTCCGGGCAGCGTCCTCCACTCCTACGATATCCCTACTAATCATCAGCATGTCCAGCTCTACCGCATCTACGATATCAGCACCATCCATTTGAACAAGGGCGACCTGCTCTTCAATCTTGGCTGGCAATATTCCCATCGCCGGGAATTCACGCATCCTACCGAGCCGGCGATCCCCGGTCTCAACCTGCAGATGAATACCTATACCTATGATTTCAAATACAATATTACCGTGGGGAACGGCTATGATATCAGCACCGGTATCAACGGCATGTACCAGAACAATGCCCTCGCGTATGGCACCGATTTCCCCATCCCGGCTTATCACCAGTTCGATATCGGCCCCTTCTTCGTCGTCAAAAAGACCTACGGAAAATTCGACATCTCGGCAGGCGCCCGTTATGATACCCGAAGCTTCACCGGCTCGCCGGCGTATATCGATACCGCCGTCAACTACTACCCCACCCTCTACACCGGTCCTAACCCGGAAAGCACACAAAACGTGACTCAGCAATTCGAAGCGTTGAAAAAGACCTTCTCGGGCTTTTCGGGCAGCTTTGGCGCTACCTACAATATTACGGATCAACTGGTATTCAAAGCCAATATCGCCCGTGGTTTCCGCGCCCCGAGCATCGCCGAATTGTCCGCCAATGGCCCCGATCCCGGATCACAGATCTACCATGTAGGGAACACCCATTTCTCGCCGGAGTTCAGCGTACAGGGAGATGTCGGCGCCGCCTATAACGGGAAACATCTCACCGCCAGCGTCAGCCTTTACGACAACCATATCCAGAACTATATCTTCCAGGAACAGCTCCTCGATGCCAATGGCAACCCCGAACGCGTCAACCCCGATGGGTCTCCCAACGCGGGTGGCCAATACACCAAGTTCACCTATGTCCAAAGCAGCGCCCGCATCGACGGCGGCGAGTTCTATCTCGACATTCATCCCGTTTCCTGGCTGCATTTCGAGAATGCGCTGACGCTCACCTACGGCACCAATCTCATCGACAACGGCAAAGCGCCGGACAGCATGAAATACCTGCCGTTCATCCCGCCGCTGCACACCCACACCGAGCTCCGGGGGACATACAATAAGGGCTTCGGTCATTTTAAAAACCTCTATGCCTTTATGGGCTTCGACCACTATAATGCGCAGAACCGGTTCTTCGCCGCCTATGGTACCGAGACCTATACGGCGGGCTATAACCTTTTGGGCGCGGGCGTCGGCTTTAAGATCACCAACGCCGCGGGAAAGAATATCCTGCAGGTCAACATCGAAGGGACGAATCTCGCCAACGTCAACTACCAGTCGAACATGAGCCGGTTGAAATATTTCGACAACCCCGTGGTGCCGCCGGACGTCCAGCCGGGGATCTTCAACATGGGCCGGAACATCAGCTTCAAAGTCCTCGTCCCCCTGGACTTCTCACCAAAAGAAAAATCTTAACTTCCGCCCATGAAACCGAGCTTCATCGATCTAAATGCCCAGCGGGATAACCCGCGAGGTTCCGTCCGGCCTTTGAAACGACATTTACTCCGGGCGAAAAAATGGCTCCTGGCATTCGCACTCCCAGCCCTCTTCCTTTATAGCTGCGGTTCCAATCCCGATAAACAGACCACCTCCACCGATACCCAGGAGGCGGCTCCCGCTGTTCCGAACATCGGCTACCAGATCGTCAAGACCTTTCCGCACGATACCACTCTCTTCACCGAAGGGCTAACGGTACACGACGGCCAGCTCTACGAAAGCACGGGCTCGCCGCAGGAGCTGCCCCAGACCCGGTCGCTGGTGGGTCCCATCGATACCCTCACGGGAAAGATGCACGACAAGATAGAACTCGACAGGAACACCTATTTCGGCGAAGGGATCGTCTTTCTCAAAGGGAAGTTATTCGAGCTGACCTATCAGAACCATGTGTGTTTTGTCTACGACGCGAAGACCTTTAAACCCATGGGCCAGTTCAATTTCGCCAACAAAGAAGGCTGGAGTCTCACCACCGACGACAGCCTGCTCATCATGGATGACGGCACCGATATGCTTACCTATATCGATCCCAACACCTACAAGCCCGTCAAAAAGCTCCAGGTGATCCAGAACGGTGTGCCCCGCGACAGCCTCAACGAGCTGGAATACATCAAGGGGTATATCTATGCCAACATCTGGCAGAACAACCACATCGTCAAGATCGACCCGAAGACCGGCAACGTAGTAGGCGTCCTCGACCTCACGGGTCTCGTCTTCGACGCGAGAAACAAATATGCCACGGCCGAAGTACTCAATGGCATCGCCTACGACAAACAAACCGACAAGGTCTACGTCACCGGAAAGCTGTGGCCCACCATCTACGAGATCTGGTTCCCGCATTGAGATCGCTCAAAAGCCGGATTGGCGGCGGCGAGACCAGCCGTCTACATTTGGGAAGGACCGTAAAAATACGATCAA
>JAICXX010000248.1 GCA_025934485.1 Chitinophagaceae bacterium
CGGAGAGGGAGGGTGTCGAACCTAGCCCTTAAAGTGCTTATCTGTAGCGGGTTTCAGGAAATCCCGTTTTACAGGTCTCTAATAAGTCCCCGCGAACCGAAATCGGCTTTTTGCATATTCGAAACGTCACATTTTCTTCACAAAGAACTGCCTCAAATTTAATATAATAGATTGAAAGTCTTGAAAATAAATGGGAAAATCCAATAAATAAATCAATTTTCAGAAACTCCTTGCGGAGCTGTAACTGTTAAGACACACCCATGTCCGGGGGAAGTTAGCAATTCCACAGAACCGTTGCATTGCTCGGCCTTTTCGTAAATACCGGTGAGACCGATGCCTTTTTGCACTGTGAGCTTATTAAATCCCACGCCATCGTCCTCAATGGTAAGCCGTACGCCCTTTTCATCGCTGTCCAGGCAAATTTGTACATTCTTTGCATGGCTATATTTGACGATGTTATTCAGGTGCTCCTGCAGGATGCGATATAGGGCTAGTTTCTTGGATTGATCCATTGTTTCTACCTCTCGGCTGCCACAGGTGAAAGTAATATTAAACAGTCGGGCGTCCTGAAATTCAGCTACAAGTCCGGTTGCTGCGGCAATGAAACCTTCCCGTAGAGGGGAATCCTTAACCAGGCGGTGGGAAAGACCGCGAATCTCTTCTATTGCCAACTGGAGAATACGCTCGGCCTTGTCCCGAAGGCCTTTTTCGTCCGGGTCGGCGGGATGCAACAGACTCAGGTACACCAGGATTACCGAAAGCATTTGGTTGATATTATCGTGTAATTCATGACCAAGCCTCACTCTTTCGCCTTCAATCGCCCTGGCGACGATCTGATCTATATACGCACGACGAACCCAGGCCCCATCCGTGAGACCAGAGATGATGGGAGTTTTTTCGACTTCTTTGCCCATAACCTCCTTTAGCCTGGCTAGGATTAGACCGGGTGATGAAACGCTTTGCGGGAACATCGCTTCCCGGCCAAAAGTCAGGGTTTTATAATTGCGCTTAGATTCTTTAATAACCAGGGTCGCGCTCGACGGCAGCAACCCTGGTTGTCCGGATCCAGACGGACTACCTTCTTCAAAGGGTACTGAACTATGGACATTGTGGTAGGTTTTCCATAGTTTTACAAGAAAGTGTGGTGTAAAAAGTTCGTTCGGCAAGACACCGAGTAAACGAGCGGCTTTTTCATTTGCCCATAGAATGCTTCCAATCTCGTCATGTAGTATAACACCGGATGCTGTCCGTTCGTCGAGCGCCTTGCACTTGTTCAACTGCCCGCCATCGTGCAGTTTCTTCGTACCGGCATCGTGTAGCGGGATAAGGCAGAGATAGACCGGAGTGGTGGACCCGGCAGCGATTAATTTTATGACCTCCCATTGAAGATCGCCGGGCTTACCGTTATTCAAGCTTGATGCCTGCGACGATTTGCAACGGTCAGCCTGGTTCAACATCTTTTTCAGGAATGCCCGGTTGTCACCAGGTAGTAGGTCAAAAATATTCCTTTTGGAAATGTTTGCAGAGGCCGGTGGCAGGTCCTGGGCCCAGTGGTCGTTGGCCAACACGATAGTCCCATCCCTCGTAATCACTGCACCAAATCTCGTCAGTGAAGGGTGGTCCGGAGCCTTCGTATCGCTTTTAAAAGGGGCGTTCGCTTTCATCTTATTTTGCTTTGTGCTGGGGAGTGTGTTGCCAGCTCATCCCCTGGACAGGGGATGAGACTTGTAGTACTGCAACACATCTTGACCCTAAACCCTGTTATAATGGAATGCTTATTTCAAGGAGACATTTTTCTAAAACCGTAGTCAATTTGACTGATCCGTTGGATATGCGCAGCAAATCCCCGATATAGCTGATGCCGAATGCCCTTGCAAGGTTTTTTCTTGTAGGTTGCTTCAAGGCGCCGTCAAATACGATTAGAATGCGATTGCCGGTGAACTGAAGGTATATCTCGACATCTTTCAGCAGGTTGCTGTTTATGATGTGCTGCAGCGATTCACGGATTATTCTAAACACAATTATCTTTTGGCAGGTTTGCAGCTGCTCGATGTTTCTGTTTTGGCAAGTGAATCTGATCTTGTCGAAATGCACCAGGCTGGCTTCGTCGATAAGCGTATTGATGCTATCTATCAAGCCTGTTTCCAGAAAGAGAGAGCCACTACGTTCATCAGTAAGCCTCCTTATCTCTTCGATCGCCAAGGCCAGGGATTCCGTAGTGCGCTGTTTTATCTCCTGCTGCCTGTCATCCGCAGGGTCCAGCAACCCGACGAATATCCGGGCAGCAGCCAACACCTGGTTGATATTGTCTCTCAGGGTGATGCCCAGGCGCCTACGTTCCATATCCTGCATATAACAGATGATCTCGTCCACATGTTTGTCTGCGGACGGCAGGGTGCCGGCAGGCATTAAGATTTGTTGTTCAAGGGCTTGGTTCAATCGGGTGGCTGTTTTCATATAGACTATTTTATTTAAAGGATGATCATTAGGTACATCAGCGTATTTGATTCAATTTATCGCGGCGATAACGGAGGGGATCTTGTCAAATTCCCGGGTCTTATCGAAGAAGTGAAGAGCGCCGAGTGAACTGCACAACTCCCGATGATATTGATAGGCCTGGTTGCTAACCATCACTACCTTTATCGTCGGATACTTTTGTTTGATCACCTTCAGTAGCTCGATGCCACTCATATCCGGCAGGTTGATGTCAAGCAGGACTATATCCGGTTTTCCACTTTTCACGAGGCTGATCCCTTCTTCGAAACTCCCAGCGTGCAAGATCTGTTGGACGTTTTCCAGCTCTTCCAGCATCTCCTCCATTCGAATAGTGGTGAAGAGTGAATCGTCGACGATGAGCACTATTAATTTATGACTTTCCATGAGATTGAATTGACATTACAAAGAAACAATACAACCTGCCGGTAAAAAATAGTGCATCCTGTAATAATCGGGTCGTCTTCCGGCACATTCTGTAAGTAGGGCCAAGTGTTACACGGCAATAAGTGGAATTTTGTACCGGTTGGTAAAAGGCAGGGCTGGAAATTTAAAACCCCATGAACACATGGTGTCATGGGGCCTTGACTAGTGGTGGGAAAGAATGGTCAAACGAGATTGTTCTCGATCATATATTTTGTAAGTTCGGCGTTCGTTCGAAGGTTCATCTTATCGAGAATTCGATTCCGATAGGTACTGATCGTATTGATGCTAAGAGAGAGAGCCGCTGCAATTTCAGAGACCTGTTTTCCTGACGCGATCTGCTTCGAGACATCGAATTCCCTGTCGGATAGCAACTCATGGGGAGGCTGGCCGGAATTATCCAGCATGAGCGTTGCCAACCGCTCGGCGATGCCGGGAGTGATATATTTACGGCCTTGAAGGAGTCTGCCAATGGCCGTTATCAGTTCTGCCGGGGGGGCTGTCTTGTTAAGGAATCCCGATGCGCCGGCCTTTAGCGACCGGACGGCATAGTGTTCTTCAGCATGAGTACTAACAACGAGCACCGGCAGTTTGGGGAACTGCACTCGGAGATAGTGGACCACTTCCAGCCCGCTGCGTCCGGGCATCGAAAGGTCGCAGATGACGATATCCCAGTCCTCCGAGGAAATTTTTTTTAATATTCCGTCTGCGTCTTCCGCTTCTCCAACAACAGCGGAAGGGAATTCATCCAGTAACGTATCTTTCAGCCCTCTTCTAACCAGGGAATGGTCATCTGCAATTAAAATTTTCATGATATGGGTTTTAAGCAAGGGGTTATTAGCTTTTCAATTGGAATGCCAACCCAGACAGAGGAGCCGTTGCCCGGTTCGTTTTCCAGGGAGCATTCACCGGACAATAAAAGTAGTCGCCCGGCAAGGTCCGCCGTCAATGGCCGGGTTTGTGACTGATCCCTATCGTCGCCCGGATTGTCTTGTTTTAGGGTCAGCATCAAGTATAAGTCGTTGCACATTAAAGTAGCGGTTATCCGCTTTATACCCGGATAGGCCAGCGATCTGGCCAGAAGCCCCTGATATACTCTAAATAGGTTTATCGACACATCGGGATTAATTTCGAAAGGAAGCGGATCAGACTTAAATGCCACGGGAACGGCGAATTGCCGGGTAAATTCTCCGCTGTACCATTCCATCGACGCCGGAAGTCCAGCGTCTTCGAGAATCCCTGGATGCAGATCGGCGCTAATGTTTCTTACCGATTCGACCGCAGCGTCTACGATCTCCATCATCCCCGCCAGCTTCTTCACTAAAAAGTCATCCTTTGACGGCAGCTTCCTGTCAAGCCGGAAGATGTCCATTTTCAAGCCTGCCAGCTGCTGGCTTAGGCGATCGTGCAATTCGCCGGCTGTTATGCGGCGTTCTTCCTCCCAGGCCTGGTACAGACGGGTCAGAAATGCGAGGTCGAGTATATTCGATGGCGGATAAATCATTGTACGGGGATATCTTCGTGGTCGTTCAATAGCTGGGTGATCGCAGAAGTTATATTCTGTATACTGCCGCTTTTACGTACATATCTGTCGACCCCCATTTTATAAGCCGAATCTTCATTGCCGGGAGAAGTACAGGTAGCAGTATAGAGGATAAATTTGATGTGTGCAAGGCCTTCTTCCTTTCGGATAGCGGAGATTAACTCATATCCATTCATGGCGGGCATATGGGCGTCCGAAATGACCAGATCAATGTCGGTCCCGGCCAATATTTTCAACGCTTCGAGGCCATCTCCTGCCTCCACTGCCTGGATGCCTTCGAATTCGAGTATGGCTTTCAGCAGGTTGTTTCCCGTCTGATCGTCGCCAACGATAAGGGCTATTGTATTCATGATACATCATTTTTCATTTTTACATCCTCGGCAATGAGGCCTGTTGCGGTCTTGTCCGCCAGGATCTGCTTTACCTGACCGGGAAAGATCCGGGTGTTGATTGGTTTTGTAATATAGGTATCACAGCCGGCTGCAAGTATCTTCTCGTGGTCGCCCTTCATGGCAAAGGCAGTAAGGGCGACGATGACGATATGTCCGGTGCCCGGACTTTCTTTGAGGACGCGGGTGAGTGTCAGTCCGTCCATGCCGGGCAGGGCTACGTCCATCAGGATGAGGTCGGGATGCTTATTCCTGATCATTTCCAACGCTGACTCGGCATCGGCAGCCCGTCGGACTTCAAACGCTTCCAGCTCGAGCAGATCGCCTGCCAGCTTGAGGTTGATAGGATTGTCGTCGACTACAAGAATACAGGCATGCATAGATAGGTTTTTTTAGATTAATTCGCAGATACGTATTTGGGCATAACGACGGTGAAGGTGCTGCCCTGTTTCCATTCGCTTTCGGCCGTGATCCTTCCATTATGCAATTCCACGAATTTTTTTGTGAGGGCCAGCCCCAGGCCGGACCCTTCATGTTTGCGGGACAGGCTGGAATCCAATTGTACAAATGGCGTGAACAATTTGTGCAAGCCATCCTCTGTCATCCCGATCCCGGTATCCTTTACCTGGAGAGACAGACAATTGTTTCCGCAGGACCCGGCGATGACCGTGACGCTGCCTTCTTCTGGGGTGAACTTGATGGCATTGGAAAGCAGGTTGTACAATATCTGCTTGAACTTGTGTTTGTCGATGGTCACGTCCTGCATATCGTTGTCGATGCGGATGTCTATCTTTATGTTCTTTTTCCGGGCGATGCCATTAACCACTGAGCTAACCTCTTCGATGGCGCTTCTGACCGAAAAGGTTTCTGTTATCAATTCCATTTTGCCGGCTTCTACTTTGGCAAGATCGAGCACATCATTGATCAGGTTGAGCAGGTGGTTACCGCTGTTGAGGATATCGTTGAGATATTCTTCCTGCTTGTGATTGATCGTCCCTGCTTTCTTATCGACCAGGAATTCAGAGAAGCCGATGATCCCGTTCAGCGGTGTGCGTAGCTCGTGTGACATATTGGCCAGGAATTCACTCTTCATGCGGTTGGCTTCCTGCAGGGTTTCTTCGAATCGTTTGCGGTCGGTGACATCGCGGGCGGCGGCAAATACCCCCTGGAGTTTGCCATCCCGGTCGTAGAAGGTGGTAGCGTTATACGATACAACCGTTTCCTCACCATTTTTGTGCCTCGCGGTAAGCTCGTAGTCGGTGACTTTTGTTTCCTTAAGTACCAGCCGGATGCCGTCCTCGGCGCGGGTTGGGTTTGTGAAGTAGGATTTGAATGGGGTGCCGATGAGATCCTCTTTCCCATAGCCGGTCAATTCTTCCATCTGCTGGTTGACGTCGGTAATAATGCCAAGGGGGTCTGTGGTCATCAGGGCGTCGATGTTTGATTCGATGAGGCTGCGGGTATAAAACTGCTGTTCGCGCAACTGTTGCTCCAGTTTTTTCTGCTCCGTGTTGTCGCGGGCAGCGGCCAGGATGCCTAATGGTTGCCCGTGCGCATCGTTAAACATGCCGGCATTGAAGCTTACCGATATGCGGCGGCCCTGGCGCGTGATAAGGATCAACTCATAACCCATCACCCGTTTTTGTTCCTGGGTTTTTTCGACGCCCGTCCGGGCGGCTTCCGGTTGGGTAAAATAATCGGAAAAGGGGGAACCGATGAGATGTTTTTTAGAATAGCCCGTAAGCCGGGTGGCTTCTTCGTTGACGTCCGTGATGACGCCATCGGGTGCGATAGCAAAGAGTGCGTCCGCTGAGGCCTCGATCAGCGACCGGTTGTAGGCCTGCTGTTCGACCAACTGGGTTTGGAGCCTCGATTGTTCGGAGATGTCGCGGGCAGAAGCGAAGATGCCCTGGATATTTTCTTCCGAGTTGCGAAATATCGAGGCATTGAACGATACTGTCGTCTTATGCCCCAATTTTGTCTTCAAGACCAACTCGTAGTTGGTAACGAATCCTTCCGCGAAGGTTTTTCTGACGCCATTGTCCGCAATCTCCGGTTGGGTAAAATACTGCATAAAGAGCGTCCCGACCAATTCATCCCGCTTGTAGCCAGTCATCCGGCACATCTGTTCGTTGACGTCGGAAATAAAGCCTTCGGGATCGACGGTAATCAGGCCGTCCACTGATGCTTCGATGAGTCCCCGGTTGTAGGATTGCGATTCGCGGAGTTGTTCTTCCAGTCTCACCCGGTCGGTTATATCTCTCGCAGAGGCGAAGATGCCCCTGACGTTGGATGTCGCATCCCTGAAAACCGATGCATTGAATGACACATGCAAGAAACGCCGGGTTCTCGAGATAAGTGTCAGACCGTATTCAGTCACCACGCCCTTATCAAAGGTTTCTTTTACTCCATTTCTGGCTCGGTTGGCATCGGTAAAATAATCCGCGAACGGAGTACCGGTCAATTCCGTCCGGGAGTAGCCGGTCATTTGGCACATCCGATCGTTAACGTCGGTGATGACTCCCTCGGGGTCTACCGTGATAAGCCCGTCCACGGATGCTTCGATCAACCCCCGGTTATAGGCTTCCGACTCCCGGAGCCGCTGTTCCAGCTTTTTCTGCTCGGTAATATTGCGGGCCGCTGCAAAAACGCCCTGCAAACGGCCTTCCCGGTCGGTAAATGTCACTGCGTTGTACGACACAACAGTTTCCGTCCCATTCTTGTTTCTTGCCGTGAGTTCATAGTTGGTAACAGAGCCATTCTTCAACACCTGTTTAACGCCCTCCTCTGCAAGGAGGGGGTCGGTAAAATAACTTTTGAACGGGCTGCCGATCAGCTCTTCCCGCGTATGACCGGTGAGCGCCTCCATCTGCCTATTGATATCTGTAATGATCCCAAGCGGATCTGTGGTCATCAGCGCATCGGTATTGGATTCGATAA
>JAICXX010000246.1 GCA_025934485.1 Chitinophagaceae bacterium
CAAACGGGAAATATCAATTTCCGGGACCTCAATCACGATGGAAGGATCGATCCGGATAACGACAGGACGTTCATCGGCAGCGCGTTGCCGAAGTTTACGTTCGGGTTTTCCAATATCCTGAGTTACCGGCATTTCGAGGTGAATGTCTTGATCGACGGGGTCCATGGCAACAAGATCTTCGACGCCACGCGGATGGAGACGGAAGATATGACCGATATGGTGAATCAGACTACGGCTGTTTTGAAACGCTGGGAGAAGCCGGGGGATGTCACCAGCATACCCAGGGCGATGTATGGGAGCAGTGCGCCGGCGGGTTCCGTGCCCAACTACAGCATCTCTTCGCGCTGGGTGGAGGATGGGTCGTTTTTGCGTTTCCGGCAGCTGACGCTGGCTTACAATTTCGACAAGAAATGGCTCGGCGGCGCGGGGTTTGGCGGGTTGCGGTTGTATGTGACGCTGCAGAACTTTTTTATTTTTACCGCCTACAAGGGCTATTCTCCCGAGCTGAACGTGACCACGACCTCCAATGTCGTGAATTCGAGTACGATCGCGAACCTGGCGACGCAGCAGGGGTTTGACCATGGTACGTATCCACAATATAAATCGATCACTTTTGGACTTAATGTGTCGTTGTAAACTTACTGTTATGTTTAAAAGCTATATACCGCTGCTTGTTGTTCTTTTGGGGCTTGTGGCTTTTGGCGGTTGTAAGAAGAGCTTTCTGGGTCAGACGCCGCAGAATGCCGTCTCCTCCGGCGATTTCAAAAGCGCTTCGGATGCGGAGGCGGCTATCGTAGGGGCTTATTCGCTGATGGCCAACAGCACCTACTGGTATTATAACTGGAACTATCTTATCGACGGGGATGTCCGTTCGGATAACTGTTATTCCGGCGGGAGTGCGCCCGATATCGACGGGGTGGACAATTTCACTTCGGTGGCGACCGATAACCAGCCGATCTCGGAGGATTGGTATGAGTTGTATATGGAGATCGGGGCGTGCAATATGATCCTCGACAATGTGCCTGCGATCACCGACCCGTTGCTGACTCCCGGGCTGAAGGCGCAGATCCTTGGGGAGGCCAAGTTCTTGCGGGCGTATCATTATTCACACCTGGTGCGCAATTATGGGCCGGTGATCCTGCAACTGCATACTATTTCGGTGGACCCGAATACGTTGAAGGCTCGCAGCCCGGTGGATAGTGTGTATGCGCAGATCATCAGCGATTTGAAGGACGCGGAGGCTTCGTTGCCGGTGGCTTATGGCGATCAGGCTTCCAGCCATTCGCGGGCTACGCGGGGCGCCGCCGAAGCGGTGCTGGCCAAGGTCTATGCGCAGATGGGCGACTACCAGGACTGTCTCGATTATTGCAATAAGGTGTTGCCGCCGTTGTATGGTGGGACGGGTACGGCGGGTTATCAGCTGCTGGCCAAATATGACTGGCTATTCGACAGTCAGCACAAGAATTCTGCCGAGTCGATCTTCGAGCTGCAGCATACGGAGGGAACGATCACCCACGGTTATGCGCAGGGGCTGATGCTGCCGCCCAGCGTTCAGGCGCAGTATTGGGTGAAGTTTGCTCCGCCTACGCAGGACCTGGTTCGGGCATTCAAGGCCGCGGGGGATTCGATCCGGCTGGCGTCGTCGATCATTTGGCAATTTAATGGACCGGGTACGGCCAATCCGGTGGCGTCGCCGGCGCATTATGCGGCTACCGATACGATCCCTTATGTGTGGAAGATCGGCAGGAACTGGCCAGGGGGTTGGAGTGGTGGGAGCGGGGATAACCTGATCTTGCTTCGGCTCGCAGATATCATTTTGTTGAAGGCGGAGGCATTGAATGCGTTGGGGCAGACGGCTGCGGCTATACCGCTGGTGGATGCTGTGCGTGCGCGGGTGAAGCTGGCGCCTATAACGGCGGTTTCGGCTTCGGATGTGGCATTGGCTGTTTTGAATGAGCGGCGGTTGGAGCTGGCGTTCGAGGGGGAGCGGTGGTATGATCTATTGCGGTTTGGGGCGCAGTATACCATCGATGTGATGAATAATGAGCTCGATGGGAATGGGGTGAATCTGGGGTACCAGGTCGATGCGCATCGGCTTTTGTATCCGATCCCGCAGAATGATCGGGATAATAATCCGAATTTGACGCAGAATTTGGGATATTAGGCGGGGGCGCGGAATGCTTCGAGTAAGCCCCAATTGACGTTTCGACAAAATTTGTATTTTTGTCGAAAACCGCGTATCTTTGGGGTATGTCTCCACTCTCCCCACAAGATGAACATGCGGAGATCATCCAGGCCACCCTACGCCTGTATCGCCAGTTCGGGCCCGACAAGGTTTCCATGGATGATGTCGCAAAAGCCACCGGCCGCAGCCGGACCTCTATCTACTATTATTTTAAGAACCGGGACGAGATGTTCCGCGCGGCGGTGGATGCCATCGTGCTGGAGATGGCCAAGGATCTGCGCAAGGCCGTCGCCGATGTCCCGACCGTGGATAAGCAGGTCTATACCTTTTGCGTCTCGAAGCTAAAGATCTCGCGGGAATGGAAATTGATCCTGGATGCGATATGGGTATCCATGGACCAAAAGGGTCAGTGGAAGCATGTCAAGACGGCCGAGACGCTGCACCAGAAGCTCGTTTATCAGGAGAGTCTCATCCTGAAGGAGGTGTTGGCAGCCGCGGCGGCCCGAAAGGAGATCAGGGTGCTGAGCGGCGAGGAAACGGATCAGTGGGTCTTCGTGATCACGAGTGGCATCCGTGGTATCCGGAATGAGTTGCCTGACCATAACGTCACGCAGGCCGCCAAGGCGTCGATCCGGGTGTTGAGCGAGATGGCGACGGGGTGGTTGGGGAAGTAGCCGACCGATCAACTTAGAAAAAAATGAAAAAGATTAGCGATATACAAGTGTTCCGGGCGTTACGGAGCCGCAATTATTCGCTCTATTTTGTGGGGCGGAGCGTGTCCCAGTTTGGCACCTGGATGCAACGGGTCGCCGTTTTGTGGCTCGTTTATTCCATCACGCATTCCGAGTGGATGCTCGGGGTGACGATCTTTGCCGAACAGTTTCCTTCTTTTTTGATCTCGATACCGGGTGGGGTGATAGCCGACCGCTACAATCGCTATACGGTGATCAAGATCACGCAGGTGGCGTCGATGGTGCAGAGCGTTTTGCTGGCTATATTGGTATATACCGGTCATGCGCCCATTTGGGCCATTCTTGCGCTGAGTGTGCTTCTGGGTATCATCAATGCGATCGACATCCCCGCGCGGCAGACCATGCTGCACGAGGTGGTGGCCGACCCAATCGACCTGCCGAATGCCCTGGCGTTGACGACGGCGATGGCCAGTCTGGCGCAGCTGTTGGGACCGGCGCTTTCCGGGATAGTCTATAAGGCATGGGGCGCCGCGGTATGTTTTCTTTTCAACGCGGCGAGTTTCGCGGGCGTTTACATTTCCGTAATCCTGATGAAACTTCCGCCATATGTTCCGAAGAAGACGCAGAAAAAGGTCTGGACGGAGTTTGCGGAAGGGTGGAACTATGTTGTGAAGACTCCAGCCTTAGGGACGATCATCCTGGTGCTCGCGATCACGAGTCTGCTCATTTTGCCTTACAATACTGTTCTTCCCGTATTCGCCAAGGTCGTCTTCAAGGGTGATGCCTCCACCTTCGGGTATATCAACAGCTTTATCGGTGTTGGGGGTGTGCTGGGCACCATCTACCTCGCCTCGCGGAAACCGGGTGCGCATCTCCGCGAGATCTTGCTGGCGAGCCTGGGCATCCTGGGCGCTGCGTTGATCTGTTTTTCTCTGATCAAGAACTTCCCGCTTGCGATGTTCTTTGGTGCTTGCGCGGGTTTTGGGTCGATCGCGCAATACACCATCTCCAATATCGTAGTGCAGAGCGAATCCGATCCCAAGATGCGGGGCCGCGCGATCGGTGTCCTGTTCATGGCTATTTTCGGTATGGTGCCGCTGGGTAGTCTGCTTGTTGGTGCTGTCTCGGCGCGGATCGGGGCTCCTACAACGGTATTGTGTGAGGGGATTGCGGCCTTCGTGGTGCTGGCTTTCTTTTTCCGGCGGTTGATGAGGGTTGGGAAGGGCGGTGAGCCGACGGCTGCGGAAGTTTCTGAGGCGCGGGAGGCTGCTGAGGCGGGTTGTTGACGCCGGGGCCTTTTGCATCAACAACAATAAAAATCATTGGTTGGTTCGGAACTTTATTTTTTTGTTCGGCTGTTACGGGAATAGACAGACTATTTATTTTCGTAGGCGGGGGAATCAATTATGAATACTTATGTCGTTGCGCTTGAGGACGCTCGGGCTGAGATGATATCGCTTGTCGGTGGCAAGGGTGCTGGTTTGGGTGAATTGTCGCGGATCGAGGGCATCCGGGTGCCGGAAGGGTTTTGTGTTACCACGGAGGCGTTTTCGCGGGTGGTCGGCGATGCGCTTGATGGGTTACTCGATGCGCTTGATGGGTTGCTCGATGCGCGGGCGCGGAGCACCGGGCATGATCGGGGTGGGATTGACGCGATCAGGGGGAAGATTGGCGTGTTAGCGGCGCAGATCCGAGAGGTCATCGAACGTATGCCTATTCCCAAAGAGATCGTAGAGTCGGTTGCGGGGATGCTTCGGCGACAAGGCGAGTGGGATGGATATGCCGTCCGGTCGAGCGCTACGGCGGAAGACCTGCCGGCGGCCTCTTTCGCGGGGCAGCAGGATAGCTATTTGAACGTGGTGGGGCCGGATGCCATTCTACAACATATCAGCAAGTGCTGGGCTTCACTTTTCACGGATCGCGCGGTGATGTATCGGGTGCAGAGCGGGTTCGATCACCGGAAGGTGCGGCTGGCCGTAGTCGTTCAGAAGATGGTCTTTCCGGAGGCGGCGGGCATCCTGTTTACCGCCGATCCATTGACGGGCAATCGAAAGATGGTCTCTGTCGATGCCGGCCGGGGTCTTGGCGATGCGCTCGTCTCGGGGTTGGTGAATGCTGATGTCTATAAAATACGCGATGGAAAGGTTGTTGATAGAAAGGTGCGTTTGGGCGCCCCAGTGCTCACCGATGAGGAGCTGCTGCGACTCGAACGCCTGGGAAGAACTATCGAGGCGCATTTCGGCCGGCCGCAGGATATCGAATGGTGTTTGGCCGGTGGTGTCTTCTCGTTTGTTCAGAGCCGGCCGATCACTACGCTATTTCCCATCCCTCCTGCTGCTGATCCCGGGAATCATGTATACGTTTCCGTGGGCCACCAGCAGATGATGACAGACGCGATGAGGCCACTCGGCATCTCCTTTTGGAATCTGACGGTATTTCGGCCGATGTCTGTTGCCGGTGGAAGGCTTTTCGTCGATGTCACCCGGGAACTGGCCTCACCCGCCAAAAGAGCCGTTTTACTGGGTGTCCTGGGTAAGAACGATCCGTTGATAAGAGATGCGCTTACGACCATCGTGGAACGCGGAGATTTTGTGGCGTCCGAGCCGGATGATGTTGCGGCTGGCAAACAGGGGCCGTCGCCTTTTCAAACGCTGCAGGATTACGACGCCTCGGTGGTAGATGAGCTTGTTGCCCGGAGTGCGGCGGCGACAGACGAGTCAAGACGCGAGATAACGTCGAAATCGGGTGCTGAGCTGATCGATTTTATCCTTTCGGATGTCCAACAGTTAAAGAAAATTGTAGGTGATCCACGAGGTTTCGGGGTGATCATGACGGGGATGAATGCCGCCGCCTGGATCAATGATAAAATGCAGGAATGGCTCGGGGAGAAGAACGTCGCCGATACGATCGCGCTATCCGTATCCGACAATGTCACTTCCGAGATGGGGCTTGCGTTGCTGGATGTCGCCGATGTGATCCGGCCTTATCCGGAGGTCGTCGATTATTTGGAGCGGATGGGCGACGGTTTGGCCGGTTCGGCGGGGGTGGCCGGAATGGATGGGTTAGCGGGACTGGACGGGTTCGCGGGAGGACGGGAGAGCCACGACGCCATCCAGACTTTTCTCGATAAATATGGGATGCGTTGTGCGGGTGAGATCGACATTACGCGGACGCGTTGGAGCGAGAAGCCCGCGGTACTCATTCCTTTGATCCTTGGAAATGTCCGGAATTTTGAATCTGGCGCCGGTAAACGGAAATTCGATCAGGGACTGCGCGAGGCGTCGGATATGGAACGAAAACTGCTGGAGCGATTGCGGCAATTGCCGGAGGGCGAGCGAAAGGCTTTAGAGACTAAACGGATGATCGATCTCGTCAGGAATCTCAGCGGTTACCGGGAATATCCAAAGTATGCCATCGTCAGCAGATATTTCATTTATAAACAGGCTTTACTCGCGGAGGCCCGGCGGCTCGTCGGTGCCGGCGTGCTTCACGCTGCGGAGGACATCTATTATCTTTCTTTTGATGAGCTTGGGGAAGTGATGCGCACGGGCAAGCTGGACCGCTTGATGGTCGAAGCCCGGAGAGAGGAGTATCGCTTGTTTGAGCGGCTGTCGCCACCGCGGGTTATCACTTCGGACGGGGAGATCATCACAGGTGCGTACAAACGCCAGGGGTTGCCGGCGGCAGCCATCCCGGGGCTGGCTGTTTCCTCGGGGGTGATAGAAGGCCGGGCGCGGGTCATCCTGAAGATGGAGGATGCTGTGCTTGAGGAGGGGGATATATTGGTGACACGCTTTACAGACCCCAGCTGGACCCCTCTATTCGTATCGATAAAAGGTCTGGTCACCGAGGTCGGCGGGTTGATGACGCATGGTGCGGTGATTGCCCGTGAATATGGGTTGCCCGCGGTGGTGGGCGTGGAGGGTGCTACCCAACTGATCAAAGATGGTGAGCGGATCCGCGTGAATGGGACGGAGGGGTATGTGGAGGTGCTTACGAGTTTTTCTCCACGGCCGTCCTGGTAGTGGAGTTAAAAAGATTGACGAGAAAGAATCCTTGAGCGGCAAGGAGGATGAGCGCGACGTTGTGGGCGAAACTATGGGAACTGGGTAGAGGCCATGGGTCATAGTTCATGTATCTGCGCGGCATACCGGCCAGACCTTCGTAATGCTGCGGATAGGCGAGCAGGTAAGCACAAACGAGCGTTATCCAGAAATGAATATAGCCCAGGGTTGGATTCAGGGTCCGGTGGGCGATCACGGGAAAGAAGCGATAGGCGCCTGCCAGTACCAGGAATAGGATCGCAAAGAGCAGCTGGACATAGAGACGGGTATCACTGAAAGGCAAGGTCGTTGCCATAATAACAGCACCCAATATAAAGAGCGTGGACGGCGAAAACGTGATGAATTTACGGAGATGGCCTATAATATACCTGCCGCCGACCCATACGCAGCCTGCCAGCAACAGTAGTTGGAGGAGGGCGAAAATAGGGGCCAGGAGGGGGTTCAATCCCGTTACCATGTTGTGATGGATCCAGACGATGGTTAGCACGAGGACATTGAAGCCGAGTGCCAGCATGAGCAGGATCGCTATTTTTCGTAGCATCTGCGACAAGATAATTATTTTCGGTGTATGAAGAAACTGCTTTTCTTTTTCTTAGCGCTGACCGCGGGCTGCGCCGGCTTTGGACAAACGATCGACCGTGCCCGGCTCGACAGCCTTTTTAACGCGCTCGAAGCGGGTAACCTGGACATCGGTGGCATCACCATAACCCAGAACGGAAAGCCGGTTTATCAGCGGTCTTTCGGAAAGGAGACGGGCGCGGACGCCGAGTACCGGATCGGGTCTATTACCAAGGTGTTTACGGGTGTAATGGTCTACCAGCTCATCGACCAAAAGAGGCTATCGCTGGACGATACCCTGAGCGA
>JAICXX010000076.1 GCA_025934485.1 Chitinophagaceae bacterium
AAAAAGAGAAGGGTACCTACCTCTCAAGGAGTTAGGCACCCTTCAAAACGTTCTATTCTGATGTGCCGCCGTATACGGACCCGTACGTACGGTGGTCAGAGGGGACGGCGCAGGGGTTAACCCTGCGCCTCCTACTCTATTTGAACCCAATACGTTCTCTTTCGTCCCAACTCTTCTGTTCTTCCTTTTCTGTCAATAGCGCCTCGATGGCCGCGTAGATCTTGCCTAGCTGCTCGCCATGATTGCCGACCGTCCGTTTAATCTCCTGGATCTCATCGGCTAACTCCTTGTATTGCAAGGCAAATTGCCGGAGGGTGATGAAGGCGCGAACAATCGCGATGTTCATTTGAACTGCTTTTTCACTCTTTAGTATGCTGGCCAGCATGGTAACTCCATGTTCGGTAAAGGCATAAGGATTGTATTTACTATGTGTGCCATGTCCGCCCGATCTTAAGGTCACAATTTGTGACCTTAAGTTATTGTACTCTTCCTTGGTCAGTCGAAACACGAAGTCCTCCGGAAATCTGGAAATATTTCTTTTCAAAGCCTGATTTAGAACTTTAGTCGGTACCTCATATAGGTCCGCAAGATCATAGTCCAACATGATCTTATGCCCTCGTATCTCATAAATTTTCTGTTGAATCAATGCCTGGTTCATAAAATTGGTTTTAGCCTACAAATTTCGCGAAGGGGTTAGCACTGAAAAAATGAATCTTAAAATTTGAGGTCGCAAAATGCGATCTCAAACAAAAAAGAGACCGGCAGATGCCGGTCTCTTTACAAAAATGTCCAGGTTTACAGGTAATCAACTTGCCTTCACTAGAGATATTGGATTCAACGAATTCCCTGACATGGTTTCCGAAGGTCTGGACAGTGATCCGTTCTTAGCTAACCTGTGATTCATTCTTTAATCTTTTGGTGTGTGTACTGTACATCATACTATTCACATCACATGCCAATTTGCCAGCAGCTGTCAATCAATCACTTGCTAAAATACCTGTACAGGAAAACGATCCGTTGGCGGGAATGGCTTCCAAAAATGGGATACCGGCGCGCAAAGGACCGGCTCGCGAATGGATTAGCGCGACCAGCGGGGAAGCCGCCCCCTACGCCAACATGGGATGCCTTTTGAATTCCTTGGAGCGATCGAACAGATACCGGTAGGTAGTGAGTTTTCGGCTAACGATGCTATCGCCAAGGGACTTGGCGACATTCACCATTTTGGGGTTGAAGTCGCCGATCCATTGCATCTCGTAGTGGGTATAGAATCCCGCCGGCTGCACCACGGCCGCCATTTCGGTGATGATATAGGCGTCGACCCCTTTGCCCTGGAATTCGGGAACAACGGCGAAGACGATCCCTGTAAAATGCCGGCAGGCGCCGCGCATCTTTAGCCAGACGAAATGAAGCTTTTGCAGCAGCCCGAACTTGCCGTTAAAATGCTTGAAATACTGGTTCAGCTCGGGCAGATTGAGAAACATCGCGATCGGCTTTTTGTCGTAGTAAGCAAACCAGGCGATGTTTTCATCCAGTAACGGTTTCATTTTTTTGAATAGCTGCATGACCTGCTCTTTGCGCATTTGTTTCATCCCGCCATGTCCCGCGAAGGCGCCATTGTAGACCGCCAGGAAATCGTCGGCATATTTCTCCAGGTTGTTCTTTTTGAGCGTATCCGAACTGTAGAGGGGGTCGGCGGCGATGGTAGCATGCCGCTGTAAGATCTTGTCACTCAGGCGTTGTTTGGGGTCCATCCCGAAACAGAGCTGGTGAAAGAAAGGCCTGAAGCCATAATTCTCGAATAGGTCCTTATAATAAGGAGGGTTAAAGTTCATGCTGTAAAGCGGCTCGTGAAAACCTTCAACCACCAGGCCCCACCAGTTGTCCCGCTCGCCGAAATTGATGGGCCCGTCCATGGCCTCCATCCCCCGCTGGCCCAGCCAATGCCGGGCGACATCGAGCAGCATATCCGCAGCCTCCTGGTTGTTGATACAATCGAAGAAGCCGCATCCGCCCACGGGTACATCGTCGCCCTTGTTTTTGTACCGTTTGTTGACAAAAGCGGCTATACGGCCGATAAGCCTGCCCTCGTCGTCCTTGAGGACCCAGCGGGTCACTTCTCCAGACCGGAATGCCTTATTATAATTGGGATCAAATACCTGGTTGATTTCCTTGTCGATAGGCCGGATATAGGCCGGATTCGACCTGTTGAGCTCTACGTTCGTTTGGATGAATTCCTGTGCTAAAGCGGGTGTGGTTATTTCGATGAGTTGCATAGCCATGGACTTAAATGTGCCGGAAATGCGCTTCCAAAAAACTAGCGCATTTCCGGCAAAGCGCTAATGTCTGTCCTTCGGACAAGTCGCCTGCGCGACTTATGGAAAAAACAAAAATATAGTATTTTTAACTTTCCCCATGAGTCCTTACATTTGCAGCCAAATTTAAAACCTAGTAACTTTTATATGGCAAGTACCGGTAAGATCAAGCAAATCATCGGCGCTGTTATCGATGTGCAGTTTGAAGGCAAACTCCCCGAGATTTATAACGCGCTGGAACTGAAAAAGTCCAATGGCGAAACCCTGGTTTTGGAGGTTCAGCAGCACCTTGGTGAGGATAGCGTTCGTTGCATTGCAATGGACGGTACCGAAGGGCTCGTCCGGGGCCTGCCCGTTACCGATACCGGCTCCGCCATCGAAATGCCTACTGGCGAAGGGATCAAAGGCCGTTTGTTCAATGTGACCGGCGACCCCATCGATGGATTGCCCCCCGTTTCCAAGGTCAATGGCCGCCCGATCCACGCCAAACCCCCGGCCTTCGAAAACCTGAGCACCAGCACCGAAATACTGTTCACCGGTATCAAAGTCATCGACCTCATCGAACCCTATGCGAAGGGTGGTAAGATCGGCCTGTTCGGTGGCGCGGGTGTAGGTAAAACGGTACTTATCCAGGAGTTGATCAATAACATCGCCAAAGCCTATTCCGGTCTGTCCGTATTCGCCGGTGTTGGTGAGCGTACCCGCGAAGGGAATGACCTGATGCGTGAAATGATCGAAGCCGGTATCATGAAATATGGCGAGGATTTCAAACATAGCATGGAACATGGTGGCTGGGACTTGGGTAAGGTGAACATGAATGAGCTGGCGGAATCGAAGGCTACCTTCGTTTTCGGTCAGATGAACGAGCCCCCCGGTGCCCGTGCCCGCGTGGCGCTCAGCGGTCTGACCATCGCCGAATACTACCGCGATGGCGACGGAAAGGGACAAGGACGTGATATCCTCTTCTTCGTAGACAATATCTTCCGTTTCACCCAGGCCGGCTCCGAAGTATCGGCGTTGCTGGGTCGTATGCCCTCCGCCGTGGGATACCAGCCCACGCTGGCCACGGAGATGGGTCTCATGCAGGAACGTATCACCTCGACCAAGAACGGTTCCATTACCTCCGTTCAGGCCGTATACGTGCCCGCGGATGACCTGACCGATCCCGCTCCCGCAACGACCTTCGCCCACCTGGATGCGACCACGGTATTGAGCCGTAAGATCGCCGACCTTGGTATCTATCCGGCCGTGGATCCCCTGGACTCCACCAGCCGTATCCTCACGCCGAAGATCGTAGGCGACGCGCATTACAATACTGCCAACCGCGTGAAGCTGATCCTCCAGCGTTATAAAGAACTGCAGGACATCATCGCCATCCTCGGTCTGGACGAGCTGAGCGACGAAGATAAGATGACCGTTGCCCGCGCCCGTAAAGTGCAGCGCTTCCTGTCCCAGCCCTTCCACGTGGCTGAACAGTTCACCGGCCTCAAAGGGGTGCTGGTTCCCATCGACGAGACGATCCGTGGTTTCAATATGATCATGGATGGCGAAGTGGACGAATATCCCGAAGCAGCCTTCAACCTGGTAGGGAACATCGACGACGCTATCGAAAAAGGTAAGAAACTGCAGGCTCAGGCCCGCGGATAAATGAATGCTAATGTCTGGCCTTCGGCCACGGACCTACCGATCCGTCATCAACAACACGTATGAATTTAGAAATATTAACGCCCGAAAAGAAATTGTTCAGCGCCGACGTTTACGGCGTGCAGCTGCCCGGCGTGGACGGCTTCTTCGAAGTGCTGGACAAACACGCACCGCTGGTTAGCGCGCTGAAGGCGGGCCGTGTCAAGGTCTTAAAGGACAGAAATAACCACCTCGCATTTTTTACGATCCAAAGTGGCTTCGTTGAAGTCATTCACAATACCGTCACCGTTTTGGTTGAAGGCGCAGTACCCGATGAAGGGAAATCGTAGAAGATCCCAGTAGGTCCAACCTTAAGGAGACAAATGTTAGTTTAAAACCCTGGCTTCTGCCGGGGTTTTGCTTTGTAAGAATTTGTAAGAAGAAGGTCCGCGCCAGCCGGCGCGGACCTTAATTCAATTGTGGATCGATGGGAAAATTGACCATCATCTCATACTCCCCGCCCATTTGACGGAGCGCATCTTTCCAGATCTCCGAAGGATATTTATGAAAGACCAGCCGCCGGCTGGCTTGTACTGTCAACCAGGATTTTTCCTTGAGCTCGTCCGCCAACTGGCCACTGCCCCAGCCGGAATAACCGATGTAGAATCTGATCTTAGTCATATCGATCTCCCCGGAGCGGATGAGCTCGATGGCGGTCTCGAAATTGCCGCCCCAGAAAACGCCGTCGATGATCTCATAGCCACCGTGTATCTTGTCGGGATACTGATGCAGGAAATGGATCGTATCCATCTGAACAGGACCACCGAGATAAACGGGGATCTTCGTCAGATCGTCTAATCCGCTTACCAGTTCATCGAGCGTATATTCATAATTTTTGTTGAGCACGAATCCGAAACTGCCTTCATCCTGGTGTTCACACAGGAACACCACCGTGCGCATGAAATTGGGATCTTTTAAAAAGGGATCTGCGATCAATAATATGCCAGGTGCCGGGCTCTCCATATTCTCTAAATTAAGAAATTTTGGGATATTCAACGGCAAGGCAACCTTTACTACTAAATATAGCCCATTTTAGCCTGAAAACCCCTTTCTTTGTGAAACCTTCGTTAAAAAGTCTTTCCCGAACGGGCTAATAATCGTATCCCTTCATCCTTTTGATAATTTTGTAGATGGACCCGAACCGCGCCCGGCACGGCTCGGAGCCGAAATAAAAAGTATGGGTTTGAAAAAAATTTTCCCTATCATTTTTGTTTTGATCACACTGTCGCTTATCGGCAGTATCTACGTCCAGATCAACTGGATCCTTGCTATGTTGCAGAACAAAAGAGAGGCGCTTTACAGCCAGATCACCCTCGCGACGAATGCCGTGACACAGGAGTTGGTCGAACAAAGAGGGATCGGCATCTCGCAAAGCAGGACCTTAAGGCTGAAACCCGGCGTTCCCTGGCGGCCCTCCGACCCGTTTACCATGGAGCTGATGCGGGTGCCTCTTGTGGCCGAACGATATACGGCGGAAGACGTGAACGACAAGATCCGCAAAGCATTTAACAAACACGGTCTCAAAGACGTCCATTTCGAATTCTCCATCTCTTCGGATCTGAACTCCGCCGATTTCGGAGCCAACGGTGTGCTATTCCATCCCCCCGAGCTGCAGTCCAGGGATTTTATAAAAGCGATCGCAGATACGACCAATACACGCATCTTCAATCTCCTTCAGGCGCCGGAGAACGCCGATGCGAGCACCATCATGCCGGATGAAGTGCTGGTAGTCGTGGTGCCGAATTTCAATGACATCGTTATGGGCCAGATGCGTTGGATGATCGGCGGCGCCATCTTCTTTACGCTGGTGATCATCTCCGCTTTTTATGTCACCGTAGGCGCGCTGTTCCGCCAAAAGAAGCTCAGCGAGATCAAGAACGATTTTATCAACAACATGACCCATGAGTTCAAGACGCCGCTGGCTACGATCTCACTGGCTGTCGATGCATTGCGGAATGAGAAGGTGGTGCACGACCGGCAGAAGTCGGAATATTTCACCGGTATCATCAAGGAGGAGAATCGCCGCATGAACAAGCAGGTGGAGACGATCCTGCAAGCTTCCCTGCTGGACCGCCAGGAGCAGCAGCTGAACCGGAAGCCCCTGAATGCGCATGTCGTGATCCAGGAGGCTATGGAGAATTTTCATCTTCAGCTCGAAGGGAAAGGCGGCCACTCCGAACTACAGCTCAATGCAAAAAATGATCGCATAGAAGCCGATGAGGTCCATTTTATGAATATCATCACCAACCTCATCGACAACGCGGTGAAGTATTCAAAGGAGAACCTCTTGATCCGCATCAGCACCCATAGCACCACCAAGAGTCTCGTGATCCGCATCGAAGACAACGGGATCGGCATGAGCAAAGAGACCCAACGGCGCATCTTCGAGAAGTTCTATCGCGCCCATACCGGCAATCTGCATAACGTGAAAGGCTTCGGGCTTGGCCTCAGCTATGTAAAAACCATCGTCGACGCACATGGTGGCAAGATAAAGGTGGACAGTGTGGCGGGCAAGGGCACGAACTTCACGCTGGAATTCCCGCTGAAGGCAGCGTGATGACGCCGTTCATCGACCGCCCCGTGCAGGCAATAACAAACACCCATCCCCATAGCTCAGGAAGCGAAAACCGTGTTCCAACGCATAGTTGTACATGGTCCGCCAGTCTTCGCCTACGAGTGAGGCGATCAGCAGCAATAAGGTCGATTCGGGTTGATGAAAGTTCGTCACCAGTCCCGCGACGACCTTCCATGAATATCCCGGTGTGATCAACAGCTGGGTCGTGGTCACCAGCTCTTTCAGCTCCCGCGCTTCCATCCATGTCAGCAAAGCCTGTAGGGCCTCCGCCGTGCCCGCTGTCTCGTCCTGCGCATAGGCATCCCATTGATGTACCACCAGGTCGTCAGGTGCTACCGACGGATCGGCAATGACCTTGGTTCCCAGCCAATATAGACTTTCCAGGGTCCGCGCGGATGTAGTGCCCACGGCGATCACGGGTCTGCCGGTCATCAGACGATCCCGCAGCTCCCGGATGACCTCCACGCGGACAGCGATGAATTCGATGTGCATGGGATGTTCACCCAGCGTAGCCGCTTTCACCGGCAAAAAAGTTCCGGCGCCTACATGCAGGGTGACGAAGCTGCGTTGGATACCGCGCTGCTCCAGCTGCTGAAAAATGACTTCCGTGAAATGAAGCCCTGCGGTCGGCGCGGCCACCGAGCCGTCGTGCCGGGCATAAACGGTTTGATAACGCTCGCCGTCGGTAGACTCCACCGTGCGGCGAATATAGGGTGGGAGAGGGACCAACCCAGCCTGGTGCAATAGCTCGGCAAAGCTGAGGTCTGCCGGCGTCCACGATAGCTCGATAAGAAAAGCGCCGGCTGACCGCTGCACCCAACGTGCTTCGAGAACAAGCTGACCTATTTCCTTCCTTAACACCTGACCCGGCTTCCATTTGGATGCTCCGCCGATAAGACATTTCCAGCGCACACTGCCGGTCCGCATCAGCGCCGCGGCAATGCCGCCATATTCCGCCGGCGGCTCCAGACAAAAGATCTCGATGAGCCCACCCGTGGGTTTCTGGAACACGATCCTCGCCTCTACCACGCGGGTATTATTGAAGACCAGCAAGGCGCCTTCCGGCAAATGCAGCGCGATATTCCGATAAATGTCTTCGTGTAATTCGCCGGCCCGGTAGACCAGCAACCTGCTGGCATCACGTTCCGCCAGCGGATAATAAGCGATCGCCCCTGCGGGGAGATCATAGCTGTAGTCAGCTATACTGATATTTTTCGCATCCATAGATCAAAACGGCTAACTGCCGCCTCTCTGCCGCGAATGTAGCGAAAACTCATCGCTTCGCCACCGGCACTACCAGCTTCAGCCCGCTCCAATCGTCCGAGACCGCGCATACCTTTATATCTACCAACCCACTCGCCAGGGCATAGCCGCGGATGACGTCTTCCGTGAGATCGGTGGCCTTGCCTGAACTTTTCTTATACCACGAGACCCAGATCACGACGGCCGAATTTTTCCCACATATCCCCACCAAATCGGCCATCTCCCGCTCAAAATCGCGCCGCGTGACGGCAAAAAGATGAATAAAGTCCGGAATAGCCCGCGCCGGACAAAGCGCACCGGATAAATCCTCCCCCAGCCAATGGAAGTAATCCGCAGGCGCCCCGATCAAGCGAAGCTTCGAACCGGGTTTGATCCCCAGCTTCCGGATAAGCGGCGTCCCGGAATAACCAGCAGTAGGCATATACCAATAGGTTTTATCAAAAGCCATAGGAAGCGGCGTTATCCCCAGCCAAATTGGCCTTATCCACCGCTTATCCACTGCAATTCACACGTTCCGCACGGGCGAAAACCACCCCAACCCCGCGAGAAGAACGCTAAACGAAAGATAGACAACACACAGAAATCCAATGCACTATTGTGGAAAAATTAAATTTTTCATTTTCCCGTATAAAAGTGGGAAAAAGTGTTATTTTGTGTTAGTTTTAGTTAAGATTGATTCAACTCCTCATAAATGATTGGTTTTCTGGGCGAATACGAAGCTACACTGGACTCGAAAGGTCGCTTCCTGCTCCCGGCTGGCTTCAAAAAGCAGCTGCCGGAAGACGGTACTAGCCAGTTTGTCATCAACCGCGGTTTTGAAAAATGCCTGAGCCTCTACCCGATGAAAAGCTGGGAGCCCATTTTCGCCAGAATAAGCCAATTGAATGATTTTGACCCCGAAGTTCGACAATTCAAGCGGTATTTCCTGAATGGCGCAACGATCGCCGAATTGGACTCGGCGGGTCGGTTGTTGGTTCCCCCTAACCTGAAAGAACATGCCGGTCTCGAAAAAGACATCGTGCTGGCATCCTCGACAGACAAGATCGAAATCTGGGATAAAAGTAAGTACTATCAGTTCTTTGAATCTTTTTCACCGGAAGCATTCAGTAACCTGGCTAAACAGGTGATGAACCCGGGAGGGCCTGTGTCATGACGGCTCCCAACGATAAGGACCAGCAGGCTTACCACTTGCCCGTCCTGTTGCAAGAGTCTCTCGACGGACTGGCCATCCGGCCCGAAGGCCGCTATGTAGATTGTACCTTCGGCGGCGGCGGGCATTCGCGCGGCATCCTCGAACGGTTAGGCCCCAAAGGCCGGCTCTACGCCTTCGACCAGGATAGTGACGCGCGGCGGAATCTGCCCGACGACCCACGCATCACCTTTCTGCCGCACAATTTCCGGCACCTGGCGCGCTTCCTCCGGCTTCATGAAGTCACCGCAGTAGATGGGATACTCGCCGACCTCGGCGTCAGCAGCCATCAGTTCGACGAGGCGGAAAGGGGTTTCTCGTATCGCTTCGAAGGCGACTTGAATATGCGGATGGATCAGCGGCAGACACTCACGGCCTTCGAAATAGTAAACACGTGGTCCGAGCAGCGGCTACATAAGCTATTCGAACAGTATGGCGAGGTTACCAATGCCAAAACATTGGCCAGGACCATTGTCGCCATACGCGGAACGATGTCGCTAAGGACCATTGGCAATTTTAAAGCGGGTCTGAACAGCGTGGTGAAAGGGAATCCCAACAAGTACTTTGCCCAGGTTTTTCAAGCCTTACGCATAGAAGTGAACGATGAATTGGGAGCTTTAAAAGAAATGTTGCAACAGGCGCCCGGCGTGTTGTCTACCGGCGGCCGAATAGCCATCATCACCTTTCATAGCCTCGAGGACAGGCTCGTCAAGAACTTCTTCAAAAAGGGAACGTTCGAAGACGAAGACCCCAGCGATCCCTTAGGAAAGTCCACGGCTCTTCCCCTATTAAAAGCGATTACCAAGAAGCCGGTTATTGCCGGTGAGACCGAATTACGACAAAACCCGCGGTCCCGTAGCGCCAAGCTTCGGGTCGCAGAACGAATATGAACCAAGAGCCGCTGGAAGCGGATCGTCCGAAGGACAATAATTAGATGGTAGAGACGCCGCAGGCGGCTCACAACGAAAAGCAATGAAGAGTAGTAAATGGAGACCAGCCCAACAGGGGACACGATGGATCATGAAGAATATAGGCTTCTTCCTGTTCCTTGCGGCACTGGCGGTAGTGTATATCTATAACGGGCATTATGCCGACAATATCACCCGGGAAATTACCCGGACCGATAAAGAAGTAAAAGAGCTGCAATACGAATATAAAACGCTGAAGAGTGAGGTGATGTTCCGGAGCAAGCAAAGCGAGTTGGCCAAGGCGGTTGAACCTTTTGGTCTTAAAGAGCTGGTCAAGCCGCCGTACGTCCTCATCGATAGTACAAATTAAATGGAGATCAAACGCGACATATTATGGAGGGTCTACCTCTGCTTTCTGGGCATCGTGGCACTGAGCCTCGTGGTCCTGGGAAAGGTCGTGTATATCCAACGCGTACAAGGCGCCTACTGGAAAGGTCTCAGCGATAGCCTCCATCAGAAATTCATCGAGCTCGATGCGCAGCGGGGGACGATCTATAGCGCGGACAGCAGCATGCTCAGCACTTCCATTCCCTGGTTCAATATCTACATCGACTTCGGCGCGGACGGTCTTCGTGAAAAGAACGGGAAGCGGTTTACCAGCAATGTCGATTCGCTGTCGCTTTGTTTGGCATCGTTGTTCGGCGACCGCCCGGCAAGCACCTTCAAAAAAGAATTAAAGAAAGGCTACAACACAAACGACCGCTATTACCTGCTCGAGTCCAATGTCTCCTTTGAAAAATACCGCAAGCTCCGCACCTTTCCCCTGGTTCGAGAAGGCCGTAACAAAAGCGGTTTCATCGCGGAGGTGATCAGCAAGAGATTGAACCCCTTCGGCCTGCTGGCCAATCGCACCATTGGCCTGGCCAGGACCAATGCACAGAACGTAGGCCTCGAAAGGACCTATGATACGTTACTCAAAGGCGAGACCGGCCGCAGGCTTGTTCGCTACATTGCAGGCGGTACGTATATCCCCGTCGAAGGATATGAGATAGAGAGTGTAAATGGCAAGGATATCGTGACGACGCTCGACGTGAACATGCAGGACATCGCCGAGAATGCATTGTTACGGGAGCTCACCGACAACGAAGCCGAACACGGCACCTGTATCGTGATGGAAGTGGCTACGGGTAAGATCAAGGCCATGGCCAACCTCGGATTGCAGCCGGACGGCGCCTACTGGGAGGACTTGAATTACGCCATCCGAGCTACGGAGCCGGGTTCGACATTCAAGCTCGCGACCTTGCTTTCCCTCCTGGAAGACAAAAAGGTCACTCTCGACAATACCGTCGATCTCGGTGGCGGCTCCTGGAAGATCAACGGCCGCACCGTGTTCGATTCGGAACCCCATGCCGACAAGACGTTTACCGTCAAGGAAGCCTTCGAGCTGAGTTCCAACGTGGGCATGGCGAAATTGGCGGTGGAACATTACAGCAGCAACCCGAACCAGTTTATCAACCACCTGCGGGCTTTGCATCTCGATAAACCTACGGGTATCGATCTGGCAGGTGAAGCGACTCCCGTGATCATCACACCCAAGTCGAGGACCTGGAGTGCCACTGCCTTGCCCTGGATGGCCTTTGGTTATGAAGTGCTGGTTACGCCGCTGCAGATACTGACCTTATATAACGCAGTCGCGAACAACGGCCGGATGATGAAACCCTATTTGGTTAGCGCCGTTCAGGAAGGGGGTATCACGGTGAAGGAGAATGAGCCCACCGCCATCCTGGAAAAGATCTGCAGCGATGAGACCCTCAAACGTTTACAAGAGTGCCTCATTGGAGTGTGTAATGATCCGGACGGTACCGGAACGAGTACCTTCAAAGGGGGTTTTTATAAGGTAGCAGGCAAAACGGGCACCGCGCTTATGGCGAATGGTTCTCACGGTTATGCCGAGCACATTTATCAGTCCACCTTCGTAGGCTATTTTCCGGCCAATGCGCCGAAATATACCTGCATCGTGGTGATCAAAAACAAGCCATTCGCAAAAGTTTATTACGGCGCAAAGGTAGCCGCACCGGTGTTCAAAGAGATTGCCGATCATTTGATGAGCGCCGAGCCCACGCCGGCAACCAATCCCCTGCTCACCAGGGACAGCTCGCGGTTCTATGATGCCGGGAATACACATGATATGAAATTGGTGGAGCGTACACTGGGAACGAAATATACAGACTCTGCCGGCAAGAGCGAATACAGCGGTCTTTATGCTTCCAACGCGGGGAGCGAACCCGTTCTCAACCGGCATATGGTATTACGCCAGACGGTACCCGATGTCAAAGGGATGGGGCTCAAGGACGCGCTATATCTCCTGGAGAGCATGGATCTCCGGGTAAATGTAAAAGGTAGCGGTAAAGTGCGGTCGCAGAACCCCGGACCAGGCTCTGCGCTGGCAAGAAAAGAAACAATATTTATTCAACTCGACTAAAAGGGCTATGGCAAACCTGCAGGAAATAGTATACAAGGTCGGTATCCGCTCCATTCAGGGTGAGAGGGATAAGACCATCGACAACTTGCAGTCGGACTCGCGTCGGGCCGGCCCCGGTTCGCTTTTCATTGCGGTAAAGGGAACGCATGTCGATGGGCATCGTTATATCCCCGACGTGATCGCTGCCGGTGCCACCGCCATCGTGTGCGAAGACCTGCCTGCGCAGCTCGACCCTGCCGTAACCTATATCCAGGTGGAGGACGCTTCGATCGCCGCCGGTATCATCGCCCACAATTTCTACGGCCAGCCATCCGACCATTTGAAGCTCGTGGGTGTCACGGGCACAAACGGCAAGACGACCATCGCTACCCTATTATATAAGCTGTTCTCCTGCCTGGGCCACAAATCCGGCCTCCTCAGCACCGTGGAGAACCGCATCGGCGACAAGGTCGTGCCCGCAACGCATACGACGCCCGACCCGCTGCATCTCAATGCCCTGCTCCGGCAGATGGTAGACGCCGGCTGCACCTATGCCTTTATGGAGACCAGTTCCCACGCCATTCATCAGCATCGCATCGCCGGTCTTCACTACGCCGGTGGATTGTTCAGCAATATCACCCATGACCACCTGGACTATCACAAGACCTTCGAAGAGTACATCCGGGTCAAAAAGTCCTTCTTCGACTCCTTACCCTCCGATGCCTTTGCTATCTCCAACGCGGACGATAAACGCGGGGCAGTGATGTTGCAGAACACGAATGCAAAAAAATATTTCTATAGCTTCAAGACCCTGGCCGAATTCAAAGGACGGATCCTGGAAAACAACCTCACCGGGCTGGTGATGAGTGTAAACGATCAGGAAGTGCATTTCCGGCTCATCGGTGAGTTCAACGCCTACAACCTCCTGGCCGTCTATGGTGCCGCCATTTGTCTCGGGGAAGATAAGAACGAGATCCTCCGCTGTCTGAGTACCCTCGACGGCGCGGAAGGCCGGTTCGACTATAGCATATCGCCAAAGGAAAAGATCATCGGCATCGTGGACTACGCCCATACTCCCGACGCCCTCATCAACGTACTCGCGACCATTCAAAAACTAAGAAAAGGGCACGAAAAGATCATCACTGTCGTAGGCGCCGGTGGTGATCGCGACAAAACAAAGCGGCCGCTGATGGGTGCTGCCGCCTGTGAATATAGCGACAAGGTGATCTTCACGTCCGATAATCCCCGGAGCGAAGACCCCGAACAGATCATCCGGGATATCGAGGCGGGATTGAACACCGCCGCCAAACGGAAATATCTCAAGATCACCGACCGTCGTGAGGCCATTCGGACCGCGTTGAACCTCGCCGGCCCAGAAGACATTGTCCTCATCGCGGGCAAAGGACATGAGAAATACCAGGACATCAAAGGGGTAAAACATCCCTTTGACGACAAACAGATATTGTTGGAATTTTTTGAACTGTTAGATAAATAAGCCGACGCATGCTGTACGCACTATTCGAATGGTTCAGACTACATGGGGTAAAAGTACCCGGCGGTGCTCTATTCCAGTTCATCACCTCACGGGTGTTGCTGGCCACGGTATTGTCGCTCGTCGTCAGTATGATATTCGGAAAACGGGTGATCAGCTACCTTGTCAAAAAGCAAATCGGCGAGACGGTGCGTGACCTGGGGCTGGCCGGTGAGACGCAGAAAAAGGGTACCCCCACCATGGGCGGCTTTATCATTATCCTTGCCATTCTGATCCCTACCTTCTTGCTGGCCGATCTGCATAAGGCTTATATCCGCCTGATGATCTTCGCCACCATCTGGCTGGGGCTCATCGGTTTCATCGACGACTATCTGAAACTCCGGGCCAAAAGGATCGCTAAAGAAACGGGCGTTCCGTATAAAAAAGGCGACAAGGATGGTTTGGCCGGCTGGTTCAAAGTACTGGGTCAGGTCGTACTGGGTATTGTCGTCGGCGCCACATTATTTTGGAATACGAATACCCGGGTTTGGCGTGAATACGTAGGCCAGACCCTGCCTTCCGATACCACCGGGCTGAAGGTCGTGACCCTGGACAAGGAGAAGAAATATTTTGTCGAAGCAAAGGACCCGATCACGACCATCCCATTCGTCAAGAACCATGAGTTCAACTATGCCAAGCTCTTACCCGTCGCGGTACGCGGTCTTACCTGGGTGCTGTATATCGTGATCGTGATCTTCATTATCACCGCGGTTTCGAACGGCGCCAACCTGACCGATGGTCTCGATGGTCTCGCCACAGGTGTCAGCGCGGTCATCGGCGGCTGCCTGGGCATTTTCGCCTATGCCAGCGGTAATATCCGGTTTGCCGAATACCTCAACATCATGTACATCCCCAACCTGGGCGAGCTGTCGATCTTTATCGGCGCCCTCATCGGGGCTTGTGTGGGCTTCCTTTGGTATAACGCCTACCCGGCGCAAGTCTTTATGGGCGATACCGGCAGTCTCACTCTCGGCGGCATCATTGCGGCCCTGGCGATCATCGTCCGCAAGGAGTGGCTGATACCGATCTTCTGCGGCGTGTTCCTGGTAGAGGTCCTTAGCGTAACCATACAAGTAACTTATTTCAGATATACGAAGAAGAAGTACGGTGAAGGCCGAAGGGTCTTTCTCATGAGCCCGCTGCATCATCACTATCAAAAGCTGGGCTATCATGAGGCGAAGATTGTAACAAGGTTCTGGATCGTCACACTTCTTTGTGTAGCGTTTGCGATCGCTACATTAAAGATCAGGTAGTACCCCCGGGCTTAGGGCCCGACTTAAGAAAGTTATGGAAAACCACCCGCCTGTATTACGCAGGCAACCCTGACCCGAATGAGAAGTAAAAGAATTGTGGTGCAGTAAGATCTATGCTTTTGAAAAACCTACAATCCGCCCTGCGAGGATCATCGACGATGGAGCGAAGCTCCATCCCATTGTAATTTCTATGTCAAAGCGAATGGTCATATTAGGTGGTGGTGAAAGCGGCGTGGGTGCGGCGATACTCGCGGCACAGCACGGCTATGAGGTGTTCGTATCGGACGGCGGACCATTAAAAGACAGCTATCGTCAGGCCCTGGAAAAGCACAACATCGCCTTCGAAGAAAAGGGGCATTCGGAAGACCGGGTCCTGAATGCCGACGAGGTAATGAAGAGCCCGGGCATTCCGGATAAGAATGAAACGGTTAAGCGCATTCGCGCCAAAGGGATACCCGTGATCAGCGAGATCGAGCTGGCCTACCGCTACAAAGGCGACAGCCGCATCATCGGCATCACCGGCAGCAACGGCAAAAGCACGACGACGGCATTGACGTATCATATCTGCCGCCATGGCGGTTTGGACTGTGCGCTGGTAGGTAATATCGGCTATTCCTTTGCCCGCCAGGTCGCGGAAGACCCCAAACCCTGGTATGTCTGCGAGATCAGCAGCTTCCAGCTGGATGACATCGTGGACTTCCGTTCCGATGTAGCGATCCTCACCAATATCACCGAAGACCATCTCGACCGTTATGACTACAAGTTTGAGAATTATATCGCAAGCAAGTTCCGGATCACAAAAAACCAAACTCACCGGGACTATTTTATCTATAACGCAGACGACCCTGTGATTCAACAGCATGTAGGCCAATTTCAAATTCACTCTAACCCACTACCATTTACTATGCAACAGGAACCCAACAAAGGCGGATTCATCGGCAAAGGACAAATGACCATCAATACAGGCAGTGAGAAACTCCAAATGAGCATCTATGATTTTGCCTTAAAGGGCATTCACAATCAATATAATACTATGGCAGCAGGCATCGCATCCGCCACCGTGGGGATTCGGAAAGAGAAGATCCGCGAGGCCATCCAGAGTTTTGAGGCGCTGGAACACCGGATGGAATATGTAAGCACCATCCGGGGCGTGGAATTCATCAACGACTCCAAGGCCACCAACGTGAACAGCACCTGGTACGCCCTGGAGAGCATGGACAAGCCGACGATCCTCATCCTCGGTGGAGTGGATAAAGGCAACGACTATTCCCTGATCCGTGACCTGGTGCGGGAAAAGGTCAAAGCGATCGTGTGCATGGGGGTAGACAACCGAAAGATACATGAGGCCTTTCAGCACGATGTGCCGGTGATGGTCAATACCTCCAGCGCGGAAGAGGCCGTGAAGGCGGCGTTCCATTTCGCCACCAAGGGCGACACCGTGCTGCTGAGCCCCGCCTGCGCCAGTTTCGACCTGTTCAAAAATTATGAAGACAGAGGGCGGCAGTTCAAGGAGGCTGTACGAGATCTATGAGTAATCCGGTAACGATAGAGCAAACACCGATCGATCGCCTGCGGTCGCGGACTAAAGGGGATACCGTCATCTGGACCGCCGTGGTCCTGCTTGCCGTCGTGTCCCTGCTCGTCGTCTATAGTTCCACCGGTTTGCTGGCCTATAAGATGTACAAAGGGAATACGGAGATCTATCTCTTTAAACAGTTCGCCTTTATCCTGGCCGGGGTCCTGATTATTTACTTTGCTCACCAGGTAAACTATACGGTGTATTCGCGGGTGGCGACCATATTATTCATGATCTCTATCCCCTTATTGCTATATACGTTGTTCTTTGGGGTGAAGCTCAATGAAGGTAGCCGGTGGATCCGATTGCCTATTATAAACCTGACCTTTCAGACCTCGGATCTGGCCAAGCTGGCATTGTTCATGTACCTGAGCAGGACGTTGAGCAAAAAGCAGGAAGTAATCAAAGACTTTCAGAAGGGCTTCATCCCCGTGATCACGCCCGTAGCCATCATCTGCTTGTTGATCGCCCCGGCCAATCTCAGCACGGCGTTGCTTACCGGGGCGACCAGCCTCATGCTGCTGTTCATCGGCCGGGTGAGCGCCAGACACCTGCTGCTTGTCGTGGCCATCGCCGCCATACCCGTGACGATCCTCGTCGCTTCGGCCGTGATCCGGCACAAGGCCAATGGCAATGTCTTCGAGAAACCCAAGACCGAAGGCCACAACCGGCTCACCGCGCGTGTAGATACCTGGATCAGCCGTGTGGAGACCTTTATATATGGTGGAAAAGAGGACAATAGCGACAATAACTACCAAACGAACCAGGCCAAGATAGCTATCGCCAAAGGTGGCTGGCTCGGTCTTGGCCCGGGCAATAGCCAGCAACGGAATTTCCTACCGCATCCTTATTCCGATTTTATCTATGCGATCATCATCGAAGAGTATGGATTGATGGGCGGATTGTTTATCGTAGCCATCTATCTCGTGTTCCTGCTGCGCAGCATCCGCATCTTCCGGCGCTGTCCCTTTGCATTTGGCGCGTTCCTGGCGTTGGGGCTCAGCTTCACCCTGGTGATCCAGGCCCTCGCGAATATGGCCGTAACCGTCAACCTTTTTCCCGTGACGGGAGTCACATTGCCGCTGGTGAGTATGGGCGGCAGCTCGTTTTTGTTTACCTGCCTGGCCATCGGCATCATCCTGAGCGTGGCCCGAAACGCGGAAGCAACCGAAGGCGCGGGCAGGCCCGCGGGAATCGCAGACACCGAAGACGACGAGGACTCGGAGGAGTCGATCGATGGGGAGGCGATGCCGGCATGAGCAAGCGAATCATTATAGCAGGCGGCGGAACAGGCGGCCATATCTTTCCGGCGATCGCCATTGCCGGTGCGTTGAAACAACAGCAGCCGGATATCGAGCTGCTCTTCGTAGGCGCCCGAGGGAAGATGGAGATGGAGAAGGTACCGCAGGCGGGTTACCGCATCGAAGGTATCACCATCGCCGGGTTCAACAGAAGTTCATTGATCAAAAATATCAGTTTGCCCTTTAAGCTCATCAAGAGCTTTTTCCAGGTTGGTCGTATCCTCAAAACCTTTGCGCCCGATGCCGTGGTGGGAGTGGGTGGCTATTCCAGCTTCCCCGTTCTGCGCTCGGCTCAGGCCAAAGGCATCCCTACGTTTATCCATGAAAGCAATTCGTTCGCGGGGAAAAGCAATATTCTGTTGGGAAAAAAGGCGACGCGCGTTTTCGTAGCCGGCGATGGGATGGAGAAATTCTTCCCCGCGGACCGCATCGTGATCACCGGCAATCCCGTGCGTAAGAATATCGTGGAGAGCAAGGTTACCCGTGAAGAAGGCATTCGCTTTTTTGGTCTGGATCCCGCGCTGCCGACGGTCTTCTCCACCGGTGGCTCATTGGGAGCAAAAGGGATCAACGAAGCCATAGCCGCGCGTATCAATGAATTCGCCGAGGCGAATACGCAGCTGATCTGGCAAACGGGGAAACCCTTCGCGTCACAAGCCGCCGCCCTCTGTGCCGGTAAGGCGGGCATCTGGACCAGCGACTTCGTGAGCCAGATGGAATATGCCTTTGCAGCCGCCGACGTCGTGATCTCGCGCTCCGGCGCCATGTCGATCGCCGAGCTGTGCGTGGCCGCGAAACCCGTGGTGTTCGTACCCTTTCCATTTGCCGCCGAAGATCATCAGACGGCGAATGCCCGGCACCTGGTGGATAAAGGAGCGGGACTGCTCATCAAGGATAGCGAGGCAAAGGACACCCTGGTACGGGCGGTGCTGGCCCTTTCGAAAGACAAGACAAAATTGGCGGACCTGAAGACGAATATCGGCCGGCTGGCGATCACCGACGCAGCCAGCCGGATAGCGCGGGAGATACTTAACGGGACCTCACAATGATGAATGATGGAGTTTAAAGACATAAAGACGATCTATTTTATCGGTATAGGTGGCATAGGGATGAGTGCGCTGGCAAGGTATTTCCATTTTCATGGAGCATCGGTATCCGGCTACGATAAAACGGCTACCACCCTGACCCATGAGCTGGAGAAAGAAGGGATCGCCATCCATTACCAGGAGGATGTCGACGGCATTCCGAAAGCCCCCGATCTCGTCGTCTATACTCCGGCCGTACCCGGGGATCACAAAGAGCTGGTGTATTACCGGCAACAAGGGACGCCCCTCATGAAGCGAAGCGAGGTGCTGGGGCTGATCACCAATAGTTCTTTTAATATCTGTGTAGCAGGCACGCATGGGAAGACGACCATCACCACCATGATCGCGCATATCCTGCGGCATAGCGGCTATGGCTGCAATGCTTTCCTGGGCGGTATTTCTGTTAATTATAACAGCAACTACTGGAGCGATAAGCGCAATGTTTGCGTGGTGGAGGCGGATGAATATGACCGGAGTTTTCTCCGGCTACGGCCCAATATCGCCGTGATCTCCGCGATGGATGCCGATCACCTCGACATCTATGGGACGGCGGCCGCGGTGGAACAGGCCTTTATCGATTTCTCCGGTTGTCTGAAGCCCGATGGATTGTTGCTGAGCCATAAAGGGCTCAAGCGGGAGGCGGATCTGAAGGGCGACCGGCATGAGACGTACGCCGCGGCGCGCGGTGCCGATTTCGCGGCCGCCGATCTCAGGATCGACCAGGGCGATTACCTGTTCCGGTTCGAGAGTGCGGATTGGAGCATCGATAAGGTCGTGCTCAGCATGGGCGGCCGTCATAATGTCGAGAACGTAACCGCCGCCATTGCCGTGGCACATGTCCTTGGCATCCCGGGCGACAAGATCGTGGAAGCGGTGGCGGCATTCCGGGGCGTGAAGCGGAGGTTCGAGTACATCGTCAAAGGCGCGAGGCAGGTGTATATCGACGATTATGCGCACCACCCGGAGGAGCTGAGGGCCCTGATCACCGGTGCCAGGGAATTGTTTGGCGACAAGAAATGTACGGTGATCTTCCAGCCGCATCTGTTCACCCGGACCCGCGACTTCGCCGATGGCTTTGCCGGGAGTCTCGACCTGGCCGATGAGGTCTATCTGCTGCCGGTCTACCCGGCCCGCGAGCAACCCATCGCCGGTGTGACGAGCGAGCTGATCGCCGCGAAGATGAAGAAGGCAAGAGTGACTATAGTCGACAGGAGCAAGATCTTGCCGACGCTGAAAAAGGAAGATATTGAATTGCTGATCACGGCCGGAGCCGGCGACATCGACACGCTGGTCGAGCCGCTGCGGCAGTGGTTGCAGACGCGGACCACGGGTCCGCCGGCCGAAGGCCAATCATAAGACCGGCAATGGGAAGGGCTAAATTTTGGCAAAGCCTTGATCCGTTGCAAACGAAATAAAGCTATCGTGTCGGGACTCACCCGCCACATGTTGTACCCGTCTGACGGTCCGCTGGGCCGTTGGGCGGATACATACAACCAGGGGCGTGAGTCAAAAGAAAAAACAAATGGCCGTAAGGATAAACATAAGGAAAGTAGTAACCGCGATCTTTTGGTGCTTCGCAGGCGCCGGCGGCATCGTGCTACTCGTGGCGGCCATCCGTTATCGAAATACCAATGTCTGTAAAGGATATAAGATCGAGATCTCGGGTCCCAGGACCATCGACCGGATGTTCATCGACCGCAAAGGCATCGTCGAACTCCTGACTGCCGCCGGTGCCGGAAAAGGACAGGGCAGGCCAATCCAATCGTTCGACCTCCGCCATCTGGAAACGACACTGAAAAAGAATGTGTGGATCAGGGACGCCCAGCTCTTTTTCGATAACAACGGCATCCTTCAGGTCCGGATCAGCGAACGCGAACCCGTTGCCCGCCTGTTCACTACGAGCGGTAACAGTTTCTATATCGATAGCAATGCGGTGGAGTTGCCATTAGAGGACAAATTTGCGGCGCATCTGCCGGTGTTTACCGGTTACCCCGCGGCAAAGATCCATACAACCGGTACGGACAGCGTGCTCACCGTGGGCATCCTGCGACTTGGTGCATTTATTCAGAGCGACAGCTTTTGGACGGCGCAGATCGCGCAGATCGATATCACGCCGGAAAAGACCTTCGAACTGGAACCCGAGGTCGGCGACCACCGGATCGCGTTTGGCGACGCCACAGCTATCGGCGCCAAATTCCACCGGCTCTTTGTCTTTTATGACCAGGTGCTTAGCAGGGTAGGGATGGATAAATACCAACGCATCGACGTCTCTTATGAAGGACAGGTCGTCGGTACGCGAAAAGGAGCCGGGCAAAGCCGTTATGATTCGCTGCAGGGGCTCGAGAATATCCGGCAGCTGATCCGGTCGGCACAGCAATTGCAGCCCGATACCGTTCGGCATCAAAACACATTGCCATTGGAGAATACACAATAATTAATAAAAAACAACTAAACAAAATAAACTAAACTATGAATCACGAGCAGCCTATTATCGTTGGACTCGATATCGGTACGACCAAGATCGCTGCCATTGCCGGTCGTAAGAACGAGTACGGAAAATTAGAGATCCTGGGGTTCGGCCGGGCCAACTCCAACGGCGTCAAACATGGCCAGGTGTTGAATATCGATGAGACGATCAAGGCCATCCGGATGGCCTTGGACAATTGCTATGCCTCCAATCCCAACCTCGACATCAACGAAGTATATGTGGGCATCGCAGGACATCATATCAAAAGTCTCCAGACCCGCGGGGATATCGTCCGGCAGAATACCGAAGAGGAGATCACCCGGAAGGAGATCGACCAGTTGATAGCCGACCAGTTCAAGACGTATATCCCTGCCGGCGATCAGATCATCGACGTCATCCCGCAGGAGTTCACCGTCGACAACTTTCAGAATATCCCGAACCCCATTGGCTATGGCGGGGTCAAGGTCGGCGCTAATTTCCACATCATCACGGGTGACAAGAATGCGATCCGGAACATCAACCGTGCGGTGGAAAAAAGCAACCTGCATACCAAGGACCTCGTGCTCCAGCCTCTGGCTTCCGCAGCCGCGGTCATGGGCCAGGAAGACCTGGAAGCAGGCGTGGCCATCGTGGATATCGGGGGTGGTACTACAGACCTCGCCGTGTTTTATGAAGGTATCCTGAAACATACGGCCGTGATCCCCTTTGGCGGTGAGAATATCACCAATGATATAAAGACCGGACTGGGAGTCCTCAAGACCCAGGCCGAGCAGATGAAGGTACAATTCGGCTCGGCGTTGTCTAATGAAGCAAAGGCCAATGCATACATTACTATTCCGGGTCTCAGAGGCATGCCCGCCAAGGAGATCAGTGTAAAGAACCTGGCCAATATCATTCAGGCGCGGATGAGCGAAATCATGGATTTCGTGACCTACCATCTTAAACAGGTAGGCCTCGACAGCCGGATGCTCAATGGCGGCGTCGTCCTCACGGGCGGAGGCTCCCAGCTGCGGCATCTGATCCAGCTCACCGAATACATCACGGGGCTCAATGCCCGCATCGGTTTTCCCACCGAACACCTGGCTGCCGGTCATATCGAAGAGCTGGCCAAGCCGACCTATTCGACGTGTATCGGACTTATCCTAAAAGGGTATAGCGATTATGAACACGACCGGAAAGAATTCGAACGCGAGTATCGTCGAGTGGAGATCCCCGATGCCTTACGGAAGGCCGAAGCCCAGAATCAATCCGTGGCCGAGCCCGAACCCACCGAAGAAGTCCTGCAACAGGAGCGGGTCCGTAACCGGAAAGGCGTAAAAGATTTCTGGGGAAAATTCAAAGACGGCATCATCGACCTGTTTAAAGAAGAAGAAGACCAAACCCTTTAGAATAAGCCAGACCTTAGAGTGAGTGAACGCTATTATTCGTTTTAAATTTTTTTGACATGATCCATTTTGATCTACCGAAAGAGAAATCATCCATCATCAAGGTCATTGGTGTGGGTGGTGGTGGCAGCAATGCAGTAAACCATATGTTCAGTCAGAACATAGAGGGAGTGAATTTCATCATTTGTAACACCGACGCCCAGGCGATAGCGCAAAGCCGCGTGCCCAATAAAATCCAGTTAGGGCCACACCTGACACAAGGCTTGGGTGCCGGCGCCAATCCCGACATCGGCCGGCAAGCGACGGAAGAAAGTCTGGAGGAGATCAAAGGCATCCTCGAAGTCAACACCAAGATGGCCTTTATCACGGCCGGTATGGGCGGTGGTACGGGTACCGGTGGCGCCCCCATTATCTCGAAGATCTGCAAAGACCTGGGCATTCTTACCGTCGGCATCATCACCACTCCTTTCTCCTACGAAGGGAAGAAGCGGCAGCTGCAGGCCGAGGAAGGTATCCGGATGATGAAAGACTATGTCGATACCCTGCTGGTGATCAGCAACGACAAGCTGCGTCATCAGTTCGGTAACCTCAAGATGAAGGAGGCCTTTGCAAAGGCCGATAACGTGCTGGCCACGGCCGCCAAATGTATCACCGATGTGATCAACAGCACCGGTCAGATCAACGTCGACTTCGCCGATGTCTGCACCGTCATGCGCAACGGTGGTGTGGCTATCCTCGGTAACGCCACCGCCAAGGGCGACAGCCGCGCACAAAAGGCCATCGAAGAAGCGCTCAACTCCCCGCTGCTCAACGATAACGATATCAGCGGCGCGAAATGGATACTGATCAATATCAACTCCAGTGAGGGTGAACATGAGTTCACCATGGACGAGGTCGATATCATCCAGAACCATCTGCTCAGCCGCGCAGGCGAGCATACCGATGTGATCCTGGGCCTGGGTTATGATAATACACTTGGCTCTAGCCTTGGCATCACGCTGATAGCAACGGGATTCGAGCATAAAGATCCTTTCAATACCGCCCAAGCCGAAGCGAATGTTACGTCTCCAAAAAAAGAGGAGAAGATCCTGATGACCTTGAGTCCTACTGTCGAAGAGCATCCTGTGGATAAACGGCCTGTTCTGCCCTCTGTAGAAATTGCAAAAGAATCCCCGACCCCGAAGGAACCCACCCGTGACCAATCTGCCGTATCGCGGCCTAATCACGCGCAAGCACCGGTGATGGAACAGGCTATCCCCCCCGTTCCATTACCGGACCCCCTTCAACCAAAGCTCGTTGAAAAGACGCCGGTTCACAGTTCCCCGCTGACCCTCTTTTCAATGGAAGATCCTATCGATGACTCCATCGTAGACGACACGACAGCCGCGCCGGTTACTACAGTCGCTGCAGACGACCGGTCTCCGCGCATCGAATGGGTGCTGGCGCCCGAACCGCAGCCTCAGCCGCAGGTGCAGTTCCAGTCTCAACCCCAGCCTCAGTCTCAGCCCCAATCGGCAAAACCCGCGGTCATTCAACCAAAAGATCAGGCGCCTGGCGCCGCCAAACGTTCTCCTGCGTCTGCAGCGTCGGGAGGATACCTTGCAAGGCCATCCAATATCTACGCGGAAGACCCATGGAACGACAAACAACCGCACCCCCCGGCCGCCGAAGGTTCTCCTGTGGCGAAGCCTGAACACAACCCAATTTTCAAGGAGCCGACCCCGAATACCGCTACGCACGATACGCCTAAAGATGAAGACGTGTCGCCTGATATGCAGCTGGTATTCCGGGAGACGGATTCGACGGCGGATGAGCCTGGGGCCCATCCGACTCACTCGCATTCGGTGCCGAACTCACCCGTAGAGGAGCCTGCCCCGCAGGACGATGCGGATGATCTCAAACGCAGGGCAGCAGAACGAATTAACAAGTTGCGCAACTTGTCGTTCAACGTCAATGCTGTCGATCCGAATAATGAGTTTGAAACTGTGCCGGCCTACATCCGCCGTAATTTGGAACTGTATAACACGATCTCCAACGTCGAGAACTTCTATAGCAATTATGAAGTCAAGACGGATGAAAACAACAACACGGAGATCAGCACGATCAATACCTTCCTGGATGGAAAACGCCCCGACTAGGGCTCACACCACAATAGTTTGTTTTTAGTTGTTTTATTCCCTCCGGCTCTCCGGAGGGATTTTTTTACCTTTACACCGCATGGCAACGATCCTCATCACCGGCGGCACCGGTCTCATCGGGACAGCACTCACGGCACTCATCACGGAAAAGGGCCATCGCGTCATCGTCCTCAGCCGCCATGCCAATGCAACCAACGGCAGACCCAGCCCCGGCCGCCCTGAAGCCGCCCACTGGGACCCTTCCACCGGCGCCATCGACGCAGCCGCCCTCGGGCAGGCCGACTATATCGTTCATCTCGCCGGCGCCGGCGTAGCGGACAAACGCTGGTCCGCAAAAAGAAAAAAAGCCATCGAAGACAGCCGCGTCGAAGGCTGCAGGCTGATCGTCAAAACGCTGCGCGAACAGCCCAATAAGGTCCGCGCCGTGATCAGCTCCTCTGCCATAGGCTGGTATGGTCCCGATCCCACGATCCCCAACCCGCATCCCTTTGAAGAAACCGCTCCCGCCGACAAAGCTTTCCTCGGCGAGACCTGCCGCCGCTGGGAAGAAGCCATCGCACCGGTCGAAGCCCTCGGCAAACGCCTCGTGATCATCCGCACCGGCATCGTGCTCAGCAAAAAAGGCGGCGCCTTAAAAGAATTCATGAAGCCCGTGCGGCTGGGCATCGCCGCCATTCTCGGCAGCGGCCGGCAGGCGGTGAGCTGGATCCATATCGACGATCTCTGCCGTCTTTTCCTCCACGCCATCGGGCAGGAGAGCTGGCATGGTCCCTATAACGGCGTGGCACCGTACCCGGTAGACAACCGTACCCTCACGCTGGCGTTGGCCCGGCGGTTGAAGGGACGCTACTTCGTCCCCATGTATATCCCCTCGTTTTTGCTGAAAATAGGGCTCGGCGAGATGAGCATCGAGGTGCTCAAAAGCACTACCGTAAGCGCCAGTAAGGCAAGATCGGCCGGTTTTCAATACCTGTATCCCACCATCGAGCCGGCACTGGATGACCTTTGTCCGGCCGGAGACCGGACCGACCGCACATTCACAGGTCACTCGTCGTAAAACGTTTTCCGCATACGAAGCAGTAAATGATTAGATAAGTCAGGGCGACGGCCAGGTAAATGGGGATATGGTGTTCCCAGGAAGTGAACTCCGCCGGCGTCTGCAACAGCTTCCGCAGATAGGGCTGCGGAATCAGGCTATCCGTGACCTGTTCGGGCAGATAGTTGACGGCATCTATCTTATAGATGTGTTGGAAGATACCCGCGACAATGTTCTCTCCTAGCATATAGATAAGAAAGGCCGCAATGGCCAGCCCCGGCCGTTTGATCAACAGGGTCATCAGGAAGGCGATCGTGCTGAAAGAGATCATTTGGACGAAATAGAAGAATACGAACCGTACATCCTGCCAGAGCGATACATCCGCAGGCAGCTTGTTGGCGACGCAGCCAAAGACGATCGCCGTCAGGAACACGGTGAGCGCACATACGATCGACAGCAACAACAACTCGAACAATTTCACGGAAATAAATTGCCGCCTGCTCCATCCATCGATTATATTCTGCCGATGTGTCTTGTACGTGAATTCATTGGTCGTAAGCGTGATGATCAGGATGGAAGGAATGATGAACAGCAATGTCGAGTTCCAGCTCACCGTTTGCCACGCGTCGGGGAAGGCAAAGGGACTGCCAATGAAGCTCTTCCCTGTCTTGGGTTTCGGAAATTTGTTGTTCATCACACTATAGATCAGGTAATTGAGACCGGGAATGCTCAGGATCGTCATGCCCAGCAGGATCCAGAACGTGCGATAGCTTTTTACCTTGAGCCATTCTACCCGCAGTAGTGTAAGCATATAGTTAGTTTATTTTTTTGTTGCGCGTTCGTCGGTAAGTTCCATGAATTTCGATTCCAGGCTTCGCTTCCGCAGCTGCAGGTGTTTCAACGTGATCCCCTTCTCGAAACACCACCGGTTGACCGCGGCAGGGTCCATCGAACCGTTCTCAAAAAAGACCTGCACATGATCTTCCTGCGCCCGAACCAGCCCTACTCCCGGCAGACCCGTTAACAGCTGTTGCAGGGCCGCACCATTTTCGCTCCCGGCGCCGACCTCGATAAAATCCTCG
>JAICXX010000040.1 GCA_025934485.1 Chitinophagaceae bacterium
AACGATCAAACTTCGCGGGAATTTTACTTCTATTTCTCGCGGTCAAAAAATATTTCTTCCGCGAATTACAACACCTATGTCTGGGGCAGCAATATGAATAGTTCAACTAATACTTCACAAGAACAATATGCCATTGGCAATATAACCGCCCAGGGTTACACCTATTCTCCCGGAGATACCATTTATGTTAAGACCATTGCGGCTCCGGTCAACCCACTGAGCACCTGGTTCAATTATACAACGTACCAAACCGTAAACTATCCTTACCTGGGAGATTCTAGCCGACACCACCAATGCGGCAGGCCAATACCATTTTTCCGGTATGACCACCGGCACCTATGATTTGAGCTATCAGAAAACGGGCTTTGGAACAATGAAAGTCTATGGTCTTTCCCACTTCGGTGGAGGGACCGAGCCTACGGCAGTTGAAAACGTCTACGTCGTCCATATCCCCGCAAAAACAGCGCCGGATAACCGGAGGATTCTATATCGATCCTGCCACAGGATATACCATATACCCTAATCTCAGCAAACCCAGCAATATTCTCAAATTCGTGTACTGAGCCAAGTCATTTGAATATCGATTTATAACGTCACTATCACTTTCCCCCGGGTCTTGCCCGAAGCGACCTGCGCAAACGCATCCTTCATCTTCTCGAAAGGCAATAATATGGAGACCTCCGGCTTTAACGCACCCTCTTCAAGCAACGACGCCAGATTTTGCATATCCTCACCACTGGATTGTACTAACATCTTTATCCCCTTCATGCCCTTGGCCTTGGCCTTCTCTTCCACATTTTCATTGGCGCCGGAATTGATGCTGATGATCGTTCCCCCGTTTTTCAAAACTTTCAGACTCCTGTCGATGTTCTCCCCACCTATGGGGTCCAGCACAAAATCCATATCCTTGGCCAGCTCTTCGAAGTTGTCTGTTTTATAATCGATATGCACGTCAGCACCTAACCCCAGCACAAAGTCCCTATTGACAGCCGAAGCCGTTCCCACCACATAGGCGCCGGCATGCTTCGCGATCTGCACCGCAAAATGCCCTACCCCGCCGGCAGCAGCATGCACCAGCACCCGCTGACCCGCCCGCACCCGGCTGTGATCGGAAAACGCCTGCCATGCCGTCAATGCCGCGAGTGTCGTCGCCGCAGCAGCCGGAAAGCTTATATTATAGGGTTTCTCCGCCAGCTGATCCGCAGGCGCCGCCACATACTCCGCATACACCTTACCCTGTCCCGGAAAATTCACCATCCCGAATACCTCATCCCCAGCTTCAAAAAGCGGCGATTTCGATTCCTTCACGACCCCGGCCATATCCCAACCCAGGATCTTGGGATCGGCATCCTTGAACGAACCCGCGGCTCCCCTTCCTAAAGATGTCTTTACGTCTACCGGATTAATGCTGATAGCCTTGACCTGTACCAACACCTCTCCGTCATTAATTCCAGGCACCGGTAATTCCACTTCCTGTAGTTGATCGGCGCCGCTAAAATCCTTTAGAATGATTGCTTTCATATTTTACAAATCTAGCGTCTTGGCCCCTGATTATAAACTTATTCCGTACAACCATTGTATCAAAATCGGACAACAAAAGCAGCTTTCATATATAAGCTCTTGATCCTCCGCCATCTGCCTTCCGGCACCCGATTTGAAATAAAAAAAATTCTACTTTTTAATTTATTCACATGAAGGGAAATAGCTCTCCAAACAGCTTCCTCCGGCTGAATAGGATCACCGGCTGGATCGTCGGCCTTTTTGCGTGCACCGTCTACATCCTGACCATGGAGCCCACCGGCAGCTTCTGGGACTGCGGCGAATTCGTCTCCAGCTGCTTTAAGCTCCAGATCCCCCATCCTCCCGGGGCACCCCTCTTCATCATGCTCGGCCGTTTCTTCATCGTCCTTTTCGGCGATAACCCCCACACCGCCGCCCGCGGCGTGAATTTCATGAGCGCGATCGCCAGTGGCCTCTCTATCCTCTTCCTCTTTTGGACCATCACCCACTTTGCGCGCAAGCTCGTTACCCCCCAGACCGGCGGTACCGCCGGTCCAAATCATCAAGCAAACACCGAGCCCACGAAGCAGCAGTCATTCACTATCCTCGCCACAGGCGTCATCGGCGCCCTCGCCTATACCTTCTGCGACTCCTTCTGGTATAGCGCAGTCGAGGGCGAAGTCTATGCCACCTCCGCCTTCTTTACCGCCATCGTCTTCTGGGCTATCCTCAAATGGGAAGAACAGGCCGATAAACCCCACGCGGACCGCTGGCTCATCTTCATCTTTTACATGATGGGCCTGTCCATCGGCGTCCACCTCCTCAACCTGCTGACCATCCCGGCCATCGTGATGGTCTATTATTTTAAACGCTATAAGACTACCCGGCTCGGCACCTTCCTCGCCTTCCTCACCGGCTGCGCACTCACCGGCATCGTCCAGGTCGTCATTATCCAATATACGATCAAAGGCGCCGGCGCCTTCGACGTCTTCTTCGTCAACAACCTCAACCTCCCCTTCTTCTCCGGATTCGCCTCCTTCTTCGTCCTCCTGGCCATCACCCTCATCCTGGGCATCCGCTACGCCATAAAAAAGAAATTCCACCTCCTCAAGATCGGCCTATGGAGCGCTTCCTTTATGTTGCTCGGCTATTCCACCTATATCACGACCATGATCCGCAGCAATGCCGACCCCGGCGTGGACATGTTTAACGTAGACAACCCCGTTAGCCTCGTAGGCTACCTCGGCCGCGAATCGTATGGCGACTGGCCCATCGCCTATGGCCCCGACTTTACCGACCCCGCCCCCACCATCGAAGCCGGTGACGCCTACGTCAAAGGCTCGGATAAATACCTGGTAGCCGGGAAAAAATATGCGCAGGACTGGGCCCATACCCCCTCTTCCCATTTCTTCCCCCGCATGTACAACCCCTCCAACCTCCGTAGCGAGGTCGATACCTATAAACGCTTCTCCGGCATGGATCCCGATGCCCAACCCACCATGGCGGATAACATCAGATACTTCCTCCGGTACCAAACGGGTTGGATGTACCTCCGCTATTTCATGTGGAATTTCGCCGGCAAACAAAACGACATCCAGGGCTTCGGCAATCCCCGCGACAGCAACTGGGTCAGCGGCATCTCCCCCCTCGACAACCTCCTCTACGGCGACCAGAGCAAACTCCCCGATACCGCACACAAGAACAATAATGCTTACAACCGGCTCTACCTGCTGCCCCTGCTCCTGGGCCTGCTGGGTCTCGTCGTTCAATACCGCCGCAACCGCCGCGATGCCCTTGTCACCGGCCTCCTCTTCTTCTTCACCGGATTTGCCATCGTGATCTATCTCAACCAGGCCGGCCTCCAACCCCGCGAACGCGACTATGCCTTCGCCGGCTCGTTCTATGTGTTCGCCATCTGGATCGGCCTCGGCCTGATAGGCATACAAAAATTCCTTGAACACAATCTTCACCGACTGCTACCTAAGCTGAGCAGCCGACCCGCCATTGTCGCCATTACAGCTGTCACCCTCTGCCTCGCCGTCCCCGTCCTCATGGGCACCCAGGAATGGAACGACCACGACCGCAGCAAAAAAACCCTCGCCCGCGACCTCGCCGTCGACTACCTCGAATCCTGCCCGAAGAACGCCATCCTCTTCTCCTTCGAAGACAACGATACCTATCCCATTTGGTACGCCCAGGAAGTTGAAGGCATCCGCCCCGACGTCCGCGTCATCATCAATACCCTCTCTGGGACGGACTGGCTTATCAACCAGCTTCGCTATAAGATCAACGACGCGCCACCCATCGACGTCCTCTTTACGAAAGAACAGATCTTGGGCGACAAAAAAGATGTCGTCTATTTCACCGATCGCATTCCCGGCTGGAACAAAGACAAATACTACGATCTCTACGACACCTTCAAGACCGTCCTTGCCAACGACGACCCCCGCTACATGGCCGAATCACAGGGGGGCACGCCGATCAACCTCCTCCCCGCCAGGAAATTCTCCGTTCCCGTAAACGCACCCACCGTAGTGGCTAACGGCACCGTACACGCCGGTGAAAGAATAGTTCCCGAACTGGACCTGGATATCAACCCGCAAAAGAATTACCTGGAAAAGAACGAACTGACCATGCTGGCCATCATCGCCGCCAACCAATGGAAAAGACCCATTTGCTTTACCAACCCCAACGACCCTTCGGCACTGGGACTGGGAAAATATATCCGTAGCCGCGGTATGTCCTACCAGCTCGTACCGGTAGCGAATAGCCGCGTCGATCTCGACGTCGCCTACAACACCGTGATGAAAAAATTCAAATACGGTCACGCCGGCACCCCCGGAGTATATTTCGATGGCGACAACCGGCGCTACCTCAACTCCATCAAGATGGCACATGCCGAGATCGCCCAGGCGCTCATCGACGCCGGCCGTAAAGAAGATGCCCGCCGCATCCTCGAACACTATGACCAAAACGTAAGCGAAGACAACTTCCCCTATGGCTTCACCTCCTACTACGGAAATATGGACGACCGCACTTCGCTATGGTTCCTCGACGACTGCTACGCCGCCGGTGACCTACCCCTGGCAGCAAAAGTCGAAGCCTCGCTCAAAAAAGACCTGCTACAACAGATGCAGTACTATCAATCGTTGGGCGACGGCGTCGGCGGCAACGGCGGCATGACGGACGAACAGTTGGCCATCAATGCCCAGCAGGCTTCCCAGGGCAAACCCAATGCCCTGTCCCCCCAACAGCTGAACTTCGCATCGGACATCCTTTCAACCTACCAGATCCTGGCGACCCTCAGGGACTTCTCGTTGAAAAGTTCACCGGGTTCGTTGAAAAGCCCATCCGAATAGCCCTTATAATCCTAGCTTCAGCCTATGAGACCGACATTACTGCTTATTTGCAGCGCCTTTGTTGCGAACGGGGCCCTTAGCCAGCCTCGCCTAACCATAGCCGGGGGAGCGAGATCTACCGTCTTCATGCAGGACAGTGCCTCCACCCCAAATGCGGAGTCCGCTCCGACATTCATGCCCGACGGAAAGACGGTGTATATGGCCAACAATAGCATCATTTGCCTGTCCAGAAAGATAGGCGACCGGTGGACCAAACCAATCCCGATCTCGTTCACGGGACAGTACAAGGACTGGGATCCCACCCTTACCCCGGACGGAAAGCGTCTCTTGTTTGTATCCAACCGCCCCTATGTAGCCTCGGACGGGAGCACGAAGAGCGGAAACCATCTATGGATGTCACAATTGCTCGCCGGTGGAAAATGGTCAGAACCCAAACACCTGGATTCCCCCGTCAATGAATACGGCTTCGTCAACTATGGGCCATCGATCAGCGCCTCGGGAACCATCTGTTTTTGCTCCCGCAACCGGGATGGCGACAAAGGGATGCACGCCTACCTATGCCGGTGGAAAGGCGACCACTATGAAAAGCCCCAATTGCTGATACTCAATGGCGCCGAGCCAACCTTCGATCCCTATATCTCTCCGGATGAACGTTATATTTTATTTTCCAGCGATAGTGCGCTTTATATCAGTTACCGAACAGACCAGGGCTGGTCGCCGGGCGAGAAACTGGGGCCGGAGGTCAATGAGGCCGCTAAGACCGGGATGCTCTGGGGACCCTCGATCTCACGCGATGGGAAGACGCTGTATTTTAGCGGCGGCACCACGGACGGGATCGAGATGATACCCGTCCGATGGAAATAAATGCGCCTATTCGCCGGCCTTTATCCCGGGAATGCGACCTTTTACCAGCTTGATCTGACCGTTGTGATTGCCTTCATGCTCGCAAACATGAAACAGTTTGCAATAGTTATTGGTCGGACCCCAGGGCCATTGCTGATCCACGGTCATCAGCCACTTATCATCCCGCTTCCGGAGTTCGGCAAGCGTGCTTTCCCTGGTCTCCGTAAGCATAGTGAGATAGTAATCCAGATTATTGCCCTTGATAGCCTGACGCGCCGGATCACCCAGCGCCATCGCGACGCCCCATTTCTGTTGCACGCCGCTATCCCATTTTCCCCATTCCACCCCCTTGAAGACATGCTCATGATACAATGCATCGGTAGCAGCGAGATGATTAAGCATCGCCCCTATTCGGTTAGCCTTGTCGTCGAGCAAAAAATCCAGCTGCTCTGTCGTCATGCCCTTCACCGACCCCAACACCTGCCAACGCATAAAACCCATCATCGAAACAAGCGTCCCGATCTGCGGGCTATATCCCTCCTTTGGCCCGATGATCGTCAGATCCTTGTCCGGATCGGCCGCGGCAACCCCAGCCGTGGCGGCAACAGTACTGGTGGCAGCAAATCCAACCGACGGCAACAACGAAAACCCGGCCACACCGGCGCCAAGCGCAGCCATACCCTTTAAAAAACCCCGACGCCCGTTTGTAATTGGTGTATTCATACGTTAAAGTTTTTCGCTCCCCTTGATCAACCCCGCCACATACGCATTGAACCCCGCCTCATCCACACCCGTCACCCGCTTCAAGACAGTAAAATAATTGGCGTCGCCATCTTGCTTGGGTCCGCACGTAACCAACGGCAAAGCCGCATCGAATCCCACCTTTTGCACGATCAGCGCGTTGATGACATACGATATCTTCAAGTTGAATCGATCCGGTACATAATCGACACCCTTCTTATACAACGTTAACCAATCGGCATCTGGATGCGCCGCCGCATAATCCTTGAATCGACCCAATACATCCTTCCAGGTGTAAGTTTTCCAGCTCCCGCCATACAGATACGCCATCCCTTCATCCACCGGGCGGTAGATCGTCGACACCGGGACCACCCGATGCAGCCGGGCATGCCACCAGTCATGCGGGTCCCAGGTATTGAACCCATCGATGGACTTCTCTCCCGACACGATCACCGTTCGGTTCCCATAGTCTTCCGATAGCTCATAATAACGCAACCCATCGTAATCGCTCCGGAAATCTTCGCCCAATAATCGCGTCGCCTCCGTCAAATTGGCGCAGGTATAAAAATCGAAAACGGTTCCATCAACATGCAGGCGTTTATCATACGACCCGATCTGCCGCGCGAAATCAGCGGCTTTCCGTTCATTCAACACGTCCTTATAATGAAATACACAGTTACCGATCTTCTTCGTCCTCCAGTCCCGCGTGTTTTCCTCGAGCATCGAAGAGACCAGCCAACGATTGTTATCGCCCCGATGCGCAAGCAGCGTACAACACGCCCGCAATACAGGCGTGTCCTTTCGGACATCCATGTAATTCAGTTGCACGAGACAACGCAAGCTGTCCAACGAAACGACATTTCCGAGATAACACCGGCAACTGCTTGCACTGTCGCGGCGAATATACCGGTCGATACTCCGCAGCTCATCCATCAGCACAGCTGTCGATGCCGCCGTCTCCGGCAACAAACAACTATTCAGACTGTCCGGCGAACTCCGCTGCCCCAGCCATTCCTGGATGCCCGCGAGCACACCCGCACGTGTAGCCGAATCTTTAGGTAAATGAAGCCCGTGGGGCACCACCAGCATAGCCGTCCCCTGGGCCATAAGCGTAGCCGACGATAAGGTTAACAACGCGGCAAAAAGGATTTTTCTCATAGAACCAAAAGATACAGCATTTTTATGGAATCCAACGCTGTCCGCATCTCCGCCGGAAAGCGATCGCATGTCCTATCTCGACACAGCCTGGCGCAGCCTCAAAAACCATAAAGGCTCGACAATCATCCATATCGCCGGCCTCACCGCAGGCATCTGCGCCTGCCTCACCATCTATACCATCACTGCCTACGAGTTGAGCTTTGACACCTTCCATCCCGACAAAGACCGCATCTACCGGCTCGGCTTCCACATCCGCGAACACATCGAAGATACCTATGGCGAAGACGCTCCCCCACCCGCCGCCGCAGCCCTCCGCAACGAGTTCCCGGGCATCGAGGCCACCGCCCATTTCTACCCATTCTCCACTAAGGATACCAACGCCATCCTCACAAACAAGGATTATTTCGACATCTTCCCCTATCACTGGCTTGCCGGCAACCCGGCTACAGCGCTTCAGACGCCCTTTTCCGTCGTCCTCACAGAAACCCGCGCTCACCGTTATTTTGGCGCCGGTAACCCAGCTCAATGGATCGGCCGCCAAATTTCCTACCACGACTCACTCACGGCTCGCGTCACCGGCGTCGTGCAAGACTGGCCCGGCAACACTGACTTTGCTTATACCGACCTCATCTCCCTGTCTTCCATCAACAGCAGCCCCGCCCTAACCCGCAATTTCCACCCGGATAGCTGGGATATTCCCCCACACGGCAACCCCTGGGCCTGGACCTTTATAAAACTATCGTCCCAGACGAAGCCGGAGAAGATCGCGGCCCTGCTTCCTACCTTCGTAAATCGCCATCTATCCCAGGATTCCCTCCTCCAATTTCTGCATTTCGCCATGGTGCTCCAACCCCTGAGCGACATCCACTTCAACTCGGCCTTCGAACATGACGGCATTCGCAAAGCCAACCTTCCCGTACTCTATGGCCTCACGGGCGCAGCCGGCTTCATCCTCCTGCTGGCGATCGTGAATTTTATCAACCTGTCGACCGCCCAATCGCTCCGGCGCGCCCGCGAGACCAATATCCGCCGTATCCTCGGCAGCAGCCGCGCCCGGCTGGCGCTGCAGTTTCTCACCGAGACCGCCCTGACAACCATCCTGGCCGCCCTCCTTTCAGCAGCACTCTTCTATCCCGTGATCCGCCTCTTTCGTACCTGGCTGCCCCAGGACCTTCATTATCACCCCCTCGACGGTCGAGCCCTCCTCTTCTTCCTCGGCTTCGTCGCGTTGACAACCTTGCTTGCCGGCATCTATCCCGCCCGCATCCTCTCCGCACCCGCTGGCCCCAACCGCAGATATATCGTCCGCAAAGCCCTCATCGTATTTCAATTCACCATCTCGCTCGTCTTCATCATCGGCTCCATCGTCTTCAACAAACAGCTCCATTTCATGTTGAACACCAACCTCGGTTTCTCCCACGATGCCATCATCACCGTGAGTAACTACGATATCCCCGCCGCACGGCTGCAACAGTTCGCCCGCCAGGCGCGACACCTTCCCGCAATAAATGACGCCACCATCCAGAGCCATGCTCCCGCCTGCCAGGAGATCATCGAAGTACCGATCAAAGACGAGCTCGTGTCACTACAGGCTGCGGACGCGAACTTCCTCCCCTTCTACCACATCCCGCTCCTCGCAGGCCATAACCTCGCTAACGACGATAGTTCACGCGAGGCCATCATCAACGACACCTATCGAAAAAAATTAGGCTTCAAAACGCCTTCTGATGCCCTCGGTCATCTCCTCACCTGGAACGGCGAGTCCCACCCCATCGTCGGAGTCATCGCCGATTTCCATGCCGGCTCTTTTCACGACCCCGTCTATCCGTTGTTGATCGCGCCCTTGCCCAACCTCCGGCAAAGCGTCGGCCTTCGCCTCACACCCGGCGCCAACACTGCAGCAACCTTGAAACAGCTCGCCGCCATCTGGAAAACCACCTTCCCTGGCAAACCCTTTTACTTTGAATTTCTCGATGATTCCATCGCCCGCCTTTATGCCGCCGAGACCCGCTTCTCCTGGCTGATATACGCGGCGACAGCCCTGGCGATCCTCATCTCCTGCCTGGGGCTGCTCGGCCTTATCTTATACATAGTGGAAAGAAAGAAAAAAGAGATCAGCATCCGAAAAGTGCTGGGCGCTGGCGTTGCCGACATTGTATTTTTACTCAATAAAGAATTTGCGCTGCTCATCGCCATCGCCCTCGTAATTGCTACCCCCATCGCCGCCTACGGCATGAACCGCTGGCTGCTGGACTATGCCTACCGGACCCCGGTCAGCTGGTGGGTCTTCGCGCTTGCCGGTCTAGCCGCCCTGATCATCGCATCGCTGACCATCAGCGTCCGCGTCATCCACGCCGCTCGCGTCAACCCCATCCAAAACCTGCGTGCTATCTGATCAATAGCACGGTACCCTGCTTCTCAGCCATCCGCTTGGTCACCGGATCGTTGTATTCGACGAACCACACATATGTCCCGGCAGGCTGTGGCTGTCCGCGATAAGTTCCATCCCATCCGTCCCCGACATTGGTCGTATAAAAGAGCATCTCCCCCTGCCGGTTGTAAACCGCAAAGCGCCGTATGACCACGGGTATACCGGGCGGCACCCGGAATAGATCGTTATGGCCATCTCCATTGGGTGTAAACCCCTCGGGCAACCGCACATCATAGAACACCTCTACCTTCTCGGTAGCAGCAGCCTTACACCCATCCAGCGTCACCACCCGCAAGGTATAGGCCGTCGTCCCCACCGGCTTGACCACCGGCGTCATACTGCCGGCGTCTTCGATCCCCGTTAAAGGCGTCCAGGAAAAACTGGCGATATCACCCGTTACCGCAGGCGCCAGCCGCACACTGCTTCCCCCCGCGATCACTATAGCCGTATCCATACTGATCGCCGGCAAGGGATAGATCGTCATCGTCACACCCTGTGGATCTTGCACCGCCTGGCTACACACCAGATCAGCCGTCATCGAAACATTCACGACATCCCCATTCCGCAAACCCGCATCATCGAACACCGAAGAGTCACCTCCGGCCTTGACGCCATTGACCTGCCACTGATAATGTGGACCGGCTCCTCCGTTGTCCGGCGTAGCCGTAAAAACCACAATGCTGTCCGCACAGATCTGCACAGCCGATGCCGCTACGCTCACCGCCGTCACCGGTATAGGAATGACCGGAACGACAATCGCATTCGATGCCGCATACCCACTGCCGGTTAGACAAGCCGCATCACTTTGCATCTTAGCGGTCACGATCTGGCCATTTTGTAACGGATAGGACATCAGACTCTTTATCACCCCACCGCTGCTGGAGCTGATCACCGTCCCATCTACCAGCCATTGATAAAAAGGATTCGGCCCCGGATCGGTGACCGTAGCATTAATGGTCACCGGCGAACCTGCACAGTTGGTGTCGCTGGCCAAAGCAATAGAGATCGCCGGATTAGGGACCGGAATCACATTCACCTCCACCGGCTGCGACTCTACCTCGCAGGTAGCAATGCCCAGATTCCCCGATTGCGCCACGGAAAGCCTATAAAGATAAAGTCCGCCGGCCGTCGGCGCCCGCGAAAGACCGGTAGATAGCGCGCCGGCAAGATCAGACCATGTCTTACCCGTATCGACACTCTCCTGCCATTGCATACTCGTCGAAGGATAACAGCTCTCGACCATAGCATTGATATTCAACGTAGGCTGCGCATTTACACAAAGATTCAGGGTGTCGGAAGGGTATCCCACCACGGTATTCTCGATAGAAGCCCCTGCCGTCCTGAAGGTAATATCATCCAATGCGATATCATTGCCGATACCCCCCGGAGCATTGTTGATCATCCGCAGGACCACGGTATTGATCCCCGGCGGTGTATTGAAATAAAAAGCATATTGATTCCAGATAGGCGAATTCGTTTGCGGAATATTCCCGGTATCAAAAGTCTGTAACACCGTACCATCGGTTTTTTCGATGCGAAACGTGATGTTCGGCTCTATCTCCTGCTGCCCTCGGATCAGGTTCAACACCCATGCGGCAAACTGATAACTGGTATTGCCACAAAGCCCGTCGACCGTTTCTACATAGAACTGGCTCGGCTGATACGAAGCATTGATGAGCATGAAATATCCTTTGGGATTCCCGGTGTGGTCCTGTGTCAGACTCCACCAGCTGTCGACAAAACAGTCGGCCGTACGATTCGCGATCGTATAATAGCCGTCCTCGGGACAATCCGCCGCTTGAAAACCCAAATTCGTGATCCCCGCCGCCAGCGGCGGCCCCCAGCCAGCGCCCTGGCCAAACGTTATATCGACAATAGGATCACCCAACCCGCCGGTACAGGTCTGAGCCGCCGTCCCAAGCCCGGCACACAAGCATATGATAAGCAAACATTTTCGCATGGATCTGCCCGCTTTATTCTGCAATCCCGGTGGTATTCGCTGGCCGCTCATAGTTCCACTCGCTGCGGTCCAAAGCCCGTTTCCGGGGATAGACCTCGTTAAGCGTATTCCCTTCATACAACCGTCCATTCTTCATCACGTAGTCTACGGAATTGGTATTCCGGATATTTTCCAGCGGATTCTTGTCCAGGATAACTAGATCGGCCAGCTTCCCCGCCTTCAGACTTCCCAGGTCCTGATCCAGCCCCAACCCCGTGGCGCCAAGGATCGTAGCCGTACGCAGCACATCCAACGGTTTCATGCCCCCAGAGCCCATGGCCCACATCTCCCAATGATAGCCGATACCATTGAATTCTCCATGGCTGCCGATCCCCGCCAACGCCCCCTCTTCTACCATCGCCTTCATCGTCTTGGCATGCTTCGGGAAGACCTGCTCCTCCTGCATAAACCAGCCATCCTTGTCACGCCGCGTCTTGGCCGCCAGCTCTTCATAAGGCATAAAATAGTTGAGCTTGGGATCATGATAGGGGTTCTCCGTCTCCCACCAGTAATTTTCGGCAAAAGGTCCGCCATAAGACACGATAAGCGTAGGCGTCACACACATTTGCGAGACGGCGATAGTCTTGATGAGATCATAATACAACGGGTAGATGGGAATGGCATGCTCATGGCCCGGATATCCATCCAGCAGATTACAGATATTAAGCTTGGTGTTCAACCCGCCTTCGGTAGTCGGCATCAACTGCTGATTACGGGCAGCCATGATGATCCACTCCCGCTGCTGCCGGTTGCCGGTGAGATACATCTTGATATAATGCGTGTTGTAATACTTGCTGTATTGACGCAGGATATCTTCGGCCTGAGCAGAGTCTTTGACGTTATAATCCCAAAAACCTACCCCCGGACCGGTACTATAGATCCTCGGTCCGAAGACCGCGCCGGCATCGACCTCATCCCGGTAGGTCATGATGTCCGTGGTGGCCGTCTGCGGGTCCCGCGTCGTAGTGACGCCATAGGCCAGATTGATGGCGTATTTCCATACCTGGTTCTTGTGCACGCCCCACTGTGGCCACATATGCGCATGCGTATCCACGAAACCTGGGACAATGGTCTTCCCGCTTACATCTATCACCCGGGCACCCGCAGGCACACTCAAACTTCCCGACGCCCCCAGGGCCTTGATGCGATTATTTACAATGATCATATCTCCATTCTCGATCACCTGATCACCTTCCATGGTGATGATCCTGGCTCCTTTTAGCAAGACGACGCCCTGAACCATATCCCGCTGATAATACACCTTCACGGCCGTTTCCATGGCCTTATACGAAGGCTCTTTGTCCTTCTTCGGCGCCGCCGAGTCCTTCTTTGGGGCCGCCGAGTCTTTCTTCGTAGTATCCTTTTTCGCGGCCGCCGCGCTATCGGCCTTCATCTTTTTCACCACCTTCATACTGTCATCGAATACCTGCGCGGCATCCACATCATAGACAAAATGCGCATTCCCCAGGCTCCAGTGGACCTTCTTGCCATCGGCTTCCCAAGAGGGAAATTCTCCGCCCAGCTCCGTTAGCTTCCGCGCCGGGAACTGCGCATTGCCCGCATCGGCCACCGAGATCGTCACCATCTTCCCCGTCTCGGGGATCGTAGCCATATAGATCTCGTTATTGATCTGCGCAATAACCCTTTTCCCCGTAGGCGACATAACGATCACACCCGCTGGACTCGGCTGGCTCATCTCCGTAGCCTCCGCCTCCTTTTCACTCAACATACAATTATCGCCCATATCGGGACGCCCATGTTTGTAGATGCTGATGCCATACGTGGTGATACCCGTGATATGCGCAATAGTCTTTTCGTCGGTACCCAGCCAATTGATGGACAACAGATCGCCACGGCCGTTATTGAGATAGATCCGGTCCTCATCCTTGACAAAATGGGGATTGCCACGACCGTCCGCCCGGCAGATCAATTTGACATCCCCGCCGGCTGCCGGCATCCAGCAAAGTTCCTCCTCCCCATCGTCATAACCCGTCTCAAAAGCTTCCTGATATTTCTGGGCGGTGCTCCGCAAAAACACGATCCTGTTCCCTTCATTGTCGAACACGGGGTCCTGATACAACGCCGGCGCCTTCGTCAGCTCCTGCACAGGCCCGCCCGCAGCTGCCACCTTGTAGATGTGCCCGCCCTGCGACGTCCAGCTGATAAACACGATCGACTTCCCATCCCGGCTCCACGACGGCTGTGCCTCTACGAAGTCATGACTGGTGAGCCGCTTGGGCGCCCCATTAGGATAATCCATCACATACAACCGGTCCAATACGGTGAAAGCGAGCTTCTTTCCATCAGGCGAAGGGACCACATCCCGGATCTGCGTGGCCAGTCCATACGCCGAATCGCTCACCGGAAATTTAAAGGCCAGCCGCGGCCCCATCTCCAATTCCAGGTCTACACTAAAAGGGATCTCCGCAGGCGCACCGTCGTCAACGGGAATCCGGTGGATCTTGCCGCCATAAGAAGCGATCACCGCCTTACTGTCCGGTGTAAACGCCATACCCGGCAATACCCCCATGGTGGCAATCGACTCCTGGTCATCCCGCTGTACCGGATAAGCCAGCCAGTGCTCATCACCGGTAGTCAGATTACGGATCACTAACCCCGTCTTATCCTCGAACCGGCTGCCATAAACCAGCCATTGCCCATCCTTAGACAACACCGGCGTAAACGCGGAGCCATACCGGCTCGTGATCCGGTGTACCTTCCCAGTCTCCCGGTCATAAACGGCTAACTCATACTGCGGCAATCCCGCATTGTAATTCCAGGGACCGGTACGGCCCGAGAAATAGATATACCGGCCATCCGGGCTCACGGCCGGATCGATAGTCTTGTAGTTCGCCGGCGAGGAGATCAGCTGCGTCCCTCCACCACCGTTCTTATGCACCAGATAAAGCTGCACCTGCATCTTTCCCTTGGAATAAACGATATAATCCCCATCCGGCGTCCAGGTGGCGCTGGGGAAATTCTGGTCATGCTCCTTGGTCACCTGGAAGGTATCTTTCTTCGCCAGATCGATCCACCAGATATTCTCCGCCCCGCTCCGGTCGCTCGAGAACAGGATCTTCTTCCCATCCGGACTCCACCGGGGATGCGAATCGAAAGCAAGCCCCCTGGTGAGATTCGTGGCCTTGCCTCCCGTCACAGGCACCGTAAACAGATCGCCCATCATATCGAATACGATGGTCTTCCCATCCGGGCTGATATCAAGCGAGGTCCAGGTTCCCTCCGTAGTGGTAAAGCTCACTTTCCGCTGCGGCTTCAGAGGCAGATCCTTATAAGTGGTAAATTTCGTGGTATCCTGAGCCGATACCTGCTGGACAGCAAGCCCCAGGAGGAGTGCAGCAAACGTTTTGGTTACAAAGTGCATGGCTTCTAATAGTTGTAGTCTTGAAAATTAGCTATTTTTAAACAAACCACACTGCACATGAGAATAAAACATTACGCCATCACCATGGCCCTGGCCTTGTCCGTGCTCACCGCCGCAAGGGCCCAAACTCCACCGCCCCTCCCAACGACCAAAGAGTTCTTCGGCTTCAACATCGGCGATAATTACATGCGTCATCAACAACCTCGATTTCTACATCAGGCCGGTCCCCCGGCTCTATCCTGGCAGGCCCGCCCATGCGAGGAAAGGTTTTCTTTTCAGGAATTTATTTACATTTGTATGGTCATGGAACATAACAGCTTCTATCCCATTGTCATGCAGCGGTATCCTACCCAGCCACTGCAAGCCGGCGAACACCAGGATTTCATTGCGGCCCTCCTGCGGGTCTTCGAAGAAAAGGTCTTCAACGCAAAGGAATTCGATACGTTCCCGATCCCCCTCATCGTGGACTATATCCAGCGGACGCATATCTATTACCTGGAAAAGAAACTCCCCGAGATCGAACAAAGCATCATCCTGCTGTCCGGCCATTACGAGTCACAGCATCCTATCCTCATCGCCCTGCGGAATTTCTTCCATCATTACGTCAAGGACCTCTCCGAGCACATCCATGCGGAAGAAACAACCCTCCTGCCTTATCTCAACCTACTGCAGGAAGCAGGTGACAACCCCGCCGGCTTCTCCCGTTTCCTGCTCCTGCGCGGCGAATACTCCGTCGACCGCTTTCTCAGCGAACACCACGACACCGAAGACGAGCTAAAAGATATCCGCCAGACCATCCGCCTCTACGAGCCCCCGGCCACCAACGAATCCCTGTATCGCATCCTGTTCTCACAATTGCAGACCTTCGAACAGGATCTTTTCGTCCACGCCCACATCGAAGAGAAGGTCCTGATCCCCAAAGCCCAGGCCATGGAGAAAGCCCTCGAAACGTATCTCGTCACGCTCTCGTCGTCTAACTAACGAACTGCGCCAACGACAACACATTCCCATCGGGATCCTTAAACCACGCCACCTGCGTACCATCGGGTGCCGTCCATACCCCGTGGACATCCTGCTGCATCCATTCATATCGCTCGAGCACCACCTCCTTCACCGTCAAAGCCGCGATCACACCCCGGATCTCCGGCACCACCCAACACAACACAGAATACGGCGCCGGCTTCAGCTCCTGCACAAATGACAGCCGTAACCTCCGCCCATTGACGTCATATGTCACACCATAATCATCCGACGCCAACACTGCTAACCCCAGCGTCCCCTCATAGAACGCCCGCGCCTTCGCCGGCTCCGCCGTCGAAACAAACGCCATCAGATCGTATTTTCCAAGCATAAATTCGTAATTTATCTCAAATTATGAAGAAACGCACTTTCCTAAAAACGCTCACCATGGGCGGCCTCGGCATGGCTGCCGCCCCGGCGAACCTTCTGGGGAATCCAAACCACCCCGACACTGCAACAACCGAAGCCATAAGCGAAACGCCGCTCCGCGCTTACAACAGTCCTTATACCGGCGAATACCTCAACCGTATCGCCTTCCCCATCGGCGGACTCGGAGCCGGCATGTTTTGTCTCGAAGGCACCGGCGCCATCTCCCATCTCAGCGTCCGCAACAAGCCCGAAATTTACAACGAACCAGCCCTCTTCGCGGCTCTATGCATCAAAGATCAGCCCAATGGTGCCAAAGTCCTCGAAGGCCCCGTCCCTTCCTGGAAATATTTTGGCCCCCACGGCAGCGGCAACGGCGAGGCAGGAGCGACATTCGGCCTTCCCCGTTTTGCCAACGCCACCTTCACCGCCACCTTCCCCTTTGCTGCCATCGATCTCCACGATGCCGACATCCCATTACAAGTCGGGATCACCGGTTGGAGCCCCTTCATCCCGACCGACCAGGATAATTCCAGCCTGCCCGTGGGAGCGTTAGAATATACCTTCACGAACAAAGGCTCCTCGACTGCCGACGCCATCTTTTCCTTCAATACTAAAAACTTTCTGGCACTCGATGACGACCAAAATAGCATCGGCCCAATCAAAAATGGCTTTGTCCTCCGGCAGGGAGCCAACAGCTTCGCCGTCTTCTGCGACGGCGACAAAGGGGACGCCATCATCGACCACTGCTGGTTCCGCGGCGGCTGGTGGGATCCGTTCACCATGGCCTGGAATACGGTAAAAGAAGGCCGGACAAGGAATACCGCCCCCGTCGAAAAAGGAGCTCCCGGCGCCTCGCTCTTCGTTCCATTTCATCTCACCCCCGGCGCCGTCAAGACCATCCGCGTCTATACGTGCTGGTATGTCCCGGATTCGAAATTGCACATCGGCGAAAGCCTGCCCGCATCCGACACCTATAAACCCTGGTACAGCGCTCGCTTCGCGAACATAGAGACCCTGTCAAATTACTGGCGGGAGAACTACAACGACCTTCATTACAAGACCACCCTGTTCAAAGACGCCTTCTACGCGAGCACACTGCCGCCCGAGGTCATGGAGGCCGTAGCCGCCAATTTCACGATCCTCAAATCCCCTACAACGCTGCGCCAAACCGACGGCCGCTTCTGGGGCTGGGAAGGCTGCGGCGACGACGAGGGATGCTGCGAAGGGTCCTGCACCCATGTGTGGAACTATGCCCAGGCTATGTCCCATCTCTTTCCCGCCCTCGAACGCACGATGCGCAACACCGAATACGGCGAAGACCAAAACACCCAAGGCCATCAACGCTTCCGCGCCAACCTGCCCATCAGCCTCGTTAAACACGATTTTCGTGCGGCAGCGGACGGCCAGCTCGGCGGGATGATGAAGGTCTACCGCGACTGGCGCATCAGCGGCGACGACGCCTGGCTCAAAGGACTCTACCCCCGCGTCAAACAAAGCATGGACTACTGTATCGAAACCTGGGACCCCCGTGCCAAAGGCGTCGTCGAAGAACCGCACCACAATACCTACGACATCGAATTCTGGGGGCCGGATGGCATGTGCACCAGCTTCTACCTGGGCGCACTCAAAGCCTTCATCGAAATGACCGCATGGCTTCACCAACCCACAGCCACCTACCGGTCACTCTATGAAAAAGGCCGGCAATACCTCGAAACAAAACTCTACGATGGGGAATATTTCTTCCAGGAGATCGAATACAAAAACCTCAACGCCCCCGATCCCGCCAAGGCGCAGTCTTTTGGCGGCGACTATTCGCCGGAGGCCATTGCCCTTCTGCAAAAAGAAGGACCCAAATACCAGTATGGCAAAGGCTGCCTGGCCGATGGCATACTGGGCGCCTGGATCGGCAAAATGTGCGGTCTGGAAGATTTCATCGACGCGCAAAAAATTACCAGCCACCTGCTGGCAATACACAAATACAACCTGCGCAAAGACCTCAGCGAACACGCCAACCCCCAGCGACCGGCCTATGCCCTCGGCCGCGAAGGCGGCCTGTTACTCTGCACCTGGCCAAAAGGCGGCCGCCTCTCCCTTCCCTTCGTATACAGCGATGAGGTATGGACCGGCATCGAATACCAGGTAGCCTCCCATCTGATGGCGATGGGCAAGGTATCGCAAGGCCTCGAGATCGTCCAACTGTGCCGCAAGCGCTATGACGGCCGCATCCGCAACCCCTTCAACGAATACGAATGTGGTCACTGGTACGCCAGGGCCATGTCGAGCTATGGCCTCCTCCAGGGACTCACGGGTCTGCGCTACGACGCCGTCGACAAAACACTCCACATCGCCTCGAATACCGGCGACTTCACCTGCTTCTTGTCCACTGCCACAGGCTTCGGCACCGTCACACTCCACCAGGGAAAAGCCACGGTAAACGCAACCTTCGGCTCCATCCCTGTCGAAAAGATTAAAATCGCATGATCCGGGACAACACCATCATCCGGATACGCTATAGCATGAAAAACAGCCGCGGAGAAGTGCTGGAGAACCGCGCCGTCACCTATCGGCAGGGCTCGTCGTCTATCTCGCCGATCTTACAATCCCAATTGCAGGGTCTCGAAGTCGGCCGGCAAAAGCAAATCTTTTTGAAAAAAGGCCAGGAAGACGCCGACGACGATTTCACCTTCGACATCACCGTAGAAGCGATCCGCGAAGCAGTGCCTATAAAGGTCCACCTGCTTAGCGGCTTCCTCGGCAGCGGCAAGACGACCGCCATCCACGAAGCAGTAAAATACCTCGCCAAACAAAACATCCCAGCCGCCGTGATCACCAACGACCAGGGCACACAACTCGTTGATGGCAGCCTCTTCACCCACCTCGGCATCCCCTCCGGCCAGGTCACAGGCGGATGCTTCTGCTGCAACTACAACGACCTCGATCACGCCATCCGCTACGTCGAAAAACACAACTGTCCGGCCGTCATCTTCGCAGAATCCGTCGGCTCCTGCACCGACCTCGTCGCCACAGTACTAAAACCGCTGCTACAACAACATCCCGAATGGCAACCAACCATCACGACTTTCGCCGACGCACAGTTGCTGAGCGAAAACACCACTGCCTTCGACGAAACCGTCAATTACATCTACAATAAACAATTGGAAGAAGCGCAGGTGATCGTGGTCAGCAAGATCGACCAGCTCAATGACCCCACGCAAGTAAAAACAAAAATGCAGGCCCGCTACCCCGGGATAACAATCCTCTATCAAAATTCATTCGACCAAACCCATATCGCCCGCTGGCTCGACACCCTCGACACCACGGCCTTCACCGACGACCTCTCCTCCCTCGACATCGACTACGACACCTACGCCACCGGTGAAGCTAAACTGGCCTGGCTCGACCAACAGCTGGAGATCGAAAGCCCCTCACAACAGGCGCAGGACGCCGCTCTCGCCCTCATCAAAAAGCTCGCTCAAGCACCGCATCCCATAGGCCATCTCAAATTCCTGCTCGACGGCCACACCAAGATCAGCTACACCGCAACCAGCGTACAAGGCCCGAACGCCCCAGCCCCTGACGTCCCCACACCGCCACCCGCCACCACAGCCACCCTGCTCATCAACGCCCGCATCCAAACCACACCCGAAACATTGTCCCAATACGTCAACGCAGCCCTCCGGTCAATCGAGCAACGATACGCCTGCTCGATCCGCACCCTCACGGAATCCTGCTTCCAGCCCGGCTATCCCCGCCCGACCCATCGGCTGTAGCGCCAACGCCCGACGCTCACTCGCTCCGCAGCGATTTCACCGGATTCGCCATCGCCGCCCGCACCGCCTGAAAACTCACAGTCGCGAGCGCTATCACGATCGCCAACACCCCCGCCACCACAAACGTCTCCCACCTTATGCCGATCCTATAGTTAAAGTCCGAAAGCCACCGACTCATCGCATACCACGCCAGCGGCGTAGCGATCACCAGCGAGATCACCACCAGCCGCACAAACTCCATGGACAAAAGCCGCGCAATCCCCGCCACCGAAGCGCCCAATACCTTCCGCACTCCAATCTCCTTCACCCTGCTCTCGGCAACAAACGCAGACAACCCGAACAACCCCAGACATGAGATAAAGATCGTCAGCCCGGCGAACAGGCCCGACATCGTCCGCGTACGTTGCTCATGGCGAAATAATGAAGCATATCGCTGATCACTGAACTCATAATCGAATGGATACGCCGGATTATATTTCTTAAAGATCGCCTCGGCTCTGGCCAGGTTATCCGCCGTCGAACGCGCGGGATTCAATTTGAAATGGATGACATTAAAATATGACGAGGCCGGTCCTTCGATCACCACCGGCGGAACCTTGCTATAAGGCGACCCTACCACATAATCTTTGACTACCCCCACCACAGTGAATAGTTGGTGCTCAGATGGCACCCGGAGTACCTGCCCTACCGGGTCCTTCAGTCCCATCACCTTGACCGCCGTTTCATTGAGCAACACGGCAAAACTATCCGTTGGATGCGTATAGATATCGATGTCGCGGCCTGCTACTAATTGCAAACCCGCCGTCCTAACAAGATCCGCATCTTCGGAAAACAGATTGATCTCCGTGATCGTGTCCCTGGCCAACTCCCCCGGCCAGCGCAGCCCCCAGCCGGATACATTGTTGAGGATCATCGGCAGCATATTCTTCGACACGCCCACCGCAACACCCGAAGACAACAGCTCCTGCCGGATCAACGGATAATTCTTGCCGATCTCTCCTTCCAGCGGGAGATAGATCAGGCTGTTCCGCGCATAACCGGTATCGCGATTCTCCGCATATTGCAGCTGTTCCCGGATGATCAACGTAGAGATGATCAACACGATGGCAAACGTAAACTGCGTTACTACCAGCACCCGCCGCGGTGAGAAGACCGCCATCGGCCGGCGGAATTCCTTACGGAAGATGCCCACCGGTTTGAAAGCCGAGAGGTAAAATGCCGGATAGCTCCCCGCCAACAGACTCGTGACCAGCAGGAAACCAAAAGCGTAAAGCCAGAATTCCCCATTTTCATAGGGTACCCGCAAACTCGTCCCGATCAAAAGACTGAAGCCTGGCAACACCAGCTGCACGATGATCAGCGCCAGCGACCCGGCAATACAGGTCGTCAAAAAGGCTTCCGTGATAAACTGACCGATCAGCAAAAACCTTCCCGCACCCACCACCTTCCGGATGCCCACCTCTTTCGCCCGTTGCTCGCTCCGCGCCGTAGACAGATTGATAAAATTGATACATGCGATCACCAGGATAAAAGCCGCGATCCACTCGAAGACGCGCACCTGCACGATCCTGCCCCCCGACGGCTTCCCGTCGTCGAATTTGCTATACAGATGCCACTTGCTCAGCGGATAGGCAAAATGGACCCATAGATCGTTCCGGCCGGCCTTGATCCGCGTCAGGTTCCTGATCTTGGCATTGAACTCCGCTATATCCACATTAGGCCGCAACAACACATAGGTAGGCATGTTATTGCTGATCCAATTGTCATTATACCACCCGATCTTTTGCCAGTAGGCCCACGGTAACAAGTAATCGAAGGTGAACTGCGTATTCGGCGGCAAATCCTTCAGCACCCCAGTGACCGTGAAATTGTCGACGCTGTCCAGTCTCAATGTCTTCCCCAATGCATTCGTGGTGCCAAACAGCTTCACCGCCAGCCGCTCCGTGATGACGATCGAATGAATATTCCTAAGCTGCTCGCCAGGCGCTCCTGCCACCAGCGGAAAGCTAAAAAGCTTGAAAAAAGCGGTATCGACAACACTCCCCTCTATTCCCGTAAAACTCCGTCCCCCTACCGTAAAAAGGAACCCATCGACATTCGCCACACGGGAAAACGCCTCCACCTCGGGGAACTCCTGCTGTAACGCCGGCCCCAACGGTTGGGATACCACGTCGATCGGTGCATGCTTCTCACCGGGGATCTCCGTCATCGACCAGATGCGGTATAGCCGGTCCTTATTGCGATGGAAGCGATCGAAACTCACCTCGTTGGCTACCCACAAAAGGATCAGGATGGCGCCCGCCATGCCGACCGCAAGCCCGGCGATATTAATAAAGCTAAAGCTCCGCCCCCGCGCAAGGCTGCGCCACGCCGATTTGAAGTAGTTTTTAAACATAATAGCCAAAAACCACAAGATGCTGGCCAAAATCACAACCAACTGATTCCCAGCAATCCCGACACCAGCGAGGCCATCAACGAATGTCCGCCCGCGATACACTCACTGTCCGGCCCCACGGCCACCTCATTAATCCAATGGTTTCACCATGATGTTCTTGAAGTAAACCTTGCTGTTCGGATCATGCCCCTGCAAAGCAAAGGTCCCATGCGACAGCACCCTGCCCTCCATATCGGACGGCCGCTTCACATTCTCCGGCTCGGTATAATCCACCACCGTCTTATCATTCAGTTTGATGACAATATGCTTACCATGCACAGAGACATATTCGGTAAACCAAACGTTGTCGGGGCAATAGACCTCCTTGATGTCGACGATCCCGTACAGACTCCCGGTCCGGCGCCAGTCCGTATGCGAGTTGTTGACCTGCACCTCATACCCCTTGGCCGGCCACCCGCCCTGCTGATATTCCGTATGAATATAGATACCCGAATTACTACCCGGCCGCGTTAACACATCCGCCTTGAATTCGAAATCCTTGAAATCGTGGTTATGGACGTCGCCCTCATAGAACAGATGCGCCGTAGGCCCGTGCGCGATGATGCACCCGCTGTCCACACTAAAGGTCGCGGCATTGTCGCCGACCTTCCAGCCATCGAGCGTTTTACCATCGAATAGGGAAATCCACTTAGCCCCACTGCGACGCATTGAACTGCCAATCACCATACAACCAGCGACTACGCTTACTAGAATTATCTTTTTCATATCGCTAAAGTTATTATTTTTGCGGCAATCCAATATCAGTCACCATGACTACCTTCAAAAAAATCAGGGCCATCCTATTTGCGCTCACTTTCCTCACGGTAACCCACAAGGCACACGCCCAATTACAAGTCACCCAACTCATCCTAAAAGGCCATTCGGCCACCGGCTTTGGCGCTTTCTTACACGGAGACTTCCCCGTTAACAAAGGTAATGCGATCACCGCAGAGGCAGGCTTCGATTATTTTGCCCCCAACCAGTCCCACCTCGTCTTCATACCCCTCCTGGCAGGCCTCCGCCACTTCTTCGACGGCACCGGCACAGGTTTCTACGCCGAGCCCCTCGTCGGCTATACGTTCGGCTCCACGGATATCCAGAAAACCGATGCCAACGGCAACCCCGTCTTCAATTCCGATGGTTCGGAAGTCGACGAAAGTCTTAACGGCGCTACCGCCGCCCTCGCAGTAGGCTACATCCTCCCCAACCCACGCTGCCCCCTCAATTTCGCACTGCGCTTCGATCACGTCTTCGTTTCGGGTACAGCCCCCAGCCTCCTGTCCTTCCGTGTGTCCTGGTCCGTACTCACCGGCCGCCATCTTCAACAGCAGCCCCACTAACGCCTACCCCATAATACCGGTAAGCGCTGTAGACAATGGGGATGCCAAAAACAACCCCAAAGACCAGCCAGTCCGTAAACGTAGTCCCCAGGTTGAACGGCCCTCTCGGCAACGGCGTCATCCGGAGGATCACCTCACTCATCATCATGTTGACAAACACCGCATACAACATCCCAACCAGGTACCTGTTGTACGCAAGGAATCGCAAACGCGGAAAGATCAGGAAAAAGAACACCGTCCAGGCCATGGCAATAAAATAATGGAAGAACAGGCCCAAAAAGGCCGCGGCATTCCCGCCATGCATCGCCCTGTCGAGCCCCAATGCCCCCCCGGCGAGATAGTTGAGCATCATCGCCGGAAATTTCCCCGATTTGACCGTCACCGTAATATAGGCGCTGGTGATGTCCAGCGTGCCCGCCAACAATCCCGTTAATAACACAGTTTTGAAAAGCCCGTTCCTGTTCAAGTTTTTTTGCTGCATATAGAGTAATTTGGTAAGGTAAAGATCACGGGCGGCCCCCTCATCCAGCGATCAAAAGCCATCCAAAGACATTCAAAATGCAGGCAAAACGGAACAGCGACCATGAACTAGTGCAGCGATGCATGGCCGCCGTATGCGCAAAGGCCGGCTTCCCCGATACCACGGCCCTCGTCCAGCGCGATCTCCAAACCCTCGCCGATGCCATCGATGCGCGCACCGGCGTCCTGATCAGCTTGTCGACCATCAAACGCCTCCTGGGCGGCCAGTTCTCCCGCCTACCCCAGGTCGCGACCCTCAATGCACTCGCCCAATACCTCGGCTACCCCCACTGGCAGGCCTTCCGGGTCGCGCAAAAACCGGCCGCGGAACCCGCCGCGACCCCAGCCGCGGAACCAGCCGCGGATCCAGCTCCCCAAAGATCCAGCCGGACCAAACGGCATTTCCCCCGGATGGCGGCAGGCGTCATCCTCGTGGCAGCGACCCTCGCCCTCCTGGCCGTCAAACTCGTCCACCACCCCCTCTCCAACCTCGATAAAGCCCAATTCTCCGCCACCAAAGTCACCGGCAACGACATCCCCAACTCCGTCGTCTTTCATTATAATGTCGACACCGTCATGGCGGACAGCTTCTTTATCCAGCAATCCTGGGACCGCAGCCGCCGCGTTCGCATCTACAAAAAGAACTATACCCTCACCGATATCTACTACGAACCCGGCTACCATACGGCCAAACTCTACGCCAACGACAGGATCATCAAAACCATTCCCGTAAGCATTCCCACCAACGGCTGGGTCTTCTATGCCCGGGAAGAACTATTTAAAGGACCCGTCGCCTACATCACCCCCTCCAGCCCCGATATCGCAAAATACAACGCGTTCATATGGGTCTGCTTCCCGGAAACCATCCAATACAGCAGCGATGATTTCACCCTGAACTGTAAAATAAAAGTAAACAATAGCAATAACGCCGGCTGCCCCTTCCTCATGACCGAGATCTTTTGCCAGCGCAACTTCATGTACTTTCAAAACCGGCCAAAAGGCTGCTCGAGCGAATCCTTCGCCCAGTTTGGCGACAACTTCCTCAACGGCAAGACCCATGACCTCTCCGGTCTCGGGGCAAACATCACCAGCTGGCAAAACCTAAGGCTCACCGTGAAAGACCGCAAAGCCACCGTCTTCATCAACGGCATCCCCGCCTACTCCGCGACCTACCAGGCATCCGGCGGCCTGATCACCGGCCTCGGCTTTATCTCGAACGGACTCTGTACCGTGGATTCCGTCGACCTCCGCACCGGCGACGGCCGGCCCATCATTACCTCCCATCCGCCGTCCGCTCGATAGTGATCCCATCCAGGTCGTCCAGCCGCGCCACGATAGCCCAGGTATAAAAATTACTCCCTACCGCGATACGCAGCACATTATCGCCCTGCCGCAACGGCAACGATACCGTCGCATTCTCCAGCGACAACCTGCCATTAGGGACCTTCGCGATGCCCTGCGAGAAAAAGTTCTTGTCGACATACAGCAACTTGTCGTTCAAATACATCCACACCTCGTCCAAAAAACCTAACCGTAGCTGGTAAGTCCGCGCCTGATCCGCATGGATCGTGGTCTTTAGCCATACGATACGATGGCTCCGCGCCGCGGCATACCGCCGGCTTAAATTGATGACCCCCATTCGCTCCGCATCGATCGGCTCCCACGTAGTGCCAGCCGCCGGCACCAAGGCATACGAGAAATCGATACCCTTCGGCAGGCTGTCCGGCTCCGTCACCAGCCAATGCCGCAGATACCGCGGATCGTTAGCCACCGGATCGGGCCCCGGCTCAGGCGACAACCCCTCCACCTTCCCCGGCCTCAACACCAGGTTGGAGATGATCGCTTGGCCTGCAAAAGCCAACGTCCCATGCGTGGTGTTGCCCTCCAGTTGCGGCACCTCGAGCACCGGCCGCGAAGCCGCAGCCCCCGAACCGCCACCCACATAAACCCTCATCTGCCGCCCCGAGACCACCAATTTCACATGACTCACCGCCGTCCGGCTGAATACCGCATTCGTTTGATATTGCGGCAATATATCCCAGCACATCGTCCCTTTGATCACTGGTGTATATTGCACACCGTCCATGGCATAAGGTTTCCCCGCTCCCTTCCTCGTCCGGAAGTAAAAACACTCGGCCTCATTGCGGTCCTGCCACCGAAAATACATGCTGGCAAAATCCCCGTCGGTAGGGATCTCGTCAAACTCGATCGTCCCGTCGCTGAAGTCAAATCCCTTGAGCACCACAAACCCGGAACTCGAGTCGATCTTCATCCGGGCCACCTCCGCACTATCCCCAAATTCGACGATCCCCGGCTTAAATTGCCAGTTCGCAGCCTTCAACGGCACCACCTGCGCAGCAGCGGCAACCGTCCAAAATGCAACCAACAGCATAAGTAGCTTTTTCATCTTTTTTTTGCTCCGAAAATCCCCCACCGGCACCGTTCAACCTGTTCAAACCGGGTTCAAACCCGTTCTTTTTCCTACATTTAGAGCCACCAATAACCAAAACGATGAGAAAACTCCTCTTAGCGATCGCCCTCCTTACGACAACAGCCGCCGTAAACGCCCAGTCTCAGCCTCGCTGGATCATGCAACCGGCCATCTCCCCGGACGGCCATTGGATCGCCTTCAGCTATAAAGGAAATCTCTTCAAGGTGGCCTCTACCGGCGGCCCCGCCATCCCCCTCACCATCAACAACTCCTACAACGGCTACCCCGCCTGGAGCCACGACGGGAAAAAGATCGCCTTCTCATCGGACCGGTATGGTGACTTCGACGTATTTATCATGCCCGCCACCGGCGGCGAACCCACAAGACTGACCTATAACTCCGCCCGCGACATCCCCTACGACTTTACCCCCGATGACCAAAACGTCGTCTTCGGCACGGATCGTCACGATATCTATACCTCCGTGCGCTTCCCCGGCGACGGCTACTGGGCCAAACTCTTCGAAGTATCCGTAAACGGCGGCGCCAGCATCATGCTCAACAGCGCCGGCACCGAATGCGTCCACTACAACGACAAGGGTGATAAATTCATCTTCCAGGACAGGAAGGGCTATGAAGACCCCTGGCGTAAACACCAAACCTCCGGCGTGACCCGCGATATCTGGGTCTTCGATCTCGCAAAAAATCAATATACCAAAGTCTCCGACTACAAAGGCGAAGACCGCGAACCCGTTTGGGGCAAAGGCGATGTCTTTTACTACCTTAGCGAGCGCAATGGCGATCAAAACCTCTTCCGCTCCTCCCTCGCCAACCCCGCCGAGGTCCAACAGCTCACCCATTTCGAAAAGAACCCCGTCCGCCAGCTGTCCCGCAGCTCGGATGGCCTGCTGGCCTTCACCTACAACGGTGACCTCTATACCCTCACGGACGGCAGCGAACCTAAAAAACTGGCCATCACCCTCGATGCGGATTTTGCCGGCGACGAGACCACCATCCTCCCCGTGAGAGGCGAAGCCTCGGAAATGGCCGTCTCTCAGGATGGCAAGCAGGTAGCTTTCGTCTATCGCGGCGACATCTTCGTCACCAGTGCGGATGGCGCCACCACCCGCAGGATCACCAATACCCCCTTCCAGGAACGCATGGTGAAGTTCAGCCCCGACGGCCGCTCCCTGCTTTATTCCGTAGAACACGAAGCCTCCTGGGACATCGAGCAGGTGTCCATCGCCTCGAAAAGCGAACCCTATTTCTATGCCGCCACCCTGCTCAACACGACGCCCATCGTGGCGACATCGAAGGACGAATTTCAAGGGGTCTACTCCCCCGATGGCAAAAAGATCGCCTACCTCGAGGAAAGGAATGTCCTCAAATCCTATGACCTTGCGACCAGGACAACGACCACCCTCATCCCCGAAGGGGTCAATTACTCCTATGCCGACGGCGACCAGTACTTCACCTGGTCCCCCGATGGAAAATATATCCTCGCCCAAAGCACCGAAGGCGGCGGCCTGGGCTCCGACGACATCGTCCTCATCAAAGACGACGGCTCCGCCAAAAGGACCAACCTCACACTCAGCGGCTTTAGCGATGAACACCCGCAATGGGGCCTCGACGGGAAAATGATGTATTGGGTGAGCAACAAAAATGGCCTCAAGAACCTCAGCCGCGGCGGCCAGAACGACGTCTACGCCATGTTCTTCGACCAAAAGGCCTGGGATCGCTTCCAGCTGGACAAAGAAGATTTCGACCTCAAAGTCGAGATGGAAAAAAAGGATTCCGCTAAAAAAACGCCCGAAAAGTTCGAATTGAACCTGAGGAACCTCGACGACCGTACCAAACGGCTCACCAACAACTCCGCCCTCCTCGCCGACGCCGTTCTCTCCAAAGACGGCGAAAAGCTCTTCTACCTGGCCAGATACGAAAAAGGCTTCGACCTCTGGGTCACGACCGTCCGCACCCACGAGACCAAAGAACTCGCAAAGCTCGACGCGAATGGCGGCAACCTCGTGATGACCAAAGACGGCAAATCGCTCTTCGTCCTCGCCGGCGGCTCGATCTATAAAGTGTCCACCGACGACGGCAAGGTCTCCCCCGTTAAGATCAACTCGGAAATGCAGCTCAACGCCGCCGCAGAACGCGCCTATATCTTCGACCATATCTACAAACAGGTCAAAAAGAAACTCTTTGACCCCAAGCTCAATGGATGCGACTGGGATTATTATCATACGAATTATGCCGCCTTCCTCCCCGATATCAATAACTACTACGACTTCCAGGTCCTGCTAAGCGAATTCCTCGGCGAACTCAACGTCTCTCACACCGGAGGACGCTACCGCCCCAATTTCCCCGGCGGCGACGAGACGGCTCATCTCGGCCTGCTCTATGACCTGGAACGCAAAGGCGACGGCCTGCTCGTAAAAGAGGTCATCGCAGGAGGCCCCTTCGACATCGACGGCACCCATATGGCAGCCGGCATGATCATCGACCACATCGACGGCCAGCCCGTCACGGAAAAGACCGACTACGCCGCGCTGCTCAACCACAAGGCCGGCGAGCTCACCCTCATCAGCTTCCACGACCCACGTACCAATACGACCTACGAAGAAAGCATCAAACCCATCCACCCGGGTGTGGAAACCAACACCCTGCTCTACAATCGCTGGACCCACATCATGGCGCACCTCGTCGACAGCCTCTCGGACGGTAAAGTAGGGTATGTACACGTCCGTTCCATGGACGACGCCAGCTTCCGTACGACCTTCGATAAAGTGCTGGGCAGGAACAAGGACAAGGAGGCGCTCATCGTCGATACCCGCTTTAACGGCGGCGGCTGGCTGCACGATGATCTCGTCACCTTCCTCAGCGGGAAATCGTATTTCACCTTCCGCCCCCAGGGCCATATCACCAAAGGTGGCGAATCGATGAACAAATGGACCAAACCCAGCTGCGTAGTGATGAGCGAAGGGAATTATTCGGATGCCTTCATGTTCCCCTATGCCTATAAGGAACTCGGCATTGGCAAGCTCATCGGTATGCCCGTGGCCGGTACAGGAACCGCCGTATGGTGGGAAGCACAGATCAACCCCCAGATCGTTTTCGGTATCCCCATGATCGCCAGCTACGGCACCGGTGAAAATCATCCTACCGAGAACCACCTGCTGGAACCCGATATCCGCGTGCCGGACGATTACAGCAAAGTCCTCACCGGCGAAGACCAGCAGATCGAAGCCGCCGTCAAAGAAATGCTCAGCGTTTCAGGTAAATAGTCTCGGCAAGCGAGCTGCTGCCATTGCCACCCGTCGCGGTTCCCCTGATCGTCAGCGAATCGCTGGTGAGCGTGGTTATGGTGGCATGCGAAAGCGCCGGCAACATGGAAAGTGCAATGCCCTTGTTGGCGCTTAAGGTATAGGTGCCCGTAATGGCAACGCTGTCTTCGCTGCCCGAGATCACCCCTCCTGTAGTAAAGGAGACATAATCAGTGGAGCCGCCCACATAATTGCGCGAAGGAGGAGTATAAAAATCTATGGTGTAATTATTGACATTGGTGACCGTATCCCGCACGATCGACCACCTCGCGGCCAGGAGGCTCACCGAGGCAAAAGTGCTCGAATCGACCGTAGTCTTAGTGGTGGTGGAATCGGTGTGCGAAGGCTGTGCAGTGCTTTTTCTGCACGCCGGCAAAATAGCATACCCGCCCGCCAGGATAAGGAACAAAAAAAGGCTGTTTTTCATGCTGCTTGGATATTATTATTTCCAAAATACCTCAAAAAACGCATTAAAACAAGCCCCGGTCCGCCCAGCCGGTCCCCGCGAGCCCCGCGAACATTGCCCGGTTTTTGTATATTTACGGCTCCTCATGAAAAAGTTCTATTTACTACCCGCCTTGTTTATCGCTGCCTGCAGCCACAAAGCCCCTTCCGTGATCTATCATTTGCAGGACCTCCTGGATCATAAGGAATATTTCAAGCTCGATAAAGCGCTGCAGTCCGCTGCCCCGGACCTCCCTGCCGTGGAACGAACCTATTTCACCGCCTTCACGGACAACGCCTTTAACAAGAACCAGGGTTGCATTGCATCGGTAGATTCACTGTTTGGCACAAACGAACCGGCCATTTCCGATTCGGTAAAAGCAAAGCTCCTCATCCTCCAGGGCGACAGCTATTTCAAACTGGGACAGTACGCCAAAGCCGCAATGAACGATAGCCTCATCATCGCCCGCTACCCAAAAACAGTCGACCAGGCCATCCTCGACGATGTCATGAACGAGCTGCTGATCCGCAAGGCCCTGAAAACCACCCCCGCTCAGCAAACCATCATCAGCGCCAACACGACCGTCCACTGGACCCGGGATAGCATCGGCCTCATTGAGATACCTATAAGTTCCGGTGGCCGGAACGTCGCCGCCATCTTCGATACCCGCGCCAACATCAGCTCCCTTACCAGGACCTATGCCGATAAACTGCACCTCCATCCGCTCGACGTTTCCTACCAGGAAGGCGCGGGTATCACGGGCGCCCAGTTTCAGGTAGGCCTGGCGGTAGCGGACAGTCTCATGATAGGTAATATCCTTATAAAGAATGCCGTATTCCAGGTGATGCCGGACTCCTTGCTCTACATCGCTCCCGTCAAATTCCAGCTCGACATCATCCTTGGCTTTCCCGTGATCGCACAGCTCGGAGAATTTCAATGGTACAGCGACGGCAACCTCACCATCCCCCGGACCCCGGGGACAAGCACCCTGCATAATCTAGCACTCGATGGCCTCGACCCCGTCCTCAACCTCGTGGCAGCGGGCGATACCCTGCCCTTCCATTTCGATACCGGCGCCAGCAGCTCCGTTCTCTACTCTACTTATTTCGCAAAACACCGGGCTGCCATCCTCAAAACCGCCGTTAAAAAAACAAAGACTTTCGGCGGCGCCGGCGGCTCCCGCAAGAAGGAATCCTATGTCCTCCCTTCCCTCCGTCTCACCCTCGACAACAAGACCGTCTCCGTCGATAGCGTGAGCGTCTTCCAGGAAAAGATCACCACGGGCGAAAAGCTCTACGGCAACATCGGCCAGGATTTCATGAAACAATTCACAGCATTCACCGTCAATTTTCAGGATATGTTCGTCACCGTGTGGCGATAGTCCGCCTTTTTTAATTGAGCGCTTCTTTATTGTATTTATTACGGTAATCCACAGGCGACATGGAGGTCACCTTCTTAAAAATATCCCGAAAAGCTTTTGTATCGTTATAGCCGACTTCATACATCACCTCACCGATCGTCTTACGGCTCATCTCCAATTGCCGCTTGGCTGCTTCGATCTTCACCCGCTGCCAATACTCGAGCACCGTGTTATTCGTAGCCTTCTTGAAACGCCGCTCGAATGTTCTGCGCGCAATACCAAAACGATCGCACAGCTCATCCACCGTTATTTTATCCTGGTAATTGGCTTCGATATACTCCTGAACTTTTACAATGTCAGGATCGTTGTGTATTTTCTGCCCCTTAAAAATGCTGAAAGGGCTCTGGCTGTTGCGCTCGATGTCTAGAACAAAATACTTAGATGCCAAGATGGCCATTTCACGGTTCGTATATTTCTCGACCAGATATAGTAAGAGGTTCCAATAACTATTCGCTCCACCACTCGAATAGATGCCGCTTTGTTCCGTGACGATCCGGTTATCGACCAGCTCGATCTCGGGATAACGATTCCTGAATTCATTTGCAAACAACCAATGCGTGCTACAGGATTTTCCATTCAGCAATCCTGTTTCAGCCAGCAAAAAAGCGCCGATACACAAACTCGCCACCTCGGCGCCATCCTTATACTGGTCCACGATCCAGGGTAGGAATTCCCGGTTCAGTTTCAACGCCCGGTCAAGCGGCCCGCTGATGGCAGGGATAATGACCAGGTCGGGCCTGCGCGCATCTTTCAGGGTCGCATCGGCATGAATCGAGATCAATCCATCCACCAGCCGCACTTCGGACGTCAATCCTACCAGCTGTACATTGAACATAGGCTCCTTCTCGGCGCTCTTCAGAAATTCATTGACGGCCGTAAACATATAGCGGGGATCGGCGACAGCCTCTATGACGGCGGTCTCCGGGACAAGGATGGCGATTTGTTTCATTTGGCGATGCTTTTCTCCTATAAAGATAACCCCATTTGTTGTCGCAAACAACCCCTTTGATTGACGGATTTGCACATCTTCCGCCTGCCCCCTTGATACTAGCTTTGCAGTAAAGACATTCCCATGGACATGGAACCCTACTATATAACCCACGATATCCGTCTCTGCTGCTTTACCGCTAAATCCTTCCCCGACGGCGTCATGGATGCCTTCAAACGCCTGCACGCCAAGGTCCCCAACCAAAAGGGCCGGCGTCTCTTCGGTATCTCCTGGCCGGATGGCAAAGGCAGCATGGTTTACAAAGCGGCAATAGAAGAAGTCTCTCCCGGCGAGAACCAGGAGCTGGGCGCTGAGACCTATACCCTACGTAAGGGCGAATACCTCAGCCTCGTCGTTCACAATTTCATGGATGATATCCCCTCCATCGGAAAAGCATTCAGACAGTTGGTCGGCGCCCCCGGCGTTCATCCCGATACCATCGGCGTGGAAGAATATCTCAGCAACACGGACGTCCGCTGCATGGTCCCGATGATGGCCACTACTTCCCACAACTAACGAAATAAGTCTTCTTTCTTCCTCCGACGTGAATGGTATACGGCACTGCATCGCCGGAAAAGTCCTGGGCAAATGCGGGCCTGATAGAAACACCCGGCCAGGCAATGAAACCCGGATCGAAGTGGCGTAGGTCCGTGCCGGGCCGGACATGCAGGATCACCCGGCTGCCGTCCTCGTCAATCGTCGTATCCTTGGCGACAATCGCTTTATTGGAAGGTGTCAGCAAGGAGGCGTCCAGGAACATCCACTGGGATGCGAGACGCCGGGCCTCGTCCTCCTTGATGGATAGGATGGTTCCATGCCGGGGATGAAAATTCATGTCTATCCCCGAGTCTACCACCGCAAAAGTTTTGAAGTCGGTGGTTTTGGTGAACTGGTAGCCACCCGACGCATACATGTCATACATGAGGATATAGCCGCTCCCATCATTCAACGGAAAAGTGCCGGCTCCTTCCACGGGTTTTGTCGTTTGTTGTACGTAGTCGTCGCTCTGCAAGGTATAGCCGCAGGTGAGATGATCGGATACGGCTACCTTGATGCCCGGCCGGCTGTCTTCCGTTTTGAAGAAAAGGTAATACCGGCCATTTGCGCGGGCGATGTCGGCATCGATACAGGACCCTCCATCCTGCTTATAAAAAAGCTGGGACGGAGGGCCTTCGAGATTGGTGAAGTCGCGGTTTACATAGGCATAACATATCTTGTCGGGTTCGCCGCTATATTTCAACGAAAAATAGATCATATACTTTCTCGCCGAATCGTCGTAAATGGTCTCCGGCGCCCAGACCCGCTCCAATTGCTCCTGGCCGGGATAGCGGGTTTGAATATTGACCACTGCCGATGTCCAATGGATGAGATCGGTGGATCGCATGAGGACCATACCCCGATTGGAGTTCCAGCCTTTAGCGGACACCATATCGGTGGCTACCATATAAAACGATTTCCCATCTTTGCCGCGGATGATGTTCGGGTCACGGACACCGCCGCTCGAGCTGATCCTGGCCGATGGGACCACAGGCTGATTCCCATTCAACGCCCTGAAATGAGATCCGTCGCCGCTTATGGCAAACCGGATAGCTTCTTCGGACTGCTCGTTGCCGGTGAAATACACAAAGAGGTAACCGGCATAGGGCGATGGCTTTATGTTGCCGGATTGGGCATTCACAATCAGCCAACCGAACATCAGCCCCGCAGCCAGGAGATATACAATCAATAAGATTCTCACTTTCATCGTCCGGGGGCCGGTTAATTTTGAATCAATTGTATGGAACTAATGGTGACATAACAGCCTGGATTGCCATTGCCCACGAGATTCCCCAAAAAACCGATGGAAACCACCTGCGGAGAACTGAGGGTAAAGCTGACGGTTTTTGTCTCGCTTAAATTGGGGCTGGTGGTTCCCACCTTGGCGCCGTTGTATAAGGCTGCCGAAGCCAATGCAGTCGACAAACCGGCCAGCGACGGGATCCCGGTCGCACCGGCAGCCACTATGCAATACATGGACGAGTTCTGCTGGATCTCCGAGTAATAGCTGAAACTAACGGTATAGTTGCCGGCAGGGAGAGGCGACGAGGTGGCCTGGTAGATCTTTCCATCTACTACCGGGGTATTGTTCCAGGATTCCCAGGTGAGGGCTCCCTGCGATTGCCAGGGGGCATGTTCATAACCGCCGTACATAGCGCCGGCCGTACCTTTATTGGTCCCGCCCGCGTTGGTGATCCATGGGGCGCTAAGGGTTCCAAAACGGTTGTCGCCGCTGCCATAGGTACCGGTAAAGTTCGGGCCTGCGTTGGAAAGATACAGCTTCGTCACATCTGCCTTGACGGAATGAGACTGGTAGGCCACATAGAAGGTATCGATGGCCGTTGGATTGGGCAGATAGGCCGTTCTATACGTAAAGGCCGTTCCCAGCATATAGGCAGGCAGCGATGTAGTCTCGTTCGTCAGCACCGAAGCAACCACCGTGTCATGAGCGACGCCACCGGTATCCGAATAGTCGAGCTCCATGGTCTGTACACCTGCATCGCTGTTGACATCGGCCCAGGTGATCAATGCCGATCCGTCGGCGGATTGATACGAGGCGTCGGCCACACCTCTATTGACCAGCGAGCTTTGATAGAGATCGCCGAATACGCTCGCAGAGACATACACGGGTACGGAGGAATTGCCCATTTTGTCATAGGTCCTGATCTCGAAGCTTTGCACTCCTTCCGTAAGCTTGGGAATGATCAGACTGGCCGTATCCACGCCGGTCGTCCGCGTAACGGCAACTTCGACGGAATCCTGCCGGCTGTTCCAAAAGACCCGGTATTTGACGATATTGGGGTCGGAGGTGAACAGACCGCTGACTTTAACCCGATTCCTTCCCGAGAATATTTTTACCGAATCCATTTTGCCCGCATAAGTGATAGCGCCGCCCTGTATATATTTGGATTTGTAATCATCCATTTTAGAGCATGCTGCCGCGAACAGCGATAAACAAAAGAGTATATTGATAGTCTTGCTCATGATGTTTTTTTTAATTTCCCCAAAGAGTTAATTCCGAAATGCAGATGAAGTAGGTGCCTTGCCAGTTGGACAGCTGCCGGAATCGGATATACCGGTATGAGGGAATGCCGGCGGGAAAATCGAACTGCCATCCATTGTAGGCTGCAGCCTGGTCGTCAGCCGTCTCCGTCTGATAGGGCGAACCGGACGGCTTGATCACATGAAAAGTACCGAGCTTCGTCCACGAGGCGCCGGGGTTATTATTGGCGTCTACGGGATCGCTCATATCCGGGTTGTTCGAGCCCCAGATCTCGAAATCCTTGGGATTTCCCCGCACATAATAATAGTTGCCGACTTCGAGATAGGGATTGATCTGGAACCGGCTGAACGTATGGCCCGCGCCCAGATCGACCGTGACCATTTGAGGTTCGATGGCGCTTTCGACCGTGAAATAAGTATCTGGCCAGTTAGGATGGAAATTGCCGTCCCACATGTAGTAAGGCCAGGTGTAACCGCCATTGTTGAGGACCGTGGCGTCGTTGGGCAGGACCAGCGTATTCCATTTGCTCTTATCCAGCTGCTGCTCGAACCAGGGTGTCAGCGTAACGAACAACGTGTCCGAGTAGTGCATCCACCGGTCTCTGACCGTAAATCCATATTTCCGTTCGATGGACGGTTGATTACGGATGACACCGGAAATGAGGGTGTCGGCGCTATAGATATTATCCATGCCAACCGTCTGCACCCACTCCCCTCCGCCGGTGGTATCGACGATCGGAATGACGGCCAGGTTATCCAGTACAGGGTTCGAACAATTCACCGTAAAGCCACCAAAGGTAGCGGCAATTTGCAGTGACCTCCTTGCGAGGATATAACCCGGGGTCAGCGGAGTGACGGTTACCGTGACCGCGGCCGAGGCTACCTCGCTGGAATTGACGGCATACAGCTTTACTGGGTGAGCGAGGGTATCTCCAAAACCATCGACGGTCATCGTATTCGTGTAGCGCGATGCTTTAACCTCCACGGAGACGCCGGGTGAGGTTTCGTAAACGGCCTTCACGTATTCGAGATCCGTATTGACCGGTAAGGTATAGGTCAGCGTAGCTTTTCCGTTGAGGTTTACCACGGAAACGTTCGATACTACCCCCGGCGGATTGGTATCGGTGACGGCAGGTGCGTTTAAATTCTCCTGGCGGCAGGCCGGGAAAAACGCAATAGCCATAAAAAGGTAAACGATATAACGGCATCGGGATAATTTCATATAGAGCATTTTGGAAGAGTATTATAATGTTGGCTTCACTACCAGTTTAGATTCTGCACCAGATTGGGATCGTTGAGCAGATCCCCATCTGCGAGGGGAAAAAAGTAGTCGCGGGGCGCCACGAACGACCGGGAATAGAACGTCAGCTCACGGTAGAAAAGATCCGGGGTCTTAGCCGTCCGGTCCCAGCCGGTGACATTACCCGACAACTCCTGCGCAGCGGTCTTCCAGCGTAAAACGTCCCAATACCGCTGGCCTTCGAAACAGAGCTCGATGGCGCGTTCCCTTTGGATGATGGACCGCATCCCGGCTTGGGTAGTATACTTTGTAGGATTGGTGCTGAAGTTGGTCCACGCGTTTTCCACCGTGGGCAGGCCGGCCCGCGCCCGCACCAGGTCGATATACTTATAGACATCGGCGGTGGGACTGCTGTTTGCTTCGTTCAGTGCTTCTGAGTATAGCAGGTAC